>JAPLDG010000078.1:717-1733 GCA_026391845.1 Bacteroidota bacterium | reverse complement strand
AAAAGGTGTGAAAACTTTGAATATTACAGATAAAACGGGAGCTGTCATTGCGGTAAAGGATGTAACTGATAGTGATGACCTGATGATCATAAACCGCTCTGGTGTTATCATCAGGATGGCTGTAGTCAACCTGAGAGTGATGGGACGTGCAACACAAGGTGTTCGTTTGATAAAAATCGACGATGGTGATTCCATCGCCGCAGTTGCAAAAGTTGATGTGGAAGTGGCACCGGAAATTGTTGATGAAATGATTTCAGAAAGTATCGATGGTAACAACGAAATCATACATGAAGAACCAAATGAACCTATTGTGAATGATAAAACAGAAGATGCCGGAACTGAAAATTAATTTACACCTAAGTAGCATGAAATCAGCCGGTATTTTTTACCTTTGTTGGCTAAAAATCAACTCAAGCGTCTCATTCTAATATTAAAATGATGAAAAAAATTGCTTTTCTTTTAGTTTTGGTAACCTCCTTTACCATCGCCTTCGGACAGAAAAATGTTCGCCAAACAGCGTCTAATTACCTGAAAGATGGGAAATTAGATAAAGCTGTGGAAGCAATCAACCAGTGTGTGTTAGATCCCAGTACAGCCGCGGATGCCAAAGCATGGTTCATACGAGGGAATGTTTACCTGGAAATATCCAATACTAAAAATGAAAATTTCAAGGCTCTTGACCCTGATCCACTTGCCAAAGCCCTGGAGTCGTATCGGAAAGCAATTGAACTTGACACGAAAAAAGACTATTATAATGATATTCTTTCAAAATTGGATTGGCAGCGCAATAGCTATTATACTACTGCTGTTGAAAATTATAATAATAAGCTTTATAAGGATGCCATGATAAATTTTGGCAAAGGCGCCGAAGTGATGGAACTAGCTAATGTTTCCGATACGCTTTCCATGTTAAATGCAGCTACTTGCGCTTCGCTGGCAAATGAGAAGGAGGCATCGAAACAATATTATATAAAACTATTAAAGGCAAACTATAAGTCCCCGGTTGTATATATAAC
>JAPLDG010000078.1:0-600 GCA_026391845.1 Bacteroidota bacterium | reverse complement strand
TCCAAATGATCTGCGATTGTTTCTGGCTGAAACGAATATTTATCTCACTTTTAACAATACACCCAAGGCATTGTCTAATTTGAGAGTAGCAATGGCAAAAGATTCAACGAACTATTCGGTTGCTTTTGCGCTTGGTACCATTTATGATAATATTTCGAATGACACATCAAAAACACTGAAACAGCGCGCAGATGCTTTCGACAATGCCATTGCTGCATATTCAAATTCTATCAGGTTAAATCCGGAGTATTTTGAAGGAAATTATAACCTTGGGGCGTTGTATGTAAATAAAGCAGCAACAATCAATGAAGAAGCCACAAAATTACCTTTAGAGGAGACAGTAAAATTTGATAAGTTAAAGAAGGAAGCTGATGGTTATCTTGAAAAGGCATTGCCATTCCTGGAAAAGGCAACAGAGCTTCAGCCGGCAGATATAAATACACTTTTCACTTTAAAGCAGATTTACTCCCGTACAAATAAGCCTGATAAAGTAAAATCGGTTCAGGAAAAAATCAACGCAATTCAGAAGAAATAGGGTATAAAGAATATCAGGAGATTTATCTGGGATGATACTCTCCTGATATTTTTGTATTTTATATT
>JAPLDG010000284.1:11460-16680 GCA_026391845.1 Bacteroidota bacterium | reverse complement strand
TTGAAATTCCAAAGTCAGTTATCTGGGGAATTGCTTCCTGAGCAATTTTCACACACGATCCATAGGTCACAATGGTGATGTCGGATCCTTCATTGAGTACTTCAGGAACGCCTAAAGGAATGCGATAGTTGCCAATATTCGATGGCATTTGTTCTTTCAGCCGGTAACCATTCAGCGGCTCTATCACCAGTCCGGTATCGTCGGAGGCCATCATGGTATTGTAGAAACCGGCAGCCTGAGTCATGTTGCGTGGCACCATGACAAATATTCCCCTGATAGAGTTGATCACCATGCTGAGAGGGGAACCTGAATGCCAGATTCCTACGAGCCGGTGACCACGGGTGCTGATGATAAGAGGGGCTTTTTGCCCGCCAACTGTTCTGTATTGAGTGGTAGCAAGGTCATCGCTCATCACCTGAAGTCCATAGAGCAGGTAATCGAAATATTGAATTTCGGCAATGGGTCGTAATCCACGCAAAGCCATGCCGAGCCCCTGACCGATGATCGTAGCTTCACGAATGCCGGTATCTGAAATACGGGTTTCACCATATTTAAGCTGCATACCCTCCAGGGTCTGGTTGACCCCTCCGATTTTCCCGACATCCTCACCGAAAATCAGAGACAATGGGTTGTTTTTGAAGAGAATGTCATAATTGGCGTTCAGGACTTCCCGGCCTGTTACAACTGGTGAATTGTCGTTGAATGCGGGTGGAATGCCTGCTATCTTGAGGGCACTGTGTTCAGATTCACTGTAAAGATGAGAGCTGTAGCGGGCTACATTGAGTTTACGTTGCTCGGCCATCCATACATCGAGGTCGGCCTTCATCGGTTTTTTCATGCTGCATGAAGTACATACATCGCGCATGATTTTTTTCGCAGCCGAAATGATATCTTTTCTGATGGGTTCGGCTATCGCTTCAAGGTCGGCAACGATCTTGTCAATCCTGGCCTGTTTTTTACAGGGGCAGTGTGTCGTTTTTACCACACTGACAAGATGTTCACGTTCGGCTTTGAATGGCGCCAGAAATGCTTTCCAGCCCCGGTCCCGGGCGCTTTTGGCTACATTAACTGCCTCTGCCTCAATAGCATCGAGCTCTTCTGCCGAGGCAATATTTTCCTCAAGGATCCATTTACGCATCCTCGGAATGCAGTCATGATCTTTTTCCCAGGCAAGTCTTTCCACCGACTTGTACCGCTCATGCGATCCGGATGTCGAATGTCCTTGCGGTTGTGTTAATTCCCTGACATGAAAAACCACAGGTACCATCTCTTTCCGGCAAACAGCCATTCCTTCCTCATACATGTCATACAATGCAGGATAATCCCATCCCATGCAGGAATAAAGCCGGATTCCCGGCTTTTTGTCATCAGCAACAAACCCTTTCAGCAATTCTGAGATATCTTCTTTGGTTGTCTGGTATTTTTTAGGAACGGAGATTCCGTAGCCGTCATCCCAGATGGAAAGCGCTATAGGCACCTGCAATACTCCGGCGGCATTGATCGTTTCAAAGAAATGTCCCTCAGAAGTGGAGGCATCGCCAATGGTTCCGATGGCTATTTCATTTCCTTTGATGGTGAATTTTTTCGCGGCATCCCACATCTCAGGACTGTTGCGAAAAACCTTGGATGCAAGGGCTAAGCCAAGCAAACGTGGCATTTGACCTGCCGTAGGAGAAATATCCCCGGAAGAGTTTTTTTGTTTTGTAAGGTCCTTCCATTCTCCTTTTTCATCCAGGCTCCGTGTTGCGAAATGAGAATTCATCAAACGTCCACCGTTATCGGGATTGCGCGTGAGGTCGGTATCTCCATACAACTGGGCGAAAAAGATGTCGAGATTGGATAACCCGGCAGCCATCATAAAGGTTTGGTCGCGATAGTAGCCCGAGCGCCAGTCGCCATCCTGAAAAAATTTCGCTTTCACAATCTGAGGAATTTCTTTTCCGTCGCCGAAAAGACCGAAATTGGCTCTTCCTCCCAATACTTCACGCCGTCCCAACAAACTCACCTGACGACGCTCGTTGGCAAGTTTATAATCCTTTAAAACCTCTTCCTTGCTGAATTTACGTTTTTTCGACATATCCTATTTACTTTGTTACCTTGTTACTCTGTTACTCTGTTACTTTGTTACTATGTTACCAGTTGGCAGTTGGCAGTTGGCAGTTGGCAGTCTGCAGTTGCGCCTAATAGTTTTCCTGCATAACTTCAAAATAGGCCATCGGGTGATCGCAGGCCGGGCATTTTTGCAACGCTTTTACGCCAAAATGGATGTATCCGCATTTGCGGCACACCCAGTATGTTTTTTCATCTTTTTCAAAAACCCTGTTTCTTTCGAGATTGGTTAAAAGTTTCAGATAGCGGTTTTCGTGATGTTTTTCAATGGTGGCAATCAGTTTGAAGGCCATTGCAACACCGGGAAATCCTTCTTCGGTTGCGATTTTGCTGAATTCGGGATAGAGTTTTGTCCACTCTTCGTGTTCCCCTTCTGCAGATGCTTTGAGGTTTTCAGCGGTGGTTCCTATTATTCCGGCAGGGTAGGTGGCGGTGATTTCAACCGGGCCGCCTTCCAGAAAGCGAAAAAATGTCTTCGCGTGACTTTCTTCATTCAGTGCGGTCTCTGTAAAAAAGGCTGCAATTTGTTCGAATCCATCCTTTTTAGCCTGTTTTGCATAGAATGTGTAACGGTTTTTTGCCTGCGATTCCCCTGCAAATGCCTTGAGCAGATTTTGTTCAGTTTTTGTTCCTTTGATGCTCTTTTCCATGGTTATTAGTTCTTTTGGAGTACCAAAGGTATGGGTAATTTCTGAAACACGAATCTCAAATCTGAAATCTGAAATTTGAGATCCGAAATCGGTCTTATTTCATCTTCACATAATCATTCTTTCCAACACCGCAGATCGGGCATACCCAATCATCGGGGATATCTTCAAAAGTGGTACCGGGAGCGATGCCCGAATCAGGATCGCCCTTGAGCGGGTCATAGACATGACCGCAAATCGTGCATTTGTATTTCATCATTGTTACTTTTCGATCCAGGTTGTGATTTTTTCGTCGAAGGGTTTATCCCCCGGAGCGGCAAACCCCGCAACATGACCCTGTTCATCGACCATGAACTTCTGGAAATTCCATTTTACCGGCGCGTCGAGTACTCCGTTCAGATCTTTGGAAGTGAGCCAGCTGTATAGCGGGTCTATATCTTTGCCTTTGACCGAAATTTTGGCCATCATGGGGAAGGTAACCTGATACTTGCTGGTGCAGAATTCTTTTATTTCTGCATTGGTGCCAGGTTCCTGACCCATAAAATTGTTGGCAGGGAAACCGATGATCACGAAATTTTTCTCAGCATATTTTTTATACAGTTCCTCCAGTTCGGCGTACTGTGGGGTGTGCCCGCATTTGGAGGCAACATTTACAATCAGCACCTTCTTGCCTTTGAGAGACTCAAAGTCGAATGGCTGGCCATCAATTGTTGTGGTTTTAAAGTCGTATAATGTTTTGTTATTCTGCGCGTTAGATAGGAATGCCATGGCGATGAATGTTAAAAGGACAAGGACTGATTTCATGGTTTTTCTTTATGGGTTAAGTTGATTGATAAATCTCGCTGCAAAGATACAAAAACCTTTATTTATTTGGAAGAATTCTAAATAAATAATGACGATTATTCAGAAAACCGAAAAAAGTAGCCTTGAACCCTGATTATAAAAAAAGAACACATGAACAGAAATAGTGTTACCTTTATGGTTTATGTTTTAGTGTTCGTTTTAAGTTTTCAGGCATCTTTTACATTGCTTGTAACACGCATTCCACTTTACCGCCCGGTGAAAAGCCGGAAATCAAAAACAGCAACATGGCAAACAAAATTGAGATTGGCAGCAAAGCCCCCGATTTTTCATTACCTGATCAGCATGGTAAGAGGGTGAACCTGAGTGACTATATCGGACGGTCGAACCTGGTGATCTATTTTTACCCCAAAGATGAATCATATGGCTGTACCAAAGAGGCGTGCAGCTTCCGGGATAATTATGAGGTTTTCAAGGAGGCGGGTGCCGAAGTGATTGGCATCAGTTCTGATGATATTGCCTCGCATCAGGCTTTTGCTGCCAACCATAAATTACCTTTCGTGCTTCTTTCTGACAGGGATAAAACTGTCTCTGAAAAGTATGGTGTTGGAAAATCACTGGGGGTATTGCCTGGCCGGGTCACCTTTGTCGTTGATAAACACGGCATTGTCAGGCTGACTTTTTCCTCGCAGCTTAATTTTGAGAAACATATAACTGAAGCGATTGAGACGCTGAAGAACATGGAGTAACACGTGACTCGTGACACGTGACACGTGACGTGTGAAAAAATCGTATCGAAGATCAAGGGGGGTTACATCAGGATAATTCTTCTGAATGTACTGAGTCCGGTTCCGTTGGATACTTTCAGCATATATAATCCAGCGGAAAAATGATCAGGTCGGATTTCGAATTCGTTGCATTTTCCTGGTTTTCCTTCGGATAAAATTCTTCCTGACATATCCATCAACTGGTATTCAACATTGGTATAATTCTGATCCAAAAATACCATTGCATTGGTTTTAAATGGGTTAGGAGTCACATGGACTTGCATGACCTGAGTCGTCTTTTCGTTAATCCCCGATCCAAGGTCGATCGAAAAAATCCGGATATCGTCGATCATCCATCCCTCCCTGTTGTTGTGGATGTTATCAGAGATAAAATTGAACCGGAGGATCATGGTAGTGTCTTGCGCCATTCCGGCAGGATGCTTTACCGGTAAATCATACCAGGCCATGCACGAGTGAACCCATCCATTGGATTTGCCAGAAAACCCTTTTTCACCATTAAACAAGGTATTGCTGGCAGAATAAAGGTTGGTATTTCCCCACCAACCGAAATTTGAGGCAGGCGAAATGTAAAAATACTGAAGTGACAGGGTATCATCCAGGATATTCATCCAGGATTGTCCAAGATCCCATGAAATACTGATATAACCGCCATCGCGAAGGGTATCGGAGTCAAATTTTTGCCGGAAGTCGATAAACAGGTCGTAAAAACTTGAAAAATTAGAATTAAAACTTCCGATATAGAGGTCGAATGAGGAGTAATTGTTGGTCGGATAAACATTCGAAGTATCAGTCACCATGGCATTTGGCACTGAATAAGACTGGTTGAAAAACTGTTTATGGGGCGTACCGATCTGCCAGATATTCTTCGCAGTCGT
>JAPLDG010000284.1:10141-11424 GCA_026391845.1 Bacteroidota bacterium | reverse complement strand
TTCTGCGCAGTCGTGTTGATGAGGATGTAATCGCTTGGCTCCTCGAAGTTTATGATGCTCCACGGACCCAGTGTGTCGCCAACGGATTTAATTGGAACCTGTGCTCTCATTGACAGGCAGACACAAAGCAAAAGAAAAATGATTTTCAGTGTTTTCATGTTGCGTCATATTTAGAAAGCTAAGGTATAAATTTATTCTCTTTTAATAGATCCTTTTCAATTCCTTCAGGTGTTAATAGGTCTTTTTTCTCCTTCGGGTAAAATGAGTCGGGCAGCAATTGAATATGCATGCTCAACAGCAGATGGTCCATGATGATCAGCAGCAGGGTTCCTATAAACGGGAGTGGTATCAGCATCACAGGTACAATCACACCTGAACTTCTCAGGATATCGACCACCTGACCTTTAAACTTCTTCTTCTCCTCCCTCGTAATCTTTTCCTTTCTGATATATTTGGAGAGTATGGTAAATGTTTCTTTTGTATCAATGGCTTCAGCTTTTATTCCGGTTGAATACCTGCCTGCTTCACCCATGAACATTTTTGCATACCCCGCTATGACCTCTTTGACCCGGGGAAGAGTAAAGAGGTTTAAAAAATACGCGATGATTTTTTTTCTGAGAGATTTCATTGGGTGCAATATAAACAAATATCATTGATTTTGACGGAATTTCCGGATAACCAAGTGTCCTGAATGCGAAAAAATTTTTTAGCGGAGGGATCAGCTTCGAATATTCTTGTTTTTTTTAGGGTACATTTGCCTCGCTTAAAATTGGTTACAAATCCACCCCCGGAATGAATATCTTAAATATCAATGATGGAATTGAGTGGTGACGAGTTAAAAGATTTTCTGGAGGCCAAGGTATTGGAGTACAACACCACTGATTTCATTGAGGCCGACCCCATCAGTGTACCACATCGATATACTTTAAAAGAAGATATTGAGATTGCCGGATTTCTTGCTGCAACGATTGCCTGGGGAAACAGGCGGATGATTACCCGGAACGGGCATCGCATGATGGACCTTATGGGCGATTCGCCTTATGATTTTGTCATGAGCCATCAGGAACATCATTTAGAAAAGCTAGAGGGTTTTGTTCACCGTACCTTTAATGCAACCGATTTTATCCATTTTATCAGGGCATTGCAGAATATTTACATCAAGGAAGGGCTGGAAGGAATTTTCAACAATTACCAAACCGATAATTCCTTGCAACCCGCCATTCACAAGCTCCATGAACTTTTTTTTGAAATACCCGGTCCTGCCAGATCCAGACAACATCTGG
>JAPLDG010000284.1:7505-10067 GCA_026391845.1 Bacteroidota bacterium | reverse complement strand
GCTGACCCATACAAAGGGTCATCCGCTAAAAAAATCAATATGTTTTTACGGTGGATGGTAAGGAATGATGCTACAGGTGTTGATTTTGGATTATGGAAATCCATTTCACCTTCAAAACTTTCCTGCCCGCTGGATGTTCATTCAGGCAATGTCGCCAGAAAGTTAGGCATCCTCATCAGAAGACAAAATGACTCAAGGGCCTTGCAGGAACTGGATGGAAGTTTAAGGCTGCTTGACCCTGATGATCCCGTGAAGTATGACTTCGCACTTTTCGGATTGGGTGTCTTCGATAAATTTTAATTCAGAACATTGACCGGCGTAAGAAGCTCTTTTCCGATCTCTATTGCTTTTTCATTCTCAGGAATGAGTGCATGGTGGCGCGCAGGCAGCGATTTTTCCAATCCTTTGTGGATATATTCCGGGGCGACCAGCGGTTTTAATTTGAGGAAACCGCCAAGGACGATCATGTTGAAAATTTTGGAGAGACCTCGTTTCCCTGCCTCATCGGCAGCCTCGATCGAATAGATGTTGATGTCTTTCCTTACCGGTAACCGGGTCAATCCATTGGGGTCGTAAATGAGCAGACCGCCCGGTTTGACCGTTTTTTCAAATTTATCCAGAGATTGCTGATTCAGGATAATCGCAGTATCATAAGCATTAAGGATGGGAGAACTGATTCGTTCATCGCTGATGATCACGGTTACATTGGCGGTTCCGCCGCGCATTTCCGGGCCATAGGAGGGCATCCAGCTTACTTCTTTATTTTGCATGACGCCTGAATAGGCGAGAATTTTTCCCATGGAAAGGACACCTTGTCCTCCAAAACCGGCAATTATAATTTCTTCTGTCATTTCGATTTACGATTTGCGATTTACGATTCGGATTGATTGGCTATCTCACCACTTCGCTATTTTGATGTTTCAACCAGTTTGCCATCCACTTTAATATCACCCAGTTCATAGAATGGGAACATGTTTTCCTCCATCCATTTGTTGGATTGAACCGGGGTCATTTTCCAGCCGGAATTGCAATTGGAAACGATCTCGATGAAACTTAGTCCCTTGTTCTCTTTTTGGAGTTCAAAGGCTTTCCGGATTGCTTTTTTTGTTTTACGCACATTGCCTGGTGTATGCACGGCCTGACGTGTAACGTAATAAACTCCCGGCAGTTGTGCAACAAGTTCCGTAATTTTAAGCGGGTGGCCCATCGTGGGTACATCCCGTCCGTATGGAGAGGTAGAGGAACGCATTCCGGGAAGGGTTGTAGGGGCCATCTGTCCGCCGGTCATTCCGTAAATCCCGTTGTTGATGAAAATGATCGTGATATTTTCACCCCGGTTGCAGGCATGAATTGTTTCAGCCGTGCCAATCGCAGCGAGATCGCCATCTCCCTGGTATGTGAAAACAAAATGATCGGGCCACATCCGTTTTATGGCTGTAGCCAGTGCAGGGGCACGTCCGTGGGCGGCGCCGATCATGTCGATGTCAAGAAAGTCATAGGCCAGCACCGAGCATCCGACGGGGGATACTCCGATGGTTTTCCCCTGGATATTCATCTCTTCAATCACTTCCATGAGCATGCGGTGGGCAGTGCCATGACCGCATCCCGGGCAATAACTCAGCGGCCGGTCCACCATCAGGTCGGTCTTCTTATAGACGATATTTTCCGGTTTCCGTATTTCGGTCTTTGCAAATAGTTCTTCCATGGTTAACCTCCGATAATTTTTTGTTCAAGGGCCCTTACTACTTCATCCGGCGCCGGGATGATGCCGCCGAAGCGACCGAAATGTTCTATTTTCACTTTGCAGCCTACCGAAAGTCGTACATCTTCAATCATTTGACCTGCATTCATTTCAACAACCAGAATGCCTTTTACGCGATTTCCAACATTTGAGACCTCGATTGTCGGGAATGGGAAGAGGGTAATCGGACGGAAAAGCCCGACTTTAATTCCTTTGGCGCGGGCCATGTCGATGGCTTTCTGACAGATTCTGGCAGAAAGGCCGAATGCGACAAAGAGGTATTCAGCATCTTCGCATTGAATTTCTTCATAGAGCACCTCATTCTGCTCCATCAGTTTATATTTTGCCTGTAGTTTAAGGTTCACCCGTTCCTGTCCTGCCGGGTCGAGATCAAGGGATGTGACGATGTTGTGGTTGCGGGTTGGCGGCCGGCCGGTTGAAGCCCACGGACATTGTTTGATCAGCTCTTCATTGGTGCGTCGTGGTATCTGGTCGAAAAGGACCACCTTTTCCATCATCTGGCCGATGGCTCCATCGGAGAGGATCATCACTGGTGTGCGATATTGATAGGCTTTTTCAAAACCAAGTTTGACATGGTCACACATCTCCTGCACGGAGGCGGGTGCAAGCACGAGCATCTTGTAATCGCCGTGTCCGCCTCCTTTTACGGCCTGAAAATAGTCTGCCTGTGAAGGTTGAATCGTTCCCAGACCCGGCCCCCCCCGCACTATATTAACGATAACGGCAGGCAGCTCAGCGCCAGCCATGTAACTGATTCCTTCCTGCATGAGGCTGACACCGGGCCTGGACGCAGAGGTCAT
>JAPLDG010000284.1:0-7492 GCA_026391845.1 Bacteroidota bacterium | reverse complement strand
ACTTCACTTTCAGCCTGCAGAACGACCATTCCTGTCCGTTCGAATGGTTTTTCGGCCATCAGGTATTCCATCACTTCGGATTGTGGTGTGATCGGGTATCCGAAATATCCATCGCAACCTGCGCGGATGGCGGCTTCGGCAACGGCTTCGTTACCCTTCATTAATCTAAGTTCACCCATTGCGTATATTTTTTGGATTTTTATTCAGTTGCGACTTTGGCCCGGTAAACGGTGATCACCCCGTCGGGGCATACCAGGGCACAGTTGGTGCAGCCCGTGCATTCGCCATTCACTTTCATTGCGAAATGATAGCCTTTGCTGTTCACTTCCTTCGACATCGCTATCACGGTGAAAGGGCAGGCGGCGAGACATACTTCACAGCCCTTGCAGCGCTCGGTGTTGATAACGATATCACCTTTGATTTTTGCCATAGATTGGGGGTTGATTTGTTAACGGATTCACAAGGGCGAAATTAATGAAAAATGTTTGAATCATGGATACTGCATGCTGTACAATTTGCGATAAACATGCTAATTTAGAAAGGGTTTAAGTTCGGGGATGGTTCTCCCTGAATTTCATGAGCCTTTCCTCCAATACAGGGAACTGTTCCCTCTTTACCAGTGAAACACATGCACGGATGCCCTCGACCCGTTCACTGCCGGTGATGCTCAGAGCGATGGCGCTGATGCCATAGTATATCAACTCCTGGAGCAGTTCTTCGCCTGTAAAACCAGGATAAGCAAACGTAAAGTAAAACCCGTCGCCAATAGGCTCCTCCTCATCTTTGTCATAGACGATCGTGAATCCGTTGCCGGTAAACATCTTCTTCATGATTTTCGCCTTTGCCCCATATTCCTTAACCACCTCAACAAAATCAAAAGTGCCGTCATTCGCGGCTTTTAGCATGGCAGCCAATGCATATTGCGTTGAATGGGCTGTGCCGGCGCTCAGCGCATAAACCGTTCCGTAAATCAGCGCTCTGCCCACAATATCTGTTGAGTAGTACCTGAGCAGGTCGGGCGCCTGCATATTAAAAAGTTTGTTGGACAGGATCATCAGTCCGATTCGCTGACCGGCATAGCTGAATGCCTTGGAACTGGATATCAGCAATAAATAGTTGTTGGTGTATTTAGCAACTGTAGGCTGGTACGGTGGCAAGCCTGGTTTTGAGTAATCTTTGCGGAAATCCATGGCAAAATAGGCAAGATCTTCGATGATGATCACATCATATCTGGTTGCAAGTTCACCTATGATCCTTAACTCTTTGTCTGTAAAGCAAATCCATGAAGGATTGTTCGGGTTGGAGTAGAGAACCGAATGAATATTCCCTTTTGAAAAGTAACTTTCAAGTTTGTCCCGCAACTTTTCACCCCGGTAATTATATACATCAAATGTCTCAAATTTTTGACCAAGTACCCGATGCTGCTGATGGTGAACCGGGAATCCCGGGTCGATAAACAAGGTCGTATCTTTTTCGCGGTGGATCTTGGAAAAAGTGAGGAATGCCGCAAACCCGCCTTGCATACTACCGACCGTGGGTAAACAATTAGCCGCATCAACGTCGATATCTAGGAAAAGTTTGACAAACCGGGCAGCCTCTTTTTTCAGTACAGGGGTTCCTTCGATATCAGGATATATGGCGGCCACACCTTTCTGAAGCGCTTCAATTTCAGCCTGCACGCCGATTTCCGTGGCAGGAAGTCCGGGAACGCCCATCTCCATGCGGATAAACTTCTCTCCCGTCTCGGCCTCAATGCCATTGATCAATCGCTTGATTTCGCGAATTGTAGCTTTGCCGATGTTCCGGATTTTGCTTTCCAGAATATGCCGTTGTACAACCTCATAGCTGATAGGCGTGATTTTCATGAGCGACTTGTGTTAGGAATGTTAATATGCAGAATTACTGGCAACAAAATTGAAAAAAAAAATCCAACAATCCAATGGAATGAAAAATGTTCGTGATTTTTTTTTTATCCTGTGAGCAATTATCCCGGGATATTATCGAACCAGCATAATATTCCCGCTAAGAGTGGTGTTTTTAGGAGGTGCAAGTGACGACTGGTACACGATGTAATAAACGTAACTCCCTTCAGGACATGGATTTCCGCGGTAACTGCCATCCCAACCGATTTCGGGATTTGAAGATGTGAACATCAATTCGCCGGATCGGTTATAAATATTCATACTGAATTCTTTGACATTCCTGGTAACAGGGCGGAAATAATCGTTCAATACATCACCGTCTGGGGTAAATGCGCTGGGAACCCAAATCAGAATTTCGCAATCCGGGCTGATTTTAACAAATATCGTGGAACTGTCAGCGTTTTGACAACCATGTTCATCTGTGTATTGATAGGTTATAAGGTGGTTTCCCTGGCTTAGCGATGATGGGGCAAAACTTGTTTGCACAATGCCGTCAATACTATAAATTCCACCTACCGGGGATCCGGTCGTTAAAAGAATAGCTGGTTCATTATAGCACACAGAATCAATGCTTGTAATGAATACCTGCGGAGGAGGATAGAAATTAATTGGCAGGGTTGCCGCCTGACCTGCTCCGCAATTCTGGTTGTATCCGGATACGGACAAGGTTCCTGAAGTGGCTGAAGCGGAAAAACTTAAAGTTGCGGAAGTGTCGCTATTTACGATGCCGGCTCCGGTGCCACTGTATGACCAGATATAGGAATTGGAACTTGGTTCACGCATGATGGAATATGTTCTCACAAGTCCTCGTTCGCAAAATGAAGGGTCTCCGATGATGTTTCCGGGTGAACCGGGCAATCTTTTGACAAAAAAGCTGATTGAAGAGGTGGTCGTGCTTGAAACATACCACCAGGAATTAATGGTATTGGTGTCGCCAATAGAAATATCCCAGAAGTGGCATCCCTGAATGCCATTGCAGCCATTGAGATTTATTGTGCCCAAATCAGACAAGAGGCTGTCGTCCCAGTATATGTCAGGTTTTGGACCCGGTGGCCTGACTACTGCCACCTGATATCCATTGTCGTTGTACTCTATATCGTATATCGGGAGGTGTGTGATTCCGTGGATAAATCTGATCGTGGCCGTTATCGGTTTACTATCAGGAACCTGTTTTCCCAGTCCGTCAGTTCCGTTCCAATGAATGATATTAAATCCATTCCCTCCCGGATTGGCAAGTACATTGGCTGTAATCTTCACATCGGCAGGATCAGCTCCGGGATTGGGATCAACTTCGACCAAAACCTCAATCAACCCGTCTTGCGTCACCTTGATGCCTAAATCAACTGATCCGTCGATGCAATTGTTGTTTATGGTGACCGGAAGGCTGATGCCTGGTTTTGCAGTACCGGTAGGGAAAATAGTACTGTCCGGATCAGATAGAAATACTTTGTACTGGGGATAAGTATGAAATCCCGGGCGTGACTGTCTGTCGATCTCTATATTCCCGGTTGTGGAGCATCCGGTCTGGTTGCTCGAAATTGAAAATGTTCCGCCGACAAAGCCGTTGCAATTGACGCTCGTAACAATGCTGTCTTCCGACAGAATGAACATGGTCCCATAGAAACGGCTGGCTGTTGGCGGAGGTTGAACCGGCCCACAGTTGAATTGCCATGCTTTTGACCAGACACGTCCCGGGATTGCCTGGCCGGCAGCGCTCAGCACTGTAATATCAAAGAAATCAAAAGTGAGATAGCTGAGATATGAATAGACCGTGCCGGAGTCGGGGGGGTAATAAAATTCAAGGGAATAGTTCCCGGGCGTTAACGGGGTGTGCCTGATGGGATTATATCCTCCGCTGGCTGGTATAGGACCTGCGACCGCCTCTTCGTATGATGTGATAAACCCCTGTCCTGATTTGGGAACAAGAGCCGGGCCGAACACGATATTCCCTGCCGGGTTTTTTACCTGATATCTGACTTCAACGAGAGAATCGAACTTGGTAATTTTGCCAAGTCCGAAACAAAAATTTTCTGTCAGGTCGGAGATGTATATGTTGATCCTGAATTCGGGAGAAGCATTGTACCAGCCAAAATTATTTCGTGACTTATCGATGCAGAGTTTTCCGCCGGCGGCATAAAATGGTACTATTTGTTTAGTGCCTTCCGAAAAACTGACGGATGGAAGCACAAACAGCAGGAAAATGGAAAGCGAAAAATTAAAAAGGTGTTTCGCTTCCGGCATAGCAGGTGATTCCCAGCGATGAAAATTGGTGAGCGATTTTTCGAAGTTCATCTTTTGACGGGATTGTTAAATCGGTCATGGAATATTTTTTCTCAAGGAGGCTGTATTTTTCCCTTCCGAGGTGGTGAAGCGGAAGAATATTGATCTCATTGCGTCCGGTCGATTGAATGAAATGCGCAGTTGCATCGATGTTTTTATTATCGTCATTAAACCCCGGAATTACCGGCATTCTGAAAACCAGACGTCCGGAAAACTCCCTGGCAATGCGGCGGGCGTTTTCAAGGATCAGGGCGACAGGCGAATGGTTAAACTGCTTCATGTGATTTTTTGTGAAATGATGATGCTTTGATTCATCCATCGTTTTCAGATCGTAAAAAATCCAATCGATGAAGGGTAATGTCATTTTATAATTTTCCCAGGGTACATTACCGCAGGTTTCAATTGCAGTATGGATGTATGCCTCGTAGCAACGTTTCAAAAAGTCTCGTGCGAATTCCGGTTGGATCAGTGGTTCGCCGCCGGTTAGGGTGATGCCGCCGCCATCACCCCAGAACTGGCGGTCACGTTTGATCCTGGTGTAGAGATCTTCTACGGAAATAGTATAACCGCCTATGTTGAGCGCACCTGATAAACAGGCTTTTGAACAAATATAGGAGGTGCACTCCACGCAGATACTCCTGTTAAATGTCAATTGGTCACCTTCGCCATTGTTTGATAGGGATATGGCTCCATAAGGACATGCATTTACGCAGCGTCCGTCAAAAGTGCATTTTGAATGCCGGTAAAGTGGTTCGGGGGAACGGGATATCCCTTCAGGATTGGAACACCAGGCGCATTCGAGGGAACATCCTTTGAAAAAGATCAATGTACGGCAACCGGGCCCGTCATGCACAGAGAAGCCCTGGATATCGAATATTCGGCCATTGATTAATTCTGTATGCCCCATTGAAAGTCGGCACATTTGCTGGCAGTCATGTCCGGGAAGGCCAGAATGGTTCCCATGCATTTGCCGAGATAATCCTTCTCGGCTGTATAATTAATGCAGAACTTGCATTTGGCAAGTTTTTCCAGATTCGTGCAAACCGGATCGTCGTGACTGATTTTCTCTTTGCTGAGTTTGCACATCCCCCTGAAAACATCAACAGGAAGGAAATACCTGCAATCTTTACATGAAAGCTCGTCCATTTTATGAATTTTATTTCGCAATTTCGCAATTTCGCAATTTCGCTTTTCGCTACTTCTCTATCTGGTCAATTATAACTCTTCATATTCCGTTCTGGAAATTACTTCATCCTGAATCTGTTTTCCAAGTTCAACCCAATATTGCGTGAAGCCGGCAACACGGACAAGCAGGCTCCGGAATTTATCCGGTTCTGCCTGGGCCTGTTTGAGGATCCGTGAGTCAACGATGTTGAACTGCACATGAAAACCACCTTTCCGAAGGTAGGCGCGGATGAGTTCGAGGAATTTGCGTGAACCTTCGCGACCTTTCACCACGGAGGGGTGTATCTTCATGTTGAGTTGGGAATTCTGTGATTGGGCATGGTTCCAGCAGGTAGCCGAATTAAACAGGGCGTAAGGACCGTTTTTATCTGTACCCGGATAAGCAGAAACCGATCCGTCGGAAAAAGTTGTACCACTCAATCGCCCGTCGGGACTGGCCAGGGTAACGGCGCCCATCGGACCATGTGTTGACACAGAGATCTGGCAGGCATACATCGGCTGATCGTAGAGTGACCTGTAATTATGGGCCATGTCGCAGAACCAGTCTTCCCAATCTTTCATGATGGTATCCACAAAAGGATCATCATTCCCGAATTTGGGTGCATCCAGGCTTTGCCGGTGAATTAGTTTCCAGTTATGATAATCCTCTGTCGGAACCTGATCGATCAACGAGTAAGATCCGGTTTCCTGTGCCGTTTTATATCCGAAATTGGCCAAAATGGCTGTTCTGTATTCCTCAAGCGTATAATTCTTTTCCGTAAAGACATTCTTTTTTAGCGACCCCAGCGAATTTACCAGGTTTGCAGTGCCGCAGCTTTCAATGTTAAATGTCGTGTTGTACCTGCAGCCCATTTGCCCGATATCTTTTCCTTTTGCCAGGCAATCGGGTTTCAGCATTGAATTGACAAGAGATGGCGAGATTTTTCGCCAGGCGTCATGCTGGATGTTATTGGTGAGGGTTAATACATGACATGCCCGGCTGAAATAATCCTTGAATGCCTTCCATAGTTCATCGTATGTTTCTAATTTATACCCGTGAGCGGGGAAAATCCGTTGGCCGGAACGCATGTCCATACCATCGAATAACGCTACCTCCAGCAATTTTGGAAGGTTGAGAAAGTGGACGCCAACACTGGTTGCAGGCGCAGAACCTCCTGGTATCCAGTGAATTTCATGATCTATTTCCAGTGGCATCCAACTTCCCGGCGATGTTTCGAGGCAGCCCCCGATGGCCCATGCGCGGGCCTCCTCCATATTCAATCCTTCATGGGCATAATTCCCCAGCAGAAATTCCATGGCAACCTGATTATTCACCCATGCAGGATAACCGGTGCCGATCTTCGTGCATTCAATGCCTTTGAGAAGGAACTCTTCGGGAAGTTTTTCATCGTACAACATCGAAAGTGTTGGCTGTGGTGTATCACAGGTGATTCCGGCTTCGAGGATCAGCATTTCAAGCTCGTTGGCGGCTGATGATCCATCTTTCAACAATCCCCCGAGACAGAGATTGTTGAAAGTGTTGCCTGACAGAACCCCTCCGACAACACCCATAGAGGCAAAACAGTCAATTTCAGTGAATTTGATACGCATACATTCCAGGAGTTCAAGACTTTTAGCCCGGTCGATCGCGCCGCTCTTCATGTCGCGCTGCCAGTAGGGGTAGAGAACCTGTCCGATCCGGCCTGGCGACAATCCGGAGATGGCATCTTCGTTGAGCACGGCCACATGGAAGATCCAGAGCATTTGCAAGGCATCATGAAAAGAACGGGGTGGATTCACGGAAATCCAGCTGAGTCGTTCGGCCATTTCGAGGTATTCGGTTTTTTGGATTTCCTCCTTTTCGATGGATGCAAGAAATCGCGCTTCATCTGCGTAATTTGTAATCCAGCCTTTGATACCTTCAAGCATGAGGATGACTGCCTTATAAAAATAGAGCCTGTCCATATCCGGATAGCCTGCAACATCTGCAATTCCATCATTGCAATTTTGGATAATCCCGTCAATGCCAAATTGCAGCGGGTAGTAATAGTTCATTACTTCACGGCCCTGTGGAAGGGTATAGCCGGAGTCGAACATGCAGATTACCGAGCGCATGAGCGCCTCTT
>JAPLDG010000036.1 GCA_026391845.1 Bacteroidota bacterium | reverse complement strand
CCTTTATACCTTTGAATGTGGACACCTGTTTCTTTTCCGTTGCTCAGTTCGGCCACAATCTGTTTGCGCTCTTCTTCAGTCCAGCAGTACCGTTGAGTGGTTCCTCGTTTTATCAGATAAAGTGGCGGGGTTGCAATATAGACATGTCCGTTTTCGATCAATTCTTTCATGTACCGGAAAAAGAAGGTCAGAATGAGGGTGGCGATGTGGCTGCCGTCAACATCCGCATCCGTCATGATGACTATTTTATGGTAGCGCAATTTTTCGAGGTTGAGCGCCTTGCTGTCTTCTGCTGTTCCAATGGTTACGCCAAGGGCGGTAAAGATGTTTTTTATTTCCTCGCTGTCGAAGATTTTGTATGCCATGGCTTTTTCGACATTGAGGATTTTGCCACGCAAGGGTAAAATGGCCTGGAAACGCCTGTCGCGTCCCTGTTTGGCTGTACCGCCTGCCGAGTCGCCCTCCACGAGGTAAATTTCACACTGGGCCGGATCGTTTTCGGAGCAGTCGGATAGCTTGCCGGGTAATCCCGAACCGGTCAGGACGTTTTTACGCTGAACGAGTTCGCGCGCTTTTCTGGCCGCGTGGCGTGCAGTGGCGGCAAGAATTACTTTGTTGACGATAATCCGTGCTTCTTTCGGGTGTTCTTCCAGGTAGTTTGACAGCATTTCGCTGGCCAGCTGATCCACCACACCCATCACTTCGTTGTTGCCAAGTTTTGTTTTGGTTTGTCCCTCGAACTGAGGCTCCTGGACTTTCACCGAGATGATGGCTGTAAGCCCTTCACGGAAGTCATCGCCATTGATGTCGAATTTCAGCTTGGCGAGCATACCGGTTTTATCGGCGTAACTTTTCAGCGTACGGGTAAGCGCTCTGCGGAAACCTGCCAGGTGGGTTCCGCCTTCATGGGTGTTGATGTTGTTTACATACGCATGAATATTTTCCGTAAAGGAGGTGTTGTATTGCATGGCAATTTCCAGTGGGATGTTGTTGCGTTCGCCTTCCATGCAAATGGGCTCCGGGATCAGTTTTTCACGATTTGCATCGAGGTAGCCGATAAAATCGCTCAAACCGTCTTTGGAGAAGAATATGTCAGAAACGAAATTTCCTTTGTCGTCTTTTTCGCGTTCGTCGGTGATGGTGAGGGTGATTCCCTTGTTTAGATAGGCAAGTTCGCGCAATCGTGAGCAGAGGATTTCGTAATCAAATTTTTCAACGATAAATATGGAATTGTCTGACTTGAAAGTAACCTCAGTTCCATTGTGTTCGGTATCACCTATGGTTTTAACGGGATAGAGTGGTTTCCCGAATGCATATTCCTGCTGGTAAACCTTGCCACCCCGTTTCACAACGACTTTCAGCAGGGAAGAGAGGGCGTTCACAACGGAAACACCAACGCCATGCAATCCTCCCGATACCTTGTAGGTGTCTTTGTCAAATTTACCGCCTGCATGCAATACGGTCATGACCACTTCAAGGGCCGACCGCTTCTCTTTTTCGTGATAATCGGTCGGGATACCGCGGCCGTTGTCAACAACCTTTACGGAATTATCTTCAAGGATGGTCACTTCAATCCGGTTGCAATAACCGGCCAAAGCCTCATCGATTGAGTTGTCAACTACTTCATAAACAAGGTGGTGAAGCCCCTTTACATTGATATCGCCAATATACATGGCTGGGCGTTTGCGCACTGCTTCCAACCCTTCCAGCACCTGGATATTGTCGGCCGTATAACTCTGGCTGGCAATCTCTTTTTCTACATCTGTCATAATCAATATGTTATAATAAAAAAACTACATAGCAAAGGTACAAAAAATTCCCTTACCGGATGACAGGAACAGAACGCTAAAACCAATGATTTTATTAACAATTCAAGGTTAAAAACTGAGTAGTTTTTCCAGGATGATTTCCGCCGATTTCCCATCGCCGAATCCTGGTTGCGGAGGTGAAGCCGGGAGTTCGCTGGCAACGGCCTTTCCGATCAGTTCAGGGTTGCTTCCCGTGATGATATTCCAATGATCGTGGAGGGTTTCAATCCATTCGGTTTCAGTGCGCAGGGTGATGCATTGTTTTTGGAGAAAATAGGCTTCTTTCTGCAGCCCACCGGAGTCGGTGAGAACCCTGGAGGCATCCATGGTGAGTTTCATCATCTGAAGGTACCCGACGGGATCGATGATGTGAACATTACCGGGCAGGTTGACGGAAGTTTGAAGGATTTTCCGTGTACGCGGGTGGATCGGCAGTACGATCGGTTGGTCCAGTTCGGAAAAAGCGAGAAAAATATTGGTAAGATTTTGAATGTTGTCGGTATTCTCCGCCCGATGGATGGTGGCGAGGAGATAATGCCCGGGAATCCCGGCAGTGGTATATTTGATTGGATCCTGTTCAATCCGTTTCCGGTAAAATAAAACGGAGTCGTACATAACGTCGCCGGTGAAACAGGTAATATCGGCAAGTCCTTGGCGGTACAGGTTGTCGATGGCCGTTTGGGTGGGGGCAAAGAGAAGGTCTGAAATGCGGTCGGTCACGATGCGGTTGATCTCTTCGGGCATGGCGCGGTTGAAACTACGCAGTCCGGCCTCCACATGAGCTACAGGAATGTGGAGTTTGGTGGCCGCGAGCGCACCTGCAAGGGTTGAATTGGTGTCGCCGTAAACCAGGGTGCAGTCGGGTTTTTCCTGAAGCAGCACCTCCTCGATTCCTTTCAGCATCAGGCCTGTTTGCACGGCGTGAGTGCCTGATCCGACCTCCAGATTATAATCGGGGAGTGGGATGTTGAGCTCCCTGAAAAAAACATCTGACATGTTTTCGTCGTAATGCTGACCGGTGTGCAACAGGATTTCGTGCACGGCAGAATTGGCCCGGATGATTCTGGAAACAGTTGCTGCTTTGATGAATTGCGGACGGGCGCCAACAATGGTGAGAATCTTCATGGTTTGTGTTTAGAAAAAAAAGAAACAACAGTTCTGTAAGCGGGATTTTGTTAAATCCTGTCATTTATCTGAGCCTGCTGTCACCAGCATGCTTTAGCGACCTACCCTCCGGCATCGGGCGAGCAACCCTTGGCAGCCGGTATACTTGGTCTTTCAACCCATGAGGTTTACCCCTCCCGTTGGTCACCCAACGCGACCGTGGTCTCTTACACCGCGTTTTCACCTTTTCCTGGTTGCAACCAGGTAGCTGTTTTCTGTGGCACTGGCTGTCTTCCGGGCCGTATCTCCCGGAATCCTTCCCGTTAGGAAGCATGGCGCTCTGTGTTGTCCCGACTTTCCTCTGGCAGCAGCGTCGTAACAAGTTACGGCGTTCATGCCAGCGACAGAACGAACTGTTGTCGTCGCAAAGATACGAATTATCCGTGAATTGTGGCTACCTTTGCGCCCATGAAGGATCTCAGTTATGGCAACGAAGGCAAGTTAATCCTGAAGTTTGCCATACCCATGCTGCTTGGAAATATTTTTCAGCAGATGTACAACATCGTCGATAGCATAGTGGTTGGAAAATACATCGGGAAGGCAGCGTTGGCGGCTGTTGGCACTTCAGGCCCCATCATATTTCTCCTGGTTTCCTTCATCATCGGAGTCACGATGGGTTTTACCATCGTCGTTTCTCAGTTTTTCGGGGCAAAGCAACTCGACAACGTAAAGAAAGCCATCAACACCTTGTACATTTTTATGTTTTTCACCTCCATTGTTGTCAGTGTCGGAGGGATCATGCTGAGCGGTTTTATCTTCAGGGTGATAGATCTTGATCCGGCGATCGTGCCGGATGCAATGCTGTTTCTGAATATCTTTCTTTCGGGGTTGATTTTTCTCTTTGGGTATAATGGAACGAGCGCGATACTGCGTGGATTGGGAGATTCCAAAACTCCGCTCTATTTTTTAATCGGTTCTGTCGGATTGAACATCATCCTTGACCTGATCTTTGTTCCTGTGCTGCATTGGGGTGTTGCCGGAGTGGCATTCGCAACGGTAATTTCCGAGGCATGCGCATTCATCACCCAGATCATCTATCTGAACCGCTACCACAAGGTGGTTAAATTTTCTTTCAGGGATTTAAGCTTTGACCGGGAAATTTTCATGAAAAGCATCTGGATCGGTTTGCCTACGGGTTTGCAACAAACTTTTGTCGCAGCTGGCATGGTAGCGCTTTACTGGATCGTTAATCAATTCGGGGTTGACGCAAATGCCGCCTACAGCGCAGCGGGCAGAATTGACAGCTTAAGGCAGGGCTCCGTGCGACCCTCCTGATGACCACGGTATTTTCCCTGATCATTTCAATGGTTACCGTGCTGTTTGGCAAATTTCTGATGCGTATGTTTACCGACGACCAGGTAGTGATAGAAATGGGGGGTGATTATTTGCGCATCATCGGCTCTTTTTATATCCTGTTTTCTGTGATGTTCGTCATCAACGGAGTGTTGCGAGGCGCCGGTGATACGCTTATCCCGATGTTCATCAGCCTCTTTTCCCTGTGGATTATCAGGATCCCGGTGGCCTGGGTGCTTGCAAACAATCCCGCCATAGGGGTTCATGGGATATGGTGGTCCATCCCGATCGGATGGCTTTCGGGCGTTATTTTGTATTCTGTTTATTACCGGATGGGGTACTGGAAAAAGAAAGCTATTGTGCGGAGACAGGCTGAGTAGGCGAAAAACCGGTTACAATGAAAAGGCTTTTCTGAAAATTGAAATAGCAAATTCAGCGTGCGATTAGCAATAGTTTCTTGAAAGCAAGGGATGAGACAATGAGAAAATAGCCTTGGCGATGACGCCTATGATCTGTCTGGCGGTTTATCCTGCATCGGAGTATAAGACAAGTTTCTGGATTCTTTACATCTCCTTCTCAATGCAGGAGATGATCCGTTCAGCGGTATGGCCATCCCATAGTTCAGGGATTTTCCCTTTTTTCCATTTCCCGTCGAGAATCTGGCTGGCAAAGTCGATAATCTTAGCAGTATCTGTTCCTGCCAGTTCGTTTGTACCTTCCCAAAGTGTGATCGGCCGTTCTGTGTTTTCGCGAATCGTGATACAGGGAATTCCATAAACCGTTGATTCTTCCTGGATTCCTCCGCTATCCGTAATCACCATGCGGCAGCCTGAAACCAGTCTTCCAAAATCAAAATATCCCAGCGGATCGCAAAGAAGCAGACCGGGCATATCAGCGGTAATGGATTTTAGTTCAGCTTCCTCCAAAATCTTTCGTGTTCTGGGGTGAACCGGAAAAACGATGCGCAAACGTTCTTGTATTTTTGAAAGCGCCAGTAAAATCCGTTTGAAATCAGAGATGTTATCCACATTAGACGGACGGTGAAGGGTAACCAGCGCATATTTTCGCTCTTCAATCCCCAGCAGTTGAAAAATCCGAGATTTCATGATTTGAGGCTGAGATTCCATCAGGGTATCAATCATGATATTGCCAACCATGTGGATCTTTCCGGCCGGGTGGCCTTCTTTCAGGAGGTTATCAACAGCATCCTTTGACGGAGGCAGCAGGAGGTCGGTAATGGCGTCGGTGACTATCCGGTTGATCTCTTCCGGCATACTCCTGTCAAAACTCCGGATCCCGGCTTCCACATGGATGATTTTAATACCCTTTTTGGCAGCTACGAGGGTGCACGCAAGCGTTGAGTTCACATCACCTAATCGTTCCATGATGCAGGCAACCTGTTTTGCATGTGTGTCAGATCCCACCTCGAGGGATATGTCAGGTGCCGGGATGTTCAGTTCCTCAAAAAACCTTTTCGACATCTCAATGTCATAATGTTGCCCTGTATGCAGCAGGATGGGTTCAATGAGGGATGATTTCCGCATCTGGTGCATTATGGGTGCAATTTTGATGAAATTTGGCCGGGCGCCGACGATGTTGATGATTTTCATGTTTTTAGGAGGTTGTTTCTACTGTCTGGCTTCAGAAATATCATTCAAAAGGATTGAGATTTTTTTTGTCAGGCCTTTCCTGGAAAAAGAATCAATTTCTCCCTCCTGGTTTTGCAGGGCTCCCAGTTTATACCGGCCATACAAATCAAGCAGGGCTTTTTTTATCGAAGTTCTATCGTCAAAATTGCAGGTCACCCCGGCTTTTGCTTCCCGGATGATCCGGGCACTGTCTCCATCGGTAGGTCCGATACACAATACCGGTCGCCGGGTGGCAAGGTATTCAAATATTTTTCCCGGAACGATGCCCATCACATTTGGAGTATTGTTCAGCAGGAGCAAAAGAACCTGAGATCGTGCCGATTCTTTCAGCACCTCTTCATGCGGCATGTATTCAATTTTTTCAGTTTGGGATGCAAGCCGGTACTTTTCCAGACATTGAAAAAGTGAAACATCGCATTTACCGATGAACCTGAGCCGCAAATCATTTCCGAACATTGGATTCTCAGCGCAGATATCAGCAAGTACTTCCCACAGAAGTTCGGGGTTGCGGTCCTTATTCAGAGAGCCAATATGGGTCAGGTTGAATGTACTGGAAACCTTGAGGTCGGGGATGATAAAATCATCAGGATCAAAACCATTTGTGATCACATCATAATGTCGTGGAAACAGCCGGTTTAAATTGAGTGCCCAGTTCCAACTGACAACCGATATCCGGTCGGCTCCGGAAAGTACGGATTTTTCCAGGCGATGATGCTTCTTGTCGGCCTGTTTTGTCAGCCGGAGCTGATGGTAGAAATCAATTTCGGTCCAGGGATCCCTGAAATCGGCAAGCCAGGGTATTTTTAACCTGTTTTTAACCCCCAATGCGATCAGATGCATGGAATGCGGGGGGCCGGTTGAAACCATGGCGTTAACAGGATGGGAATCAAGGTACTTTAAAAGAAACCGGATGGATGGTTTGATCCAGAATTTCCGGGCATCGGGGATAAAAAGGTTTCCCCTTATCCATACTGAAATATTTTCGATGACGGGATTTTTCTTTTTTACTGAAAGGAAACCAGCCTGGATTTTCTCCTCTTTTTTTTGCCCGATAAAACGTTTGTAAGCGTTATAGGGTTCCCAGATGGGTAATTTTAGCACTTCAACTCCTGCAGGAATATCTTTGAACAGGGATTTATCGGCTTCAGGGTATTCAGGATTCTCGGGACAGTAAACAACGGGTTCCCATCCGAAATCACGTACATATTTTACAAACTTCAACCCTCGTTGCACCCCGGCACCTCCGCTGGGAGGCCAGTAATAGCTGATGATCAGAACTTTTTTCATGCCGGTTTTTTCCGTGCTTTAATGATTTCCAGGACTGCAGCAACCACAACGAGAAGGATGAGGATGACAGAGCTGACCATAGATATCTTTTCTCCGGTAAAATATACGACAGGTTCAAATTTGAACCGTACCTTATGTTCGCCGGCAGGAAGGACCATGGCCCGCAACACGTAATCGGTGCGGAAATGAGGTGCAATCTGCTCGTCAACGTAGGCATTCCATCCCCTGGGATAATAAATTTCAGAAAAAACGGCAAGCCCCTGGTTCTTCGATTTATATTTGTATGATATTTCATTGGGTGCGTAGTCGGTGAGGGTGATCACATCGCCGGAATCGCGCGCAGGGGTAAAGGATTTAAGGTTTTCTGCAAATACTTTATCCACGATGGCAACAGAATCGGGTTTGAAACTGGTTATGGCATTGATTTCGGCATCGGCATTGTCAACCATCTTCACGCTTGAAACAAACCAGGCGTTTCCAAGTGCTTTGGGATTCGGGTATGCAACAGGTTGTTTGTCTTTGTCGGGGAGGATAAAATATTTCGTGTTGAGCATGTTCAGGACGGGTGTACTGTCGGTGCTCATGCTTTTGGCAAATACCTGGATGTCTTTTTGGATTCCATGATCGATGAGTTCCTGGTAGCGGCGGAGTTTAGCCCCGTGGTAACCTCCCAGCGATTTATGGTAATAGGAGGTTCCTGCATCATTGAAGGTGTTGGAAGTGAGGTTCAGCACCCTGTAATCCTTCGAGGTGTCCTGAAGGATCTGGTTGTCGGCCGCAGTGGGTTCGAAGGGGTTTTCAACCCGCGAGCCGGAGGTAAAACTGTCATTAGTGAGATAGCGTTTGTTAACTGTAAACATATCGGCCAAAAAGAGGACGGTTAGCGCGATATAGGCATACTCCTTCCTGATTTTTTTAAAAAGAACAGCCCAGGTGAGCCCGCCTGCAAGCAGGATAAAGACAAACGACCTGATGGCGTCCATGCGCAGGAGCCGCTGGCGTTCATCGCGGACTGATTGCATCAGCCAATCCGGAAACTGGTATTGCTGTTGCATGTAGCGGTCGCCGGTACCGGCGAAATCGAGGAACATCCCCGGAAAAGCGGCAAAGAAGAGTGTTGTTCCTGCAGCAATGATAAAGGCTATTTGCAGACCTTTAAACAGTTGTTTCTGATCCCGGTTTTTGTCGGAGATCTCTTTCAGTGCCAGAATTCCCAACAAAGGGATGGTAAATTCTGCGATCACCAGGATCATGGAAACAGCGCGGAATTTATTATATCCGGGCAGGTAGTTGAGGAAAAAGTCGGTGAGGGGCATCAGGTTATGTCCCCACGACAGCAAAACCGACAGGATTGTGGCAGCAAGCAGCCACCATTTAAGCGGCCCTTTTACGATAATGAGCCCAAGCACGAAAAGGAACATGATGATGGCGCCCACATACACCGGACCGGATGTAAAAGGCTGTGCACCCCAATAAAGAAAAGGCACCGGCTGACTGGTAAACTGGCTGATGGTGCCATCGGGAATGCCGTTTGCCTTCATGGACTCCACAACTTTCGAATTCTCGCTGAGCTTTGCACTGGAGGAGCCTCCGTAAAAGTCGGGAATCAGCAGGGTCATCGTCTCGCCGATGCCATAGCTCCATTGGGTAGCATAATCCTTGTCGAGCCCGGAGGTCCTGTTGTTTTTTTCAGAGGTAAGTTCCGATTTTCCGCGGATGGTGTATTTCCCATATTCCCAGGTGGCCCACAAGCTCGTGATGTTGGTAAGCACGGCGAAAACCAGGGCGATCAGGAGCACGCCCACTGCTTTAAAAAATGGTGTAAGTTCTTTTACGCGAACGGATTGTATGAGTTGGAAAAAGCCGAACAGCATCGCAATCATGGCAAGATAGTAGGTGATCTGCGGGTGGTTTGCCTTGACTTCCAGGGATAAAAATATAGCGGTCATTAATCCTCCCCAGAGATATTTCCGTTTCATGGTCAGGATTATCCCCGCCATCACCGGCGCCATGTATCCAATGGCATGGGCTTTTGAATTGTGACCGGCATCAATGATGATGAAAAAGTAGGAGGAAAAGGCAAAAGCGGTTGCCCCTGCAATCGACAGCCAGGGGTCCACCCCCATGACCAGCAGGAGGATAAAGAACCCAAGGAAGTAGAGGAAAACCAGATTTGCCGGATGGGGCAATCCGAGGGTCAGAACTTTGTCAAGATGACCGATGAGGTTTGAGGTATAGCTGGCCGCGATTTGGTATGCCGGCATACCGCCAAACATCGAATTGGTCCAAAGCGTATTCACGCCGGTTTTTGCCCTGAAGTCGGCAATTTCCTTCGACATCCCTTTGAAATTGACAATGTCGCTCTGTAGAATCTTTTTGCCTTCGAGCAGCGGGCTGAAATAGGCAAGGGTAACGACCAGAAAGATCACGATGGCTGCCAGGTAAGGCAAAAACTTTTTGAACTCAATGTTTTTCATGTCAGATGCTTAGGATGTCGGGGAACTGTTGAAAATAAAAAAGAAGATAAACGGATGTTATCTTCTTTCATTATACAAAATTGCGTAAAATTCGGATTGATCTTGTCAATCAATTAAAGAAATTTTATTCTTTGTCCAATTTTTCGTCGGAAACAGTCAGTTTTTTCCTGCCTTTTGCTCTTCTGGCAGCCAATACTTTACGTCCGTTGGCAGTGGCCATGCGTTCACGGAAACCATGTTTGTTTTTTCTTTTCCTGTTCGAAGGCTGATATGTTCTCTTTGTCATCTCGCATTAATTTTTGGGACTGCAAAAGTAAGCAATAAAAGTTGATAACCAAAATATTTTTAACCCAATCCTATTTTTCCGGATTTTATGGCTAAATTGTTATTTGGGTCTTCAATGTACCCCACTCCCAACCCCTCGCCCCAAGGGTTAATCTTTATACACATTTTTTATTACGCAGAGAGCCACAGAGAAGGGACACAGGACCACAGAGTTTAAGGCCAATTTTTGTTTTAATGAACCATGAATAATCGTGCAATCCGTTTGATCAGAAGACAATTTTCCAGTAACCCGATTTATAGTTCGGTGAATTTTCATTCTCTGTGGCACTCTGAGCCTCCTCTGTGGCTCTTCGTGTAACTGTTTGTTAACCAGCAGCCAGTCCCGCCGGCGTATTAATATGCCTCGTCGGGGCAGCATAAAATCAGTTTCTACAAAGATCAAACAATTACGTTGCCATTAGGGGAAACCAACAAAGTTGTTATTTAAACAAGATGTGTCTTATAGAAGAGCATATAGAAAGCTTATAGCTGACCCTCCTGACTTCGACACTGGGACACCCTAAAAATTTTTCCAAAAGTTTTCATCGAACAATTGAGCGATTGATTTGTGTCTTTGCGTCAGGAGCAAAGTCCTGGTCATCGTGTTACTGCTTTTGGGCAGTTTTATTTTTATGGTCGTAATTGTTTTTGCAATAGCTAAGACCT
>JAPLDG010000133.1 GCA_026391845.1 Bacteroidota bacterium | reverse complement strand
TGTGAAACATTTCCATATCCGGTGAACCCGATCACAAATGGCCGTAAATCATGAGGGATTCCATTTTCGGCAATCAGCTGGCCGATGGCAGAGACATCATCCTTTGCTTCATTGAGCGAATGATAATGGTGAGCCTGTTTCAGTTTCACCAGATTAGAACTGTACCCCGATTCCTTCAGTCGTAATCCGAGGGCCCACAAGGAATTGATCATTCCAGCCATGCCGGCATAACGGCCGAAAAAAATGAGACGCTTGCCCTGTTCATCCACCACTTTTTCATATTCGATGAGGTTGCATTTCAATTCCATCATCCGGCGCAGCATGGCCATATTATAGGGTTGTCCTTTAACCACATGAGCAAAAAAAACATAGGTCTTTTCAGGTTCAAAAAACGATTCCGGCATCTCTTTTACGCCAAAAATAACAGAGCATTTTTTCAGGTCTTTTGCAATTTTCGCTCCGGCATGAATGTACTCGTCATCAGAGAACACCCTTTTGTCGGAAGTCTGAACGATGATATCCAGTTTTTTTTGTTTCACAAGACGCGCAACATGCTTGGGCGTAAGCGGAGCCCGTCGTTCAAGTTTGTATTTATCCTCATGCCGGATACCGATAAAATTGCTCATAGATCTGTTAGTTTTGGAACAGCAAAGGTAAGAAAAGCGATTGTTTTTTCAATTTTAACTTATCTTTGCCAAAGATTTTAAAATTAGAAGAGATGAAGACGAAGGCACTTTTTTTTCTGGTATTCTTTTTTATGTTCCTTGGCGGACGCAGCATCGCACAGATAAGCAATGTGGTTGTTTTTGCCCCGAAAGGTGAGAAATTCACCTTGCATATCGGCAGTACGATTTCCAATTCCGAACCGGCCTCCAGGGTAGAGGCAGATAATCCCGGCGGACCTAGTTTTAAAATAAAAATTGCGTTTTCTGACCCTTCGGTCAAAGAAATCAGCAAACTTGTTTTTAACAAACCACATGGAACCATGTTTTTCAAGGTTGTCAAAAATCAGAAAGGGGTATACGTTATTGAATCAACCTCATATGAATATATGGATGATGGTGTTGCAGCAGAAACTCCTCCTCCTCCTCCGCCTCCTTCAGGAGAAAACAAATCAACAGCAGATACTGAGAAAGATAAAAAAGAACCGGAAAAATCAACGGATAAGAAAGGATGCGATAATCCAATATCGGATCCCGATTTCAGTGCCGAACTGGTAGGTATCAGCGCCAGACCGTTTGAACCCATGCAGTTGAGCGCGGCAAAAAAAAGGGCCGAAACACATTGTCTGATGGTAAAAATGGTTATCTATATTTTCGACTCTGAATCTTCCAGAATCAGTTTCGCCAAATATGCCTATGACTACACGTATGATCGCCATAATTACGCTGAGGTGAAGGATGCACTTCATTCACAAAAATCCAAAGATGACCTTGACCGGTTTATTGCCGGAAAGACAAAATAGTTGAACCATTTACACCTTATCCCATGAAGTCAAATAAAACACTGATCCTGCTTTTCATTTTTATCCTCTTTTACACTGATTCACAGGCACAATTTTCAAATGTGGTTGTTTTTACTCAGGTGAAAGAACCATTTACGGTCATCATGAATGGGATACAGCAATCTCCTGAACCCGAGACCAATGTAAAAATCACAGGATTAAATGCACCCAATTACAAACTGACGGTCATTTTTGAAAATCCTGCCATCCCGGAAATAAAGAAAACCGTTTACCTCCAGCAGGAAGTTGAGAACACTTATGAAATTCTTAAAAACAACAAAGGTTTATGGGTATTACGCCTGTTAAATACGATACCGCTGGATGAAATTACCGGGCAGCCTGATGGTCAGGATGTGTATGTTTTTACAACCACTCCCAGGAAGAGTACAACTACAGTAAGCCAAACAACCACAGTGAATACCGGGGGACTCCTTGGGGGAGCGAGCATCACAACGACTACAACACAAACTACTTCAGATGTTGAAACCCATGAATTTCATGACAGGGACCAGCCGGATCAAATGGAATATTCGGGCCCGAAAGGCTGCCCGCGCCCCATGAGCAATCATGCATTTGATCAGGCACTGGAGTCTCTTTCTTCCAAATCTTTTGAAAGCAGCAAGTTGACCATCGCCAAGCAGATTGCAGGTTCAAACTGCCTCCTCTCCAGGCAGGTGAAAGAGATCATGAAACTTTTCAGTTTTGAATCCGACAAGCTGGAGTTTGCCAAGTTTGCTTACAGACACACCTGGGATCTCAACAACTACTTTCTATTGAATGATGCGTTTGAATTTGAGTCTTCCATTGATGAGTTGAACAGGTATATAAATAAGAATTAAACATACCTCATCCCCCGCCCCCTTCTCCTACAGGAGAGGGTTAGGGTGAGGTTCTTTGCAGATTTGGTACTCGCATGAAAAAAACGCTGCTCCGGGTTTTAACATTTTTCAAGTACTTCATTATCATTTATTTTGCTTCCTCAATTTTTTTTGTCATCCTGTACAAGTATGTCAATCCGCCTGTAACGCCCCTGATGCTGATCAGGCTTGGGGAGCAATCATTTGGCGGAGAAACCGTTAAATTAAACAAGCGTTGGATGTCAATGGATAAAATGTCATCCAATCTGCCGCTTGCCGTTATCGCTTCTGAAGATAATCTGTTCCTGGAACATTCAGGATTTGATTTTGAATCCATTGAAAAGGCCCGGGAATTCAATGCCAGAAAGCAGGGTAAAAAAATGAGGGGGGCAAGCACCATCTCTCAGCAAACAGCTAAGAATGTGTTTCTCTGGCCACAGCGATCGTGGGTCCGCAAAGGTCTGGAAGTTTATTTCACTGTCCTGATTGAATTTGTGTGGGGAAAGAAGCGCATTCTTGAAATTTATCTCAATGTAATCGAAACAGGCAAAGGCATTTATGGTGCAGAGGCTGCATCTCTGGCATATTTCGGTAAATCAGCATCGAAAGTCTCCCGGGGTGAAGCTGCCCTGATTGCTGCAGTATTGCCAAATCCGCTTAAATGGAACCCCTCATCCCCTACTCCCTACATCCGTGGACGTCAGCAATGGATTTTGTGGAATATGAACAATATCGGGCCGCTTTCCTATTAAATTTCCTGTCTGAATTTCACCGTTATACGGGTTTTATTTCGTACTTTTGCCGCTTCAAATTTTTTCACTAACCTAAATGATGTCAATTATGGCAAAGCAAGCTAAAGAAAACAAGTACGTCTACTATTTTGGTGGTAAAAAAGCCGAAGGTACGGCCGAAATGAAGAATCTGCTTGGCGGTAAAGGTGCGAACCTCGCTGAGATGGTCAATATCGGACTTCCTGTACCTGCCGGTTTTACAATTACCACAGAGGTTTGTACTTACTATCAACAGAATAAAAAATCTTATCCGAAGGAGTTGAAAAAACAGGTTGCCGACAGCCTGAAAGCAACCGAAAAGGAAATGGGTG
>JAPLDG010000147.1 GCA_026391845.1 Bacteroidota bacterium | reverse complement strand
CGGTTGCGTCCTGAGAAGCACCGGTTAATGTTGGATTAGGATTGACGGACAATGTGACATCCTGAGCGAAGCTCTCACTGCAATTCGGGGTTGAACTGGTTGTTGTGACACCAGTAATTTGCAGAATTTTCCCATTGTCCGCATCTGTCAGCGTTGGTGATGTGAAGATCGCCGCTCCAAGACCATCGGCAAGCAATCCGGTAATGGGAGTTTGGGCGATGCCATCGATCGTATAGTAAACTTTGGAGGTGCTGCCAGGCAGCAATCCTGTCAGATTGATTGTTGCGGTTGAACCCGAGCAAACAGCTGCAGCCTGAGAAGCCCCTGTTAAAGTTGTATGTGGATTAACAGTAATCGTGAAGGTTTTTGGAATCCCGATACAACTTACAGATTTTTTCTGGAAATATGGCGTGACAGTGATTGTAGCCGTAACCGGTGCAGCAGTTGTGTTGGTAGCAGTAAACGCAGCTATATTGCCGGATCCGGTACCGCTGAGGTTTATACTTGGTGTATCATTATCCCACAGGTAAAGGGTAGTGCCTCCGGTATTGATTGTGGAAAAGTTTACGGCAGTAGTAAGACTTCCGTGACACACGACCTGAGATGCAGGTGAAGGATCATTTACCTGGCCTGTCGGGTTCACTGTGATTGAGAAGGCCTTTGTAAGTCCGGTACAACTTACACCATCATTGGTGTATGTAGGTGTCACAAAGATGGTAGCAACCAGTGGCGAAGTGCCAGGATTGACAGCATAAAAATCAATATCTCCCAATCCAAACGGATCAAGGCCGATGCCCGGGGTGGTGTTGGTCCAAAAATATGTTGTAAAACCTCCGGTATTAATGGTACTGAATGGAATCTGAACATGAGTGCCTATGCAAACGACCTGCGATGTAGGCTGATTTACCTTCCCGGTTGGGTTTACAGTTATGGTAAAAGTCTCAGGTAATCCAATACAACTTGCGCCACCATATGTTAATGTAGGGGTGACTTCTATTGTTGCAATAATAGGTTCAGTCCCCATGTTAATGGCAGTAAACGCAGTGATATCACCATCTCCGGAATCAGGCAGACCGATGCCCGGAGTGTCAATCGTCCATGCATAGGTTGTTGTGCCAACTGTATTTGTTGTTCCAAAGATAACATCAGTTGTGTTTGCACCATTACAAACCACCTGATTACCAGGATTGTTTACCTGTCCAACTGGATTCGTAATAAAACCGCCTGTAATATAAAAGGCCGGAGTCGGGCTGTCGCAGAAAGGAGTATAGTCGAAAGCAGTACCGGTAAACTCACAGGCAGTTCCCTGTAAATCGTCCATCAAGGTCAAACTGGAGGAAGTTGTGCCGCTTGTGATATTAAACCTCAAGGTAAACATGGTATCGTTGGCACCTAATGTCACTCCGTCTGACGGATCGAAACCTAAACCGGAAACTTTATATTTCCCGCTGGCAAGCCAGGCCAGTTCAGTGGTAAAATCAAAGGCAGGCCAATCATGACCCGACAGATCAAAAGCTGCATTTCTGCTTATGATACTTGGGGAACTCAATTCGCCGGGAGTAAATCCGAAAGTCAGGGAGAAACTGCCTACATTATTAAAGGAGGAAACTGTGACGGGGATATCCACTGTTGTGGCTCCCGGACAAACATGAGCAATCGCTACAGTTGTAATCGGTCCACTCTCTACAGTTGTGATGGTAACAGTGCCGGTTAATTGGGCTGAACAAATAGTGGTGGGTACAAGGGCCAATACATTGAAAGTGGTTGTTGAGGCAAGGGGGCCGGTTGGAAGATAAATTGTTCCGCCATTGCCTGCTACCGGAAGACCTATAGGACTGTTGTCGGCGTCATTTCTTAATTGATACTCTATCCCGATTTCCGAAAATGCGACTGTAACATTGGTGCCGATACCAGAACAAACCTGCGCATCGGTTGCACTGACTGATAAATCAATGTCTGGTGCAGGAATTACGGAAACGACCGGAATGCCGGCTAATTGAACGGAGCATCCTGTGGTTGCCACTGAAGCCAGCACATTAAATGATGTTTCTGTAGTCAAAGGACCTGTTGGTAAATCAATCGGGCCTCCTGTGCCTGGTACTTCAATGCCAACCAGACTGTTATCGGCATTATTCCTTAATTGATAGTTTGTACCGATCTCTGAAGGAGTAACCGTTATGTTAGTGCTGGCACCCGAGCAAATGGTGGCTGTGCCATCTACAGAAGGATTGCTGTTTGGCAATGGATTTTCCGTTACCGTTACAGTGCCGTTCATTACAGCAGTACATCCCGTTTCAATGTCAGTACCTACAATTGTGTATTCGCCGGGAACCATAATCCCCGGGAATGCCAATCCGCAGCATACTTCGCCCGGAAGTATAGTGCCTGTGGCAAAACCATCTTTCCAAAGTTCATAGTTTACACCCACAACTGAACCCGACAGGAAGATATAAACACCCGTTCCGCCAGCGCAGTATGAACCACCACCGAAAACATTGAATGCAGCTGGTGCCGGTTTTACATCGACAGCTATACTATTGGAGCCTGTAAATCCATTTCCGTCTGTAACCGTAACCGTATAGGTGAATGTACCTGCAGTAAGGGTTGAGGGGTTGATTGATTGTGTTGTTGCGCCGCCTTCGCTCCATAAATAGGTAAAGGTCGGGTCTCCGACAGGTTCTGCCTTAAGAGACAAAGAACCATTTTGGCAGGCATGCGATATTGGATCCGGTGTAATGGAAACAATTGGCGATGCCGCAGTGATTCCTGTGAAATCGGAAAAACCTGTAACTCCGTTAGCTGCAAGCGTGTTTGCAGCAAGGGGTGAATACTTTTTCCAGGGCAATGCTCCATCGTACTTGCCGGCCACCTGGCTGCCCTCACCTCCTTCGATATCTGCAGGAACATAAGTTCCGGTCACATCACACGAAAAGTCTGTAATCCCCGAACTTGCAACAGTCCAATATCTGGTAAGATAATTGGTTGCGCTGGCGTTGAACGGATGCTTTGAGTCTGTAACCGTGACCGCAACATAACCGTCTGTAAAAGTTCCTGCGCCGAAGTTTAATGTGATGGGCGAATATTCTGCTGTTCCTGAAGCATCTCCAACCGGGAATTCATAAGAACCGGGGCCGGCAAATGTTTTTCTAAACTCACCGATGCCATCAGTAACAATCATATTGCCGACACCCGGCGTTCCAGCCACAGCCGGTGAGGAACTTCCTAGAGTGAAATTATAGGCACCCAGGGAAAGATTTCCATTGGTCATCGTCAAGATGCCGTTAATAGATAAATCGCTGTTCAGCGTAACACCGTTGTTGCGGTTAACAGTGAAATCATTCAGTTCACCTATGATTTTAGGCAAAGGACAGTTACCCATCCCTCAGCCGGAGGGTATTGTTCGCACCAATGGTGTAAGTACCATTCGTTAGGTCAAAAACGCCATTCACGGTTGCAGTTGAGGCAATGGGATTGAAGGCAATACCGTCAATGACCAGATTATCAAAATACCAATAATCAAGTGCATACGGATCTCCAACGAAAGCAAACTGAAAATACATGTTCCCTCCTACGTTGGGTGTATAGTAAGGGATTGTGACTGTTTGAGCAGTATATGGCGCATAAGCAACCGACCATACATCAGTCCAGGGTCCACTGGTACTGGTTGCGCATTGCAATTTCAAATAGGTGGGATAACCCTGTGTATAATTACCCGTTGACATGATTTTAAAGGAAACATTCACTGCAGAATAGCCCGATGTGTTAACAGGGCCGCGATAGATATAGTTCGTGATATTTGAATGGGTTCCTTCAATGCTGTAATATCCTGCTTCAGGGGATGTACCACCGGAATTGGTTGTTGCATAGGTTGTAAACTGCATTGATGCAGTTCCTATATTTCCTGTCCAATTAGTTAAATTAGGGAAGGCATCCGTAAGCAAATTTGTTGTACTGGTTGTAAATGCAAATTGTGTAAGACCTCCGGCATTCGTTGTTAAATTATTTAAAACGCCCGCCCCGGATGGCAATTCCATTCCAATAGTAATGGGAGCTACGCCGGAATAAAGCAAATTAACCGTTCCGGCAAAGGTCGGAGCGTTTGTCAAACTTCCTGCAGCTCGGGAAATGGTTGTTCCTGTTGCCATGGTTAAATTAGCTCCGTTATTGAAAAGTCCGTTTGTCAGGGCTAAGGTGCCATTGACGGTTACTGCGCCGGTTAAGGTGATTCCGGCCGCTTTATTTATGGTTAAGTTATTCAACCCACCGGAAACAGCCGGCAGGATAGTTGCCGGGGTACCTGAACAGGTAATGTTTGTCGAAGTACCTCCGGTCAGGGTTCCGGAAACTACACCTATTGTACCATCAACAGTAAGAGAATGTGCTCCTATATTCAGATTCCCTGAGGACAAATTTATGCCGGTCGAGTAAACGTATGGAATTGTGATATCTCTGGATAATGATACTGTTCTGGGTGTGCAAACAACTAGCAAATATGCAATATTCCCATCTGCCGGAACTTCATAAGAAGTTGAGTAATCGACAGATGCGGGGGCATATAAAAGCTGGTATCCACCGGTTCCGGCATTGAAGACAGGGGCCTTGTCAAAAGCTCCGGCAGGATTGGTGATACTGGAACCGATTTGCACCACACCGTAGGTTGCTCCAAGGTTCCCCAGGTTGATTTTATCGGAATTGGTTATTGTACCGTAGAACAAATTTACTCTCTGGCAGGTTATCTGGTTACTGCCTAATAGCGTCAGACCCGCTAAATTCCCGAGGGCCAGGGTATATAACGGCGCAGCGACGGTTCCATTGTTTGTAAATTTTTGGGCCGCAATTCCGTTAAAAGAAATTTGAGTAAGAGTTCCAGTTCCTGTGATGGTTGCACCTAAATTGTTAGTGAAATCTCCAGCGCAAAACATGGAGGTGGTTGTGGAAGTTGATGCAGTCAATGTAATCGTTCCATTGTTTGTAATTCCTCCGGAACCAACTGTTAATGATCTTGTAGCGTTAATGGTTAATGTTTTACCACTATTGATTGTTATCGTATTGCAAACAGCAGCAGTATTTACCGAAACATTATGATTGATGATCACAATGTCACCCGAAGCGGGTACCCCGCTGGGGGTCCATGTTCCTGCAGTATTCCAATTTGTATTGCCAGTACTGGTTTTAGTAACTGCCGGTGCGCGCGTTTGATCAACAGGGTTTTGCACATCAGAATTGTTCGTTGCATCTTGAATTGTAGCTAATTGAACTCCCTGGTCGATTTTCCCTGAACCAGAATTACCATTCGATAAAATGGTTTGTCCCATCCCAATGTTACCAAACCCCAGCACCAGGGCCAAAAGCAGCACTGTAATAAGGCCATGCATACGTTTAATCATAAGCAGAGATGAGTCATTGGTCGGCTGAATCTCGTTATGTTGCTCAGCAAGGAAGGAGTAATTTTTTTTCATAAAACAGAGGGTTAGGTTGTAAATAAAAAATTAAAAACAGTTATGGTTAAATTCGGTCACTGGAAAACAGCAGTAGTCTGTATTTTCGGCAAAATTAAAGTTTTTATAGTCGATGTTACTAACTGATATTCAAAGGATTTATAAGAACAGAGCAAAAAAGATGTCAAGCTGTGACTGATGTTTGCAACGATTTAATCGGCTAATATAAGCAAAATTTAACACGAATCCACTTATCAGTATGGCAAAAATAGGAAAACTATTTTATAAAAAAAAAAATATTTCTGATGACCTGGCAGGATAAAATGATGGACAAGGAATTCAGGTAAAGAATCACAGGGATGAATGTTGCTTCGGCAAGGTCGTTTGCAACCAGATAAAGCCAATGATACCGGCAATTGCAGAGGCAATAAGGACTGCAATTTTGGAGCTGTCGGTTAAAACTTCCTGATCAAATGCAAGAAGCGAAATGAAAATGGACATCGTGAACCCAATGCCTCCCAAAAAACCTGCGCCAACAATATGTTTCCATTTCAGGTCCGGGGGCAGAAAACAGAATCCCAACCCTGCCCCTGCAAATGTGAATAAAAAGATCCCAAGGGGTTTACCAACGATGAGCCCGATTAAAATTCCAAGACTGTTTGACTCTCCCAGGCTCTGCTGCCAATCACTGCCAAGCAAAATACCCGTGTTTGCCAATGCAAACAGAGGCAGAATAAAAAATGCAACAGGTTTATGCAATAGATTCTGAAGCCTGGCTGAAGCTGTTTTTTCGCCACCATCACCGAATGGGATTGCAAATGCAAGTAAAACCCCTGTAATTGTTGCATGAATACCTGAATTTAACATAAAGTACCACATCAATATTCCTCCAAGGATATAAGGAAAGAGCATATGAATTTTCATCCGGTTAAAAATCAGCAGTAAACTGAAAATCCCAAGAGCAATCAACAGGTTTGACCAAACCATTGCAGCGGTATAAAAGATGGCAATGATCAGGATTGCGCCAAGGTCATCAATAACGGCAAGCGCTGTAAGAAACACCTTGAGCGAGGCAGGTACCCGGCTACTTAACAACGACAGAATCCCAACTGCAAAAGCAATGTCGGTTGCCATGGGGATCCCAACCCCTGATTGAGTCGCCGCATTGACATTCAGCAGGTAATACAGACCTGCAGGAAGCAGCATGCCACCCAAAGCGCCAATCACTGGCAAGGAGGCATTTCTGAAATCACTCAATTCACCGGTATAGATCTCTCTTTCAAGTTCCAGACCGATCAGGAGAAAAAAAACCGTCATCAGGCCATCATTGATCCAATGCTGCACTGAATGTCCTGCCAGAATATAACTCCAGAATCCAAGATAATCTGCACCCAGGAATGAGTTGGCAGCAATCAGAGAAAAGATCGTGCAAAAGATCAGGATGAGTCCTCCAGCCTTTTCACTGTTGAAAAATTCAATGAATTGTCTGGATAATCTCATGGGCTAAACCGCGTAGAGGTAGGTTTGGGTGTATTGCAACCTGTGTCAAGCACATATTTCCAGGTCCCGTCAGATTGCTTTTTCCAGATCGACAAGTAATTGCCATACAAAGTTGTATCTGAATTCTTTATATACAATTCCCAATCACCAAAAGTATAACCGAGATCCTGTGACAGGCTGATTTCTGCTTTTACCGGGGTCCAGCGAAGGATCATGCCGGAATCAGGCCGGGAATTATAGATAGCAGCCATTTCAACTTTGCCTGTGATCGGAAAATTCCCATCTCTCATCTTAACGACACTATCCGCAGCATAGAAGATAAATGCAGCATTCAGTCCCTTTGCTATGCTCATCTGACTGAATGACTTATCAGTTTCAAGGAGTGATGAAACATCCTTTTCCCCATCATGGCAACATCCTGCCAGGATCAGGATTGCAGACAGAAATACCTTTATCTTCATGAAAACCTGATTATTTTAACCCGCGACGTTTCAATAATGGCTCAATCGAGGGATCCTGTCCCCTGAATTTTTTGTATTGAATCATACCTTCGTCGTTACCTGATTCTGCCAGACAATACTTCCTGAACTTCGCAGCCAGGGTTTTGTTGTATATATCTCCCGATGATTTAAAGGCATCAAATGCATCAGCATCGAGAACGGCTGCCCAGATATAGACATAGTATCCGGCAGCATAACCTCCTCCGAAAATATGGGCAAAATAGGTTGTCCTGTATCTGGGAAGAATCTCCGGAATCAGGCCGATTTTTTTCATTGCATCGTTTTCAAACTTCAGCACGTCCAAATTATCCGCTTCAGTTAATGTATGGTAATTCATATCAAGGATGGAAGCTGCAAGATATTCCACCGTTTCAAATCCCTGATTAAAAAGAGCACTGTTCTGGATTTTTGCGATCAGCGCATCAGGAATGGCCTCGCCGGTTTTATAATGCTTTGCATAAGCCTTCAGCACTTCAGGCTCGCTTGCCCAATTTTCATTGATCTGGGAAGGCATTTCCACATAATCCTGAGGAACGTTTCCAGCTGTTCTGGAGTATTTTCCTTCTGTAAACAATCCATGGATGGCGTGTCCGAATTCATGAAAGAGCGTCGTGGTTTCATCCCAACTCAGCAATGATGGTGTGTCGGCAGTTGGTTTTGT
>JAPLDG010000239.1 GCA_026391845.1 Bacteroidota bacterium | reverse complement strand
TGCTTCCGCATTGTTGCTGTATGCAAAATAACTAAGCTTACCTTTTCCGAAAGGCAGGGAAATATTCTTCGGAACGACAAAGGACATGCGAAAATCACCGGCCTCAACGCTAACATCTCCTTTAAAAAGCAAACTGTTCTGTAATTCAAAATTTTGCGGATAGGATTCATTATTTTCGGGCCGATTACCCAGTGTTGCATTGGTCACCGGTTTATCATATACCTTACAATTTACAATCCCATTGAAAGTGTTAACCTTCACTCCTCCCCCATCTACAATCTGACCCTTGATGGTTACCGTTGATAATCCCTTTACGGTATCGGATTCTGCCACCGGGTATCCATTGATCTCCGTGGTTTTCACATTATAACCGGAAAAAGCAATGTTCTGGGCAGGATCACCCAGTAAAACAAAATTGCGCAATTGAAAATTATTGTTGTTATCATTTTTCGATAACCGGATCAGGTCGCCCATCCTGATATATTTACCATCAGCTCCCTGATCCATGCAATGTTTGAAAAAACTGGTATTCAGCAGGATGTTCAAGCCCGCAAATGCCAGCCGGGTTGTTGAGTAAAGTGCAATAGCACCGCCATCCGGCTGAAGGATCAGCATTTCTCCTGCAGTAAACCTTTCAGGATTGTCAAACCTGCTGAATTCGCAGGTTGCCGTCAGAAATACAGGGAGCTTGTCCTTGTTTTTCCACAAAAGGATATCGGTTGTCGTAAGTACCTGCTCGAAACTCCATCCTGATTCACCTCCATGACCCGTATAATTCACGATCAGGGAGCCTTTGGAAACTACATCGTTAAGCGCCAGGTTGGCATCGGGAAAACGCTTGCCTGAAGGAATGTCAATGAGTTTATAAGCGTCGAAATAGACCTTATTCACATTGAATAACGGATATTTTGATTTGATTATGGCGCACAATCCTTCAGCCTGATTAAGATGGAGGTTCTGGTTTTCATCATCGGCAACAAATGTTATGGTATTACGCCAATCGGACTTAACAGGATAAGTGTCTGAGGAATAGTGTATTATCTTATCAACCATGGCCTGAGCCTCGGTGGTTGTTGAAACCGGAAACCTTCCGATACCGATATCGATCGATCCATTTGATTCCTGACCCGCATTATCGGCCATAATACCAAAATAGTCGTCGGTAACATATGTTTTCGTATTATCCAGTGATTCAACTGATTGAAAAGTAGGAATAAGGTTGTTGTTGCCCGGTATCCGGTTTTTAGGGTCATATGTACCATCGCCAAAGAGAAGTAAATACTTTGGTCTGGTCTCCGAGTTTCCGCGATCATAGAGCATTTTTAAATAATCGCGGATGGCCGTGGGGTCTGTCTGTCCACAAGAAAATTCATTGAAAACCTGGGTTGATAATACAACCTGAACAGAAAGTCCGTTATGCTCACGATGAAATTCGCCCAATTGATTTGCCTGAGAAATAAACAACGGATTGGTAACAATGACAAGGGATGCCGGCTCGTTGGCATGCAGGTTTTGATTTTGCACCTTGCCTGAATATGTCACAGGATAAAAAAATGAACCATCATAACCAATGAATTCATGAAGGCTGTCTGTCGCACACTTAAATTTCAGGATTCCATCATCGGTCAGGGTCGTGCTAACCATCTCAGTTTCGGATGGATTCGAAATGTCCCAGACGCTGATCTGTGCGTTGGCATTTTTCATCGAAAATTCAGTAATCTTTCCCGGACCTGTCGAACTCATATCTCTGAACAAGAGCTGCGGATTGATCCATACAAGATTGCAACGGCTGACTACTTCAATATAATTGAGCCACCCTTTTGAATCGGATGTGGGCATGCCATAAGAGAGGGTCATGGTTTGATCCTTTGCCGGACGTGAGAAGGTTGTAATTTTAAATTTTGATTTACCTGCCAGGTTAATTATTGACGGATTTGTGGAGTCTATTTTCAATGAATCAATCTTTGAACCGGTCTGAGAAAGATAAAAATAGCTTGGAACGGGGGCATTGGCAGCAGCATACCATTTTATCCTGACTGAAGACATGGAATCAATATTGGGAAAATAAAAGGGAAAAGTCCATTCACTTTTCTGACTGTTAAAAAGTTCACCATACCATTCTCTGCCTGACCTGATTAAACTTTTCTCGTCAAGTTCATGCAACAGATAATCATCGTAATGAGAAGAATAGCTATTTGCCACAGTCGGAATGGGCTGCAGCGCATGGACCCGTTTACCGGGTCCCTGGTCGAAATTCATGAAGTAGTATGTGGAGTCTGAATAGAGGTTGCGTTGATGAGCATAAGAACGTATCAGCTTGTCATAACTCCATTGATCGGCTCCTTCGCCAAAGAAAAGGATATAGTCGATCGCATCAAAATGGCCATCACCCCCATCCTGAACCTGGATTGAAATTTCGCGAAGATCATCAATCCGGTAATCCGAATTGACTTCAGGGAGCATCCCTGAACCATTTCCGAACAAGCGAATCTTGCTGACGTCAATTTCCGCTGGATCAATTCCCATGGCAGTTAAATTCTCATAGGTAATTCTGTGAATTCCGGTATGGGTCACAACCAACTTGTACCATTGTCCTTGTGCCAGCACGGATGAATCTCCATGATGCACTGAACCTGAAACAAGGAATGGAAGACAGAATAAAAGGAATATGAATAATTTTCGCAACAGCATTGAGTTCATGATTTACAAAAGTACGTATTTAACGGATAACCACCAACTTCGAGGTTTGACGCTTGGCGGAGCCTTCAGATGTCATCAATTGAACCTGATAAACATACAATCCGGAACTTATTTTCTGGCCATTATCCTGTGTCCCATCCCATTTGATGGATGTTGACCGGTAGCCTTGCGCATAAATAGTTTGTCTCAACGTTTTCAGCAGGTTGCCATTGATTGTAAAGACCTTTATTTCCACGTCAATGGGTTGATCTGTCTGATTTGTTTCCCAGGCGAAAGTGGTCTGATCTTTCATGGGGTTAGGGTAATTCATGAGGTGTTCAAAAGCGAAACCAGCCGAAGAAGTGACGACGAAATCAATCCTGGCTTCGGTGGGGTTATTATGAACATCCCACACTTTTACCTCGATCTGGTGCGGCCCATCGCTGAGTGCACTGAGCGGGTAACTGATCTCCCCGCTTTTATAGGTATTGAGGTTGGCAACATAGTAATCATTCAGGATCATCGGGTCGGTGGTTTTACCATCAAGGGTGGCCGTGATATCATGACCAATTCCATTCCCGACTGTGTTAACCCCTGAGGAATCGATCACGTCGGCTAGCAGCAGAGGTGTTTGATTGGTGATCCCGCCTGAGCGAAAATTACGGTCATTCATATACAAAGTTAGTTCAGGCCCCTCTCCATCCGGTATTGCCAGATTATTATAGCCTCCAACCTGAATTTGGTAATCATACCCGTTGGCATCGGTTTCATTGCTGCGTGCATAATAGCTTATTTTCCCCACTCCAAATTGATAAGCAATGTCTTTAGGTACAATAAATGAAAAAGTAAATGATCCGTTTGTCACCTCAACGTTCCCTTTGTAAACCGGGTTCTTGCGCAGGAAGAATTGGACCGGGTTGCCAGGCCCCTGGTTGGCTTTTGTCCATATCTCCGAGGCTTTATCGAATACCGTCGGGAATATTGTACCGGAGAAGTTTTCAACCTTGTTCCCGGATAGATCACGTATTTCGCCGGTAATGGTCACTTCTGAAAGGGCCTTGAGCGTGTCGGGAGCGACCGTCGGATCATGCGCATTGATAGAGGTAGTAACAACATTCAGATCGGGATATGACATTTGCATGGCCGGGTCACCCAGCAAAACGAATGCATGAATATTTGCTGAACTCCCCATGCCGTATTTAGCAGCCATAAGCAAATCGCCCAACTTCATATAAGCACCTGATGGTTTTTCAAAAACATCGTTATAGAAGTTGACCAGCAGCGATTTATTTGTTCCGGCAAAGGTGAGCCTGGTAGTGGTAAAAAGCGCGATGCCTCCTCCCTGATTATTCAACAGGACCAATTCGCCCGCAGAGACACGTCCGGGATCATCAAACCGGCTGAACTCACACGTCGCGGTTACAAATACCGGCATGTTGTCATAATTACGCCAGCTATTGATGTCGGGAATTTCCAGGATGTGTTCATGGGCCCATCGCACCTCCCCGCCATGTCCGACATAGTTCATGATCAGCGACCCCTTTTCCACCCGCTTGTTGATGGCATCATTTACATCCGGATAAAAGGGTCCGATCGAGGTGGAAACCATCGTATAGGCGTCGGAATAAATTTTATCCACATTATAATTTTTGTACGAATTTTCAATGATGCGTGCCAGATCTTCAGAATCATCAATAAAAAGATTTCCTCCTTCATTCTGATCATCGGCCACAAAGGTTACCATGTTGCGCCAATCATTTTTTACAGACTCGCTTTTTGAGCAATAGTGAATTACTTTGTCCACAGTCGATCTGGCCTGTTCTATGGTAGAAACCGGAAACCGGCCAATCCCGATATCGAGGCTGCCATTGGCTGACTGCCCCTCATTGGCATCGAGTAATCCATAGTAATCATCTGATACAAATGAGGATACGGGAGAAAGCGACTCCACCGATTCAAATGAAGGGACAAAGTTTGTATTATTTTTTGTACGGTTTTTAAAATCATAGGATGCATCTCCAAACAGCAATAAGTATTTCGGTTTACTTGCAGGCTGCGCTTTGTTGTACATCATTCGTACAAAGTCGCGTATAGCCGTGATATCCTGCGCCCCGGAGGAAAATTCATTGTAAATTTTATCCGGTGTGACAATGAGTACCGACATGCCGCTGTTTGCCTGATGAAATGCGGCCAGACGTTGCGCTTCCCCAACAAAGGGAGGATAACAGATAATGAGATAATCGGCCGCATCAGTTCCATGAAGATCCTGGTTCTCCACTCGGCCATTGAACTCAGGCACATTGTATGATGTACCGTCAAACGTAATAAATTCGCGCAATGTATCAGTGGAAAGCCGGAACAGGTGGTTACTACCATTCTGGCTGGTCTCAATTTTCCGAATGCGATCACCCCTGGTGACATCCCAGATCTGAATATTCTGACCATTCCCGTTCAGGGAAAATTCGGTAACCCCGCTGGTGGAGGTTCCGGCAGCTGACCGGAAGGACATCTGTGCCCCTGACATCTTCAGTGAGCGTATGGCATTCAACTCAATATAATTCAGGTACCCGATTGAGCTGGAACTGCTTTTTCGGTAATTTAATTTCAAATCGATCACCGGATTGGTTGAAAGAAAGGTTGCCTTGCCTGTTTTTGAAATCGCATAATCATCTTCAAAGCCACCTGAGATTCCACGGATGTCGAGGGTCATCAGAGTATTTCCCTGGGCAGAGACGACATAAGATGAACTGCTGCCAATGGAGCGTGCAGCAACATAAGTTACGACGGAGACAGGGCTCTGGGAATCAATATTGGGAAAAGTGAAGGAGTAGTTGCGTACCGTTGTAATGTCAAACGTCTGCCGATCCCACCACTCCCGGCCGGATTTAATCAGGTTGCTGTCATCCATTTCATAGGATGCATAATCGTCGAATTTATCGGCAAAAAATGTCGCCGCAGATGTTGTTGATGACTCTGTTGAAATACGTTTTCCGGGGCCTTTATCGAAATTTAAAAAATAATACATGCGGTCGGAATAGATATTTTTACGGCAATGGAAAAGTTTGTCCGTATTATTATAATCCCAACGGTCGGGTCCCTGTCCATAAAAAAGCAAATAATCACCAGGATCAAAACGACCATCTGCTTCTCCAGAAACAAAGATGGCGTTTTCCATCAGATCATCGGTACGAACAGCAGAATTTGCCTCCGGCAGCATTCCTCCGCCATTGCCATAAATGCGAAGATTGCGCGGATCGATCTTCCCGACATCAATACCCGAGCTTTTCAAGTCTTCATAGGTAAGCCGGAAAATCGCATTTGCAGCAACCCCGAATTTATACCAGATGCCTGAAGCCAGCACTGAATTTGCGGTGTAGGTGTTAACAGATTTAATGGAAGGGATGACGTGTATATCAATAACTTGAATATTCAGATCAAACGAAAGCAGCCGCTCAATGTTGCCATTTACCGGATTCCTGCGGAAGGGAAGAAAACTGACCTCCAGAAATGTTTTCATTCGGGTTACCGACATTTGGTGATACAGCGGAATTTCGGCAGAAATTTTATCCGCCCCCTTAAATCCTGATATATCCATGTCACTGACCCGTTCGTAAACCTGATTTTTCATGGTCACATCAACGAGAGAGTCATGCTCCGGATCAAATGGAAACCTTTTGATGAAGGCAGGCAACATTCCATAGCCTTCCATGAAAACAGAACCCTTAAATGATAAAAATGGTTCAGTGACAGAGTCCCCTTTTTGAATTACCGTGGGCAAATTCCACGAAATCGTGAATTTGCCTCCATATTCAGAGTTGCGGGCCACCGATTGAACAAGCGGGGCAAAAGCCAGAAAAACGACCAGGAGGAAAAAAGAAAACTGTTTTTTCTTTATCATGCGCAAGTGTCAATATTTGATAAAAAGACAATTTTTCCAATTGAATAGTTGCTTCAAAAATCAATATTTTCAGAAACTATATAATTGTTGTAATTTTAAACGTTAGCTGATAGTTATTATTGTCGAAAGCTGATTCAGGATATTCAATATTTTTGTAATATTGTTGGCTACAATTAATCAGGACAGGAGATTCATGATCAGACTACTTGCAGTTATCAGCTTGATTGCCTTTCCGTTTTTTATCAGGGTATCAATTGCCCAGGATCCTGAATTTTCTCAGTTTTATGCCAACCCCTTATACTTAAATCCTGCACTCGCCGGCGTTACCGTTTGCCCTAAAATGAATGCCAACTACCGAAACCAATGGCCCGGGATCGGAAAAGCATTCATTACCTATAACTTTTCGTATGACCAGTATGTAAATTTTCTTCATGGCGGAGTAGGATTGCTGATTGCCGCTGACAGGGCCGGAAGCGGTAACCTGAATACCACTATTATTAACCTGATGTATGCTTACAAATTCAACCTGAGTGAGCGATTTCAGGCCAGTGCCGCATTGGAAGTCGGTTATTACCAGCGCAGGCTGAACTGGGATAATCTACAGTTCGGAGACATGATTGATCCACTGCTGGGTTTTGTTCTGCCAACCGGAGAAAAACAGCCTGACAATCTGAGTGTCGGGGTGCCGGATTTTTCCACTGGAGTTTTTCTCTCCTATGATGAGATGTTTTACGGTGGAATTTCAGTTGATCATCTCACCCAGCCGAAAGTAGGATTTTATGCTGACAATGCAACACAGCTTTACATGAAATATACCATTCATGCAGGCGCAAGCATTGACCTTGACAAAAATGGCAGTTCCGGTGAAGACCGGGAATTTTCCATTTCACCCAATATTTTATATCAGCAGCAGTTCAAATTTCACCAGTTGAACTTAGGCTTATACTTAACTGTTGATCCCTTTATCGGAGGCGTATGGTTTCGGCACAACTTCGAGAACGCTGATGCCATTATTCCAATGGTGGGCCTTCATTACAAAAGCCTGCGCATCGCCTACAGCTATGATCTGACGATCAGTAAATTAAAAACTGTTTCGGGCGGGGCACATGAGGTATCCGCATCCTGGCAATTCCCATGTCTTGAAAAAAGAAGACACATCAGGGCAATAAAATGCCCGAGGTTTTAGTTAAGTATTAATATTTGCTTAATTTGAGTAATTCACGTAGGTTTGCAAAAATTTTCAACGGATGAGAATTAACAGATTTTTTCAGGTAAGCGCCCTCATATTTGCCGTCGTAATGGCGACAGGTTGTAAAAAGGATGTATCACGTTCTACCGGATGGGAATACAATAATCCCAAAAACGGCGGATTTGAAAAACCTCAATTTACGGATCAGATAACAGGCCCTGGTTTGGTCTTTATCGAAGGCGGAACATTCACCATGGGAAACACCCAGGACGATGTGATGTTTGATTGGAATAACAGCCCCCGACGAATAACAGTCTCAAGTTTTTACATGGATCAGACGGAGGTGAGCAATCTGGATTACCTCGAATATCTATACTGGCTCAACCGTGTTTATGCCACCGACTATCCCGGTGTATATCGGAAAGCGCTTCCCGACTCACTTGTCTGGCGTCAAAAACTGGCTTATAATGAGCCCCTGCTCGAGTACTATT
>JAPLDG010000092.1 GCA_026391845.1 Bacteroidota bacterium | reverse complement strand
GCGGTGAATCTCATTCCACACTTCCTGTTTGTCGGAGGCATGATTGAGTGTGCAATTGGAAATCACCAAATTCGCCACATTATCAGGCAGCTCAAGCTTTTCGAGTTCACTTCGTATGTAGCTGACGTTGGAAACACCAAATTTTTCCGCATTTCGACGGGCTTTGTCAAGCATTCCGTCGGAGATATCAATCCCGTAAACAAATCCCGAAGCGCCAACTGATTCTGCAAGGCGCAATACATCTGTTCCACGGCCACTTCCAAGGTCAACACAAACCTCGCCGGCTTGAGGTTGGGCATAATTTATTGCTCCGCCGCAGGAAAGGCAGCATTCTGATTCGGCCAGTTCACTGTATCTGTTGTTTATTTCCTTTATCTCCATCCAAAGATCCTTTTTTCGATCGACCTTGCAAAAGTAGAAAATATTTTATGATAAATCGCATAAATATCACTAATATTTCTTTTTAGCCAACAGGTTTCTTACCGGATAGTCCAATTTGATTCACATTTTTGATTGACTTTTTATAAAAAATCTCATTTTATCTCTTATTCAAACTTTTTTACGACACACGCAACGCCAAACCATGAAACCATAATCAGGACAGGCCAACTCAAGAACCATATAATCTCAGTTATCATCGGATTCATTTTTAATAAATATGAGTTTCAGTTTTCATTTCCTCGATATCGATCTTTTTGTTGTCAATTGAGCGCCAGGCATAAATGATATATGCCAGTACAAAAGGAACCAGCAGCGACACATAACTCATGGCCACAAGGGTATAACGGCTCGATGAACTGTTTTCGATGGTGAGTGAACTTTGCAGGTCGAATGTTGAAGGATAATAGGCGGTATTATTAAACCCGGCGAGCAGGAACAATGAGAATACTGTGAGAATCGTACCGATGCCTGCCCCCCATATTCCTTTGGTACTGCATTTTACAAAGCAGGTAATGGGGCGGATTATTCCAAGCAGCACAAGTGCAACACCCACAAGAAACAATACAGCGACAACCGGCATCTGTATCAGGTTGTGCAGATATTTATAAGGCTCCATGTAAACTTCTTTGGTTTGTGGATTCACGGCAAACCCGGCCGAAAACAGCAGCCAAATCGTAAAAGTCAGGAAGAAGACTACAAATGGGATGGCGTTATAAATCAGTTGCTTTTTTACCCGTTCCATGATGGCTGCATTGTTAACGCGGTTCATGAAATAGAGCAGGGCCAGAACCCGCGCTAAAAAAAAGACCGTCAATCCCAGCGTAAGGTTTTGAAGGCTCAGGGCAGCTTCCAAACCATATGCAAGGCCCGTCCACTCAGAGATGATGGGCATTTTATCACCTGTAAGGATGGTGAGATTCATTTTATTCACCACAAAATCAGAGCCGGTAAAGAAGGTGGCAACGGCGGTGCCGATCAATACGGTTCCAAGCAGCCCGTTGATAAAGAGCATAATTTCATAGGTGCGGTGCCCGAAAAAATTATTGGGTTTCGACCGGTATTCATACGATACCGCCTGGACCACAAATGCAATCAGGATGAGCATCCATACCCAGTATGCCCCGCCAAAACTGGTGGAATAAAACAAAGGGAAAGAGGCGAAGAAAGCGCCGCCGAAAGTGACCAGGGTGGTAAAAGTGAATTCCCATTTCCTTCCAAGGAGATTCACCAGAACGGTTCGTTCGTCTTCGGTTTTGCCAAGTGTATAGATAAGTGTTTGCCCACCCTGGACAAACATCAGAAAAACCAGGATGGCTCCCAGCAATGAAATGATGATCCACCAGTATTCCTGCAAGGTGATATATGAGAATGTTTCGAACATAATTCAGTGTTTTAACAATTAACGAATAGTGGATGAACCTTCGGCTGCCGGACCTTTTTTAATCTGGGTGGTCATGATTTTTATCTCGGCAATCAACAGTCCTGTAAAAATGACCGTAAACATCCAGAAGGTGATCTGTACCGAAGAAGATTTGATTTGCGAGACAGCTGCAATGGTAGGAAGGATATCCTGAATTACCCAGGGCTGACGTCCGACTTCCGCTACCACCCAGCCCAGCATTGAAGCTACATAGGCCAGGGGAATAGTCCATAGGGCAGTGTACAGTATGAATCGCCTGGTTTCAATTTTATTCTTCAGGGTAAGCCACAGCATGACGATGAAGAGCGCCAGAAAATGGAAACCCAGACCGACCATGATCCTGAATGAATAGAAGGATGTAGGAACACTGGGCACCAGCTCATGAACATCGCGGTTGGCATAATATCCATAACCGAAATGAGGATAATTTTCCTCAAATCGTGTTAGTGCAGCAGCAGAGAGGCTGTCATTTCCTGCTTTTTCAGCTTCTTTATATGCTGCCAGGGAGGAAATGGCGATGCTGCCCCTTTCGGTTCTCTCTTTATAGGATAAAAGATTGTGTTCCGCATTTCCGTGTACCAGGTCGCTGATTCCGGGCACATAGGCATTGGCATCGAGAAAAGCCATATAAGATAGCATATTTGGAATTTCTATTTTAAAAACGAAGTCCTCCTTCTTGTGTTCCCCCTCTTTTTTATCTTTTTGCAATATCCCGATCACTGCAAGAGGTGCATTTTGCTGACCAGTGTAAAGATTTTCCATGGCAGCAAATTTCATCGGCTGATATTTTGCGACTGTCCGGGCCGAACCATCCCCGGTAAGAATGACAAATACAATGGATAAAAAACCAAAAATACCGGCTACCAGGATGCTTCGTTTGGCAAAAAGTTGTTCCCTTTTTTTTAACAAAAACCACGCGCTGATCCCGATTACGAATATAGCTGCCAGCACGTATCCCTGGGATACTGTGTGCAGGAATTTATTGATGGCCACCGGTGAAAAAAGTACTTCCCAAAAATTCACCATCTCATTGCGTACCGTATCAGGGTTGAATTTCATTCCGGCCGGATATTGCATCCAGGCGTTTGCTACCAATATCCACAGTGCCGAAAGATTGGAGCCAATGGCCACAAGCCAGGTTGATAACAGGTGAAAAGATTTACTCACCTTGTTCCATCCAAAAAACATGACGGCGATGAAGGTGCTTTCCAGGAAAAAGGCCATGATTCCTTCGATGGCCAGCGGCGCTCCGAAAATATCTCCTACAAACCACGAATAGTTGGACCAGTTAGTGCCAAACTGAAACTCCATAATAAGGCCTGTGGCAACTCCAATGGCAAAGTTAATTCCGAACAGGGTCATCCAGAATTTGGTAATGCGCTTCCATTCAGGGTTTCCGGTTCTGACATAGAGGCTTTCCATGAAGGCCACAATAAAAGACAATCCAAGGGTAAGCGGCACAAAAATCCAATGATACATGGCAGTGAGCGCGAATTGTGCCCTTGACCAATCGACAAGTGAAAAATCAATGTGTTCCATACAACGGCTTTATATGATTATCAGCAATATTTGCTTTTTCTGATGATGCAATAAAAACTCTTTTACAAAGGTAGAATATTAACATCAGTATTTTTCGTGGCTGATCCCTGAAAAAAAAGTATATTTGTTATGAATTACCAAATGCCGCATAAATACTGAAATTGCCATCGATGAAGCAAATTACAATAGCAGTTGTTGATGACCACGACCTTTTCAGGGAGGGTATCAGACTTGTGTTGGGTCAGATTGAAAATTTCAATGTCATTTTCGATACTTCAAACGGATTGTCTTTCCTCGAATTTCTGAAAAACTCGATTCCTGATGTGGTGTTAATGGATATTAATATGCCACTCATTGATGGGGTTGAAACAACCCGACAAGCAATGGAATTACAACCGAAACTGAATGTTATTGCACTGACTATGTTCTCAGATACAGCACACTATACCCAAATGATAAATGCAGGAATAAAAGGTTTTGTTTTAAAAAAATCGAACAAGTTTGAACTTCAGAATGCAATTAACACTGTGTATTCCGGCGGCAATTATTTCAGTCAGGAAATATTGCAGAAAATGGCATTTCAATATGTAAATTTTTCATCGAAATCCAACAGGCTGACTCCCCGCGAGATGGATGTTCTACAATTGGTATGTCTCGGTTCAACTTCCCTGGAAATTTCAGATAAACTTTACATCAGCATAAAAACAGTCGAAGTCCACCGTACCAATATTTTTCACAAATCGGAAGTGAGGAATATTGGCGAGCTGATTGTTTGGGCGATCAGAAACAACTATTTCTCGATCGAATAGCACTCTTCTCTCACCTTATTTTGTATCTAAGGGTTTTCCCTTAAGACAAATACTTGTTTTCTCTTATCCAAATCACAAGTATTCCCCCATGCCTTTTAAAAGAGGATCATGTAAATTTGTACCAATACTCATTTTAAGGTGAAGGAAAATGAATATTGTAATTATTGAACAAAATAAAATTTACCGGGAAAGCCTGAAAACAGTTCTCGATCAGGTATCTGATTTCAACGTTGTTTATGATTCGGACAATACCGCCTCTCTGGAAGATCTAAGGGATAGTCATGTACACTTTATGCTTATTGATTACAACCTCGGGATAGTCAAATGCAGCGAAACTATGAATAAGGCGATCTCCCTATGGCCAGATGTCAGATTCCTGCTTTTAACAACTTACAAGGAGGAACACATTTTTCAAAGCAATAAAATGTCTCGGATCATATTAAAAAACGCTACTAAAAAAGAATTTGAATGCCAAATAAAAAGCCAAGCAGTATGAAAACACTGTTCTTTCAGATCACAGGAATTCTGATGACGTTCTTTTTTATGATCAATAATACAGAAGCACAGGTAAATCCCTATTTACAGACCCCGACGCCAACATCGATCTATATCAGCTGGCATTCGGCCGACAGTTCTTTTACCAGGGTCCGTTACGGG
>JAPLDG010000313.1 GCA_026391845.1 Bacteroidota bacterium | reverse complement strand
ACTGCGCGGAAGAATGCAGAAGTAGAAATAGTCAAATCACGGGATGAAGCCGAAAAGGCAAATCGTGCAAAGAGTGAATTCCTCTCGCGGATGAGCCATGAACTGCGTACGCCCATGAATTCGATTCTTGGCTTTGCGCAGCTGATGAATATGGGTGAACTCAGCCCAAAACAAAAGAAAAGCGTCGATCATATTTTAATCAGCGGCAAACATTTGCTCGTTCTGATTGATGAAGTGCTCGACATCTCGCGCATCGAATCGGGGAGGATCTCATTTATACCCGAACCTATTCTTGCTGGCAGCATTATTGCAGAAATAATGGACACTGTCCAGCCACTTGCCGATGCCAGGGAAATTAAAATTGAGTTGGAAGATTCGCCCGCAAATCAGCTTTTTGTAATGTCCGACCGGAAACTGCTAAAACAGGTACTGATAAACCTGATGAACAATGCCGTCAAGTATAACCGGCCGGGTGGTTCCGTTTTCATCAAAACTGAAACCCTGCCACAAGACGACAAGGGGGTTGTTTCCGTCAGGATTGCGGTAAAGGATACCGGAATGGGAATTCATCCTGACGATATCCCGAAGCTTTTCATCCCTTTCGAGCGGGTTGGGGCCGAAAAAACTCAAATTGAAGGTTCAGGACTGGGACTTGCCGTGGTTAAAAAAATCATGGCTGCCATTGAAGGAGCGGTTGGCGTTGAAAGTGTTGTCGGCGAAGGAAGTACTTTCTGGATTGATCTGCCAACAACTGAGAATCGGATAAGCTGGAAAAATCAGAATGAAAACAATATAAGACTGACAGCTGAGCTGGTCGTTGCCAATAAGGAGATTGCCGTCCAGAATGAGGATAAAGCAAATCGGGCAAATGAACTGGTCATCGCCAATAAAGAACTTGCTTTCCAAAATCAGGAGAAAACCAAACGCGCAACCGAGTTGACGGCTCTGAAAAAACAGCATTCCATGGAGATGGAAACAGCGGCAAATACAAAAACCGGAACCATTTTGTACATCGAAGACAATATCGATAATGCTGAATTGGTAGAAGAAATTATCCGGGGCAACCGGCATGGAATTGATCTGATCGTATCCATGTACGGAAAAACCGCAGTGCAATTTGCGACAGCCAACCAGCCTGATTTAATACTGCTCGACCTGAATTTGCCCGACATGGCAGGCAGTCAGGTTTTAGCAAACCTCCTGACAGATGAAATCACAAAAACGATCCCGGTTGTCATCTTAACTGCTGATGCCACCAAACATCAAATTAAAAAGTTAATGGCGGCCGGTGCTCGGGATTATTTAACCAAACCATTGGATATCAACATTTTCCTAAAGGTTGTGGATAAGTGGATTGACCAGAGAAAGTAGGAAAACAGGTTGTCAAAAATCCCGGTTGGTTTTAGCACATGATATGATTATATTTGTTGAGCCTATTCCCGTTGTGTTCCACAATCACAACAACCACTGAAGAGAAAGAATTTGACAACCTAGATGATCGTACTATACAATGCTGAACAATACAGAAGACCTGATCAGGCAAGTATTTGATGAAATGGTCAAAGTTAAGCCAAGGTTAGCCAATGATATCCGGTATAACGATGATGATTCCATTAATTTCCCGAAACTGGGCAATGAAATGGTTGAGAATTTCCCATGGCCGATCGGGATTGAGCTTCGCAGGTTGTTTACCAAGACAACCCTGGGACGCGACTTACTAACACATATCTTCCGGACCTTTGAAAGAACGTTGCAGTTCATCAGTTTTATCATGGTCGCCCAACTCATGGAAGAAAAGGTCAGAAACCGGATTTCAATTCCGGAAAATTTTAAAAAAGAGTTCAAACACCGTTTCCCGCTCTTAAGTTTGGGGGATTATACCTGGCTGATAACATCCATCGGGAATTTTCTGAAACAACAGAATTTCGAATGGTTTATCCCTGAGATTTCCGAGAACTTCAATAAAGGGTTTTATGAAAACCTGAATTCATTGGTCCTTCCAAGAAACATCCTCATGCATTTTCAATCCAATCCAACTGACCAGGATATTGAAAGAGATTGTATCGTTTTCGAGGAAAAATTAACCAGATTGTTATCAAAAATTGCATTCCTGGTCAATTACAAGTTGGTGTATGTGAAGGATATTAAGGTTGTGAAGTCAAAAAATCACGAAGCATTTTTTCATCACAGCATGGATTTACTTCATAACACTCATTCCGATTTCAGCACGGCCAGGATCGAAGGGTTGAAGTTTACCGAAAGCAATTCAGTTCTGCTGATGAAGCAAACGAAGTCAATCGGGGAATACCTTAATCTGTCCCCTTTGGTTATTGATACAAAATCCGAGGTTATCAATGATCTTAAAAGGTTTAGCATTATCGGGGATATTTATTTGTATTCAAAATACAGTGACGGCCATTTAATGTATGTTGGCACCGAGGCACCCGAAGTTTGTGACCTCCGGTCACTGCATAACTATAGCACACTGGTCGATGAGTTTAATGAAATTTTGTCGGTTTTGTCATCCTGAATAAAAGATGGGAAATCAACCAAAAAGTCCTTTTAAATTCCTTGACAGCTACGCCAGGGAGGACAAAGCTACGTTTTTCGGAAGGGATGCTGAAATTGAAGAGCTATACTACCGCGTTTACAAGAGCAGGATATTGGTTCTTTTCGGCGTATCGGGCATTGGAAAGTCTTCACTGATCAATTGTGGTCTGGCAAATAAAATTCAGGAAAGCGACTGGTTCCCGATTCAAATCAGGAGAGGTTCTGATATAAATAAAAGCCTTGGAACTACCCTGCAAAAGTGCTTGAATAAACCGTTGTCAAATGCCCGGAATGAACCCATAACGGAAATTGTTCAGCGCATATTTTTAGACCATTTCCGCCCCATCTACTTCATTTTCGATCAGTTTGAGGAAATTTTCATTTTTGGCAATGAGAAGGAACGGGATGAATTGATCACAACTGTAAAAAGCATCATCGGGTCGAATCTTCAATGTAAATTTATTTTTTCCATCCGGGAGGAGTACCTCGCCAGCCTGACTGAATTTGAAAAAAGAATACCCGAATTCCTATCCAACAGACTGAGAATAAATTCTGTTACCCGTCAAAACGCGCTGGAAGTAATCAAAGGTTTGTGTAACGCTCATGGAATCCGGCTGGAAAAGGATTGTTCAGAGGAGATTTTAAAAGAGTTAAGTCCTGAAAATGCAGAAATTGACCTCACTTACCTTCAAATTTTTTTAGATCGCTTGTACTGGCTGGCTCTGGAAGGGATGACAGGATCGCAGGAGATCGTCTTTTCGAAAGATCTTGTGAAACGGGTTGGAAGTGTCAAAGATCTTCTGGGAACGTTTCTCGAGTTTGAGATTTCTCAGTTAAATGATCAGGATAAATCGTTAGCCCTAAAGATTTTAAAATCATTCGTTTCCGGTAAAGGCACCAAACGTCAGGTTACTGACGAAGATATTGCCTCCGACATCAGGACACCCGGCAGCGATGTGGATATCAACAGGGTGAGGGCGCTAATTCATAAATTTATTACCCTCAGGATCATCCGGGATCAGGATGAAAATGGAAAGTATGAGTTAAGGCACGACAGTCTTGCGTCAAAAATTTTCGAAAAAATCACCCTGGCGGAAAAAGAGGTGAATGAAATCAAAGAGATCATTGCCAACACATATGATCAGTACCTCAACAGAGGAATTCTTCTCAGCGAAAGCGATTTTAATTACATTAAACCATATCTTGATCGTCTTTTTCTGAACCAGGACAAAAAGGACTTTATTGCCAAAAGTCAGAAAGAGCTCCAATCAAAAAGAACGAGAATAAGAGCCACCATCATTTCCGCTCTTCTGGCGGCATTGATCATCATGTCCGGTTTTACGATATGGGCGCTGATCGAGCGGAACAAGGCCACAAAAATTGCCAGCATTGCTACTTCAAATGAACTCGCCTCCTATAGTCTTTTAACCATTGATAAAAATCCTACATTAAGCTTCAGACTGGCTGAAAAAGCATTTCAAATCTACGGTGGTCACCTGGCGATGGAGGCACTCTCGCTGAGTTATGAAACTGCTGATTACTATCCGTTCAGCAACAACCTTGAGGGCCATACGAATGACGTTTACAGTCTGGATTACACCCCCCTTGGAAGAAAAATTGTAAGCGCTTCATTTGACAGCACGGCACGCATCTGGGACATGAACGGCAAAGAACTTGCTGTTTTAAAAGGGCATCACCAAAAAGTGATGTTTGCAAGATTCTCACCCGATGGCCGGTATATCGTAACGAGTTCGATCGACAGTACGGTCCGGCTGTGGGATACAACCGGCCGGTTGCTGCAGACCATTAAAGACAAAGATCAGAGGAATTATATTGCCGGTTTTTCTCCGGACGGAAAATATATTGTAACTGCATCTATGGCAGGAACAGGCACGATCTGGGATTTCAACAAGGAGACCTTGCGATGTGAAAAACACGGCAGCCTGACCGGCCACGAATCGACCATAAACTCAATTCATTTTTCCTCCGACAGCAAATATATTGCAACAACTTCATATGATAAAACTGCTAGAATCTGGGATTTCAGCGGTACATGTGTGGCTGTTCTCAAAGGGCATACCGGATTTTTACGCGACATTGGTTTTTCCCCCGACAATATGCGTGTGGTGACCTCATCAGATGATGCAACAGCCAGGATCTGGGATTTGTCAGGAAAAGAGCTGCAGGTACTGGCCAAGCATACAGGCGGTGTGACCCGAAGTGATTTTACACCCGACGGGCGTTTTATCATCACCGTTTCTGATGACGGATCAGCCATCATCTGGGGTAATTCTGTTCCTGCAACTGTTATCAAAGAAGTTCAGGCAGGGATCGGCTGCATCGGACATTTTACTGTTTCAGCAGACAGTAAATATTTTGCCATCGGTTCAGACGATGGGATCTCCCAGGTACGGAGCATCGACGGGGAATTCCAGTTTGAATTGAGAAGGCATGCGGCAGCCATCAGGGAGATACGGTTTGCCGGGGGCAATGATACGGTTGTGACTGCATCGGCAGATGGCATGATAAAAATCTGGGTCCTGAGAAACAACGAATGTGAAATGATCAATAGAAAGGCATCACAAACCCTTGATGCACGCATTTCACAGAAGATGAAAATGTTGGTCGTCCTGAATCAGCAAAACAGCCTTGGCTGTTTCAATGTTGAAAAAAACCGGCTGCTGGACTTCGGTTACCAGGGCCCTGGAATGGATGTAAGTATCTCCCCCGATAATCAATTTATATCGACCTCTTCATTTGACAAAACAGCCAGGATCTGGGATACCGCCGGAAAGGAGATTGCAAGATGTGACCATCCCTTTGAAGTGAGAAGTACTGAATTTTCACCCGACGGGAATACCATATTAACTGCATGCAGTGATGGTGCAGCCAGGATCTGGGATTTCAAGGGAACCAAACTCAAAGAATTCAAATCAGACAACGATCCATTGCGCTGCGCCTCCTTCTCTCCTGATGGAAAAAGAATCATTACCGGTTCTGCAAACAAGGTTGCAATCATCAGGAACCTTGACGGAACAATTGTTCAGCAGCTGAAATTGCATAAGGCGGATATCATAAAGGCCCGGTATTCTCCGGATGGAAAATCGATACTGACCGCTTCATCCGACGGGCAGGCAATACTTTGGAGTGGCGATGGCGTCTATATTACCACCCTTGATAATTCACATAGAACAGCTATCGAGGAGATCGGGTTTTCGGCGAACAGTGATTACTTTTTCACACTTTCAAAGAAACCGTATGTGATCATGATCTGGTCGCGAAAGGGGGAATTGCTGAATATCATCAATTCAGGGGATACAAAAGGCCACACACATTTTGCACAATTTTCTGAAGATTGCCGATCTTTACTGATCATCACCAATACCCAGGAAAAAATATTAATTAAAAAATGGCCGCTTCGGGCCGGAGATATTTTAACCAATGTAAACCAAAAGCATTTGCTGGGGATCATACCTGATCTCAGGGAGGAAATGAAAGAATTTGATATGCAGGGAAAATAAGTTCCGCTGTAAATTATCCTCTTTTTCTTAGCAACAAAAAATAAGCTGAAACCGCCAGCACCACCGTGCCGGCTATTGTTAAACCCAGGTGTGGATAATAATGCTCGCTGATCGAAAACACCTTCATGATGAACTCAGATGCGTGAAAGATCACACTGACCACTCCCAGCAAGGCAAGGAGGAAAATTAACTTGTTCAGGTTCTTATCATTTTTTTCATTGATGATCCTGCCTATTTTGATGATCTTTTTTTCAAGTTCCTCCACCTCTTCATCAATTTCCAATGAATTTTTTATCGCATGATAGATTTTATTCGGCAGAATGTTAAACGATATGGCAAAAAGGTTGTTGCTATTGATGAATTTGGTAAAATTTGTACGCAGCTTCTCTGAATATTTTTCAAAAAAACTTATATTTGACAACGCTGAATTTACGTGAAACAAATAAAATTTCATTTTAACACACTGAATATAGATCAATAGATAGGTTGTCCCCCAGGTCGTTTCAATATTATTCAGTTCAGTGCCGATAACAGTAAATGAATCAAAGGCTGCCAGGGCTTTCCAGTTCGAGTAGATCGAAATAGTGTTTGATTTCAACAATTCATGATATAGTTCTTCAGAACCTTTGGTTGAATGCTCCCGGCTTTTGGCTGTAATATGCTGAGCTGTTCCGATATCAAGCAAACTTTTATTGATATCATCAATTTCACTGGCAGAATTGATCACGGTAAACACCTTCAGCTTATTCCCGGTAATATTGGCAATCAAATCCAATGAAATCCGGTTGGAAAGAATCTTCTGCTGAATGAAATCAATCGTTGTAAAATCAGTTTCATCCTTCCTTATGCGATTATTGCTTTCAAATAACCGAATGCGATGAATGAATGAGGAGATGGTTTCAAAGCCCGCATTTTCATCTGCAAGGTGAATGTGAAATGCATAAATCCCCAGTTTTTCCCTGTATGATTCGGAAATTATTTCCGGAAAAAGAAAAATATCGACTTTGGCAATGGAAAATTTAACACTCTCCTCTTTATCACTTGTTAGAATCAGGTTTTTAAACCCGCTGACATCCGTTAGCCGAAGATGCTGAAACAAGCTGGTACACGGATGGTCCTGCTTATGACAATTTTTCGAAACTATCAGACTGGTGAAATTCGGGTAAAAAATCTGCCTGAGTATTTTTATTCCGGGATCTTTTTCGAACAGGTCTTCAAAGTCGTTGTAGGTGGTTTCAGGAAAAAGAACAGCCTTCTCACCATCCTTGTAAGAGAATAAACCACAGCAAACAATCAGAGCGTTTAATTTATTTTCCATACAGCCAAAAATCGTTATTTATTGTTTGATCATTTTCTTAATCCCTGTATTGCCATTCATCCTGACTCTGAGCAGGTATATTCCCGGCGCATGACCGGCCAGGGATAATTCATGCTTCTTCCCTGAAAAAAAATCCTTCTCCATAACCAGGGAACCCATATTGTTATAACAGGTGACAGATACGGTTGATTCACCCGGTTCAGCTGATAATTCAAGAGTGAATGAGCCGGAGGTCGGGTCAGGATAAACTTTGAAAAAAGCCTGATGATCCAAAGATGGTTCTTTCTCTGCTATCGCGTCTTCATTTCCGTCATAGTCGGTAACCGGAGCTTTCGGTTCATTGCAATAGGTTCCGTCGGTCGAGATATAGGCATGGAAAGAGGCCCCGGAAGCAGCATGGGTGTTGGGATACATGACAATCTTCTTTCCGGCTGTCAGATGCGCCGTTGCACCATTTTTTACCAGGAAGGTCGCGCCGTTCGCACCAGTTGAAAGCGCATCCATTGCCTGGAAACACCTGCTCTCCCCTCCTGAAATCGTCATCCCGCCAAGTGAATTGTTTGATCCCAGCAACTGGCTGCAGAACTGGCCGGTTGTTGTGATATGACCCCACACCGAACTTCCGTTCTCCACCCTGAACCCTTGCTTGAAATTTATTTTTTGCCCTGCGACAAAGTAAGCAGTGCCTCCATTGTTAACAACCACACCATCCGGGTCGGATCCTGAAACGATTAGATTCTGCAGGGCATTATAGCATGTTGTATAACCATTCGTAATCACTTCATCCTGAACGCTGCACGAAGGCGAAACCACATATGTCGGGGAAACCCGTATGAAATTTGAATCGACCATGACCGAATCACACACGACACTGATTGTCAGATTAATTGTATCAATTGGATTAAACACCCTGATAATATTTGCACCATTCCTGGTATACATGGGGATGCCCGGATAATTGCTATTAATGCTGTAATCTCCCTGCTCAAACTTCCCCAGTGTGAATAACCCATTATCATCAGATGTTGCATAACCTCTCAGTGACGCGCTCTTCTTTATGACAACACCCACATTGTCGATCGGATCATTGGCCTTCGCAGAGGTATTTTTATAGACAATCCCCTTGATGAAAGCTGCAACGTCCGTTATAATCTGCGGAGCATAGTCGATCATGTGGATTGCCCCGACATTAACCGTGGATGAGGCTACCACCGCTGTTGCATCATTCCATGAAACTGCATCCCCCAGGTAGGTCGGTATCTGGGCATCTCCATTAGGGATGATCAGAATCGGAGAGCCATCCACTCCACAGGTATTATGAACAGTAAACTGTCCAACATTATTAACCGGTACCGTTACCAGTGTGTCAAGTACCCCGTTGATCGAATTAAAAAGGTATGCATGTCCGCCATCTAAAGGATAATATTGGTTGCCAATATAAGCATAAGCGGTTCCTGAGATATCTACATACGGAGAATTTATCATCACATGTACAGATCCGCTGTAAAATCCAGCCGGTGGAGGTGCATAGTGAATGGTAAGAAAGATCGAGTCGGTGGCGTAACCTTCACCATTGCACAGGGAACTCCCATCCGCGGTCTGCCCATCTCCTATGTCGAACCCACCCGGGGGATAAAGAACCGGGTTTTTTACATGTGTTATCCAGGAACTATTGGTATTGTGCCAGGTGAAAGTTGCGCCGGGACTACTGCAACCTGCATTGAAATTACACTTGAGCTGAACAGGTTCACCGTAACACAACGGGTTCTTTGCGACAACCTGCGAAAGTACCGTGTTTGGAAAGGCAAATAGCAGAGGGATAATGACAATCGTCAATCCCATTTTTTTTATCCAGGCATTCAAATAAAATATTTTCATAATTATCTGATTGATTGGTTCTTGTAAGCGTTCGTATCAGGACGCGAGTGGAAATGGTTTCATAAATAAATCAAGATAGCAAGGATTTTTCCAGCATGACAAATCACCACCATGTAAATTTATGATTTTTTATTCAATTACCTTTTCTTTTAGAGACAGGTTAACTGAATTATTAAAAGCGCCCGACCGGATCAGAAATGATGTTGCCAATTATTTTCAGATATATTCATTAGTTTTGTCTTTCCCCGGATTGGTTTCCTGGTATATAAAAGCGGAATGGGGATCAGTGAACTCAATTGTCAGCATATTCCCGGCGGAAAACGAAGCCATGTTATATGTTTCCTGACTTCTGACGCTTCCTAATTTTAGTGCATTGACATTTTCCAAGCAATTGAATTTGAATGACATAAAATTCACAACTGTGGCTTTTACCGCACTAACGCCCATTTTAAGGACAAATGAAAGTGGAAAGTACAAAGTTCGAAGGACAAACGAAAGTGGGAAGTACAAAGTTCGAAGGACGAACAGCGGCCGGCTAATCCCAACCTTTGTACTTCGTCTTTCGTCATTCGTACTTCGTCATTCGTCCCTATTACTTCGCGTTGTACCGCACTAAATGTCAGAAGTCAGGAGCGGAATAGTGATCAGGAAATTCAAAGGAAAGGCGAATGGCCTCTCCGTCGCTTCACCCGGGATACTGGTCACTGTACCATAGGTTACTGTTTTGTCAACAGGCGCGACTCCCCCTGATACCGCATGATTGACGGTGATTGTATTCGTGCAAACCCAGCAGGCGACGGTTGATTGTGTTAAAACGAGTGAATTGGAGTGTCCACACCCGTTGTAAGACCATAAATACCGTGTTAAAGCCGTCCCACAGGCCAACCCGGTTTCATTATAAGTGACGGAGGTTCCCATATCAATCGCTGTTTCAAAATCATCAAAGGAACTCCATTTATAGCCCGTAGCATTGGGGACTGAATTCCAGTTCCACACAATAGCGTTTGGCGAAGCAACATGCGTTCCGGCAGTTGGTGCCCCGGGGGCAGCAGGGGATATGTGCTGGCTGAGGGCAGCGGCAGCAGATTCACCACAGGTGCTGTATGCCCATACATATCGTGAATAGGTGAAATTACAGTTCGTGCCGGTCTCGGTTTTTGAGAGAGCGGTCCCCATATCAATGGCTGTTTCGTAATCGGGGGTGGTGTTCCACCGGTAGCCGGAGGCCCCGGGTATTGCCAGCCATTTCCACGTCACCTGGTTTGGAGCCATCAGGTGAACACTCTCCACCGGCTGACTGACGAAACACGGAGCAAAAGTGAACCAGGAGCCGGCTGTGAAGATGCTCAGTGAGCCATTTGAACCGCAATTCGTGCAATACACCATCAAGCCATTGGCCGGACTGAGGATCGAGTTGCGTTGAATACGGGTCAGCCGCGGTATGAGGAAACCTTTGTCGCTGAATTTCACATCCAGCCCGGCTGAGGCGTCGGGCTGGGAGTTGTCGGTGTTGATGCTTACCTGGGCAACAGCAATTGTTCCTGCAAATAGGACGAGGACAACAACGAAGAGGAGTTTTTTCATAGAATTATTTTTGCACAATTAAAGAAATGTCATTTTACGTCCGGCTCAGGTTAAAAAGACCGGATAGCCCTAACCGAATTGCCGTTGCCTTTACTGTCGGAACTCTGGGCTCCTCCGGTAAACGATTGAATCCAGGCACTTCCGGAGTTGAATTCAGATGAACTCCAATAACTGCCGGTAGAAAATCCTCCGATGGCTGTCTTGTTCAGGAACATCTGGTTAAGTTCGTCTTTCGAGGGTAAAAACCAGTCACTGTAACTGCCCTGAACCAGGTCGTAGCAAAGGCGTGCGGCAATGGTTCCCGTAGTGCATCCGCCTACAATGGCTGTTGTATTGGCCAACCCGGTTCCGATGGCTGCGGAAGTTCCGGGGATGGAGGTTCCGTTGCAACCCCATTTTGTATTGGTACCAAGATCTGATGTGGCAGAAATCAGACCATGCATTCCTGAAGCGTCAACATAAAATACAATTCCGCCCCCATAATTCTGGCCAATGACAACTGGCAGTGTTGTAAAACTCACCTGTTCACCATACGAAGTTCCCACATTGTTGGTTGCATATGCTCTTAGATAATAGAGTGTATTGATAGATAATCCAGTCAGATTACTTGTAAAACTTCCCGTTCCCGAGCCATCAGTGGTTTTGCTGTCTGTAATAGTAGGATTTGTTGAAGCACTCCAACAAACCCCACGTGCTATTACATTGTGGCCTCCATTAGAGGTTACATTGCCTCCACTGGTGGCGGTTGTTTGATTGATCCCTGTCACCGCGGTTGTTGAAACATCCGGCGGACTATCCATCGATAAAATGCAACGAACAGAACGACCATTCTCCTTTCTGCCACCATCTGTGAATACGGCTGAGTTATTGATATATAACAGCACACCATAGACAATAATGTCGTAAGGGTCTGCATTACTGCTCCAGTATCTCCCTTCAATACCCCGACCCTGCAGATTGCCTGTTGACCCGATAGAGCCGGCTGCATGGATCTTTAAAACTGAGTTAAATGGTCCGTTCCAGTTGGTCCAGGAGCCCCACATTTGTAGATTGTCCCATTCTACCATGGTGGGTACTCTCCAGATGGACCCCAATTCAAGATGGCATGGGTCATTTTCCTGTTGCCAATTATTAGTCCCATAGTCCCCTGCATCAGTCCAGGCAGGGGAAATCATTCCATCATGCTTGTACCCTTGTTTACGGTTGAACTTCCAGTACCAGCCGGCAGAGGCTTCTGTTGCATCATCAACGGCAGTTGCCTGGTGGCTTGCGCCAAGATTGCTGGTCAACCAGCATTGAGATCTAGTACTAAGACCGGATATACCCATGGCCGTGCCATAGGTGACTGATTTATTAACAGGAGCCACGCCTTCTGAGGATAAGTGAACTTTTGTAAAAGGAACTCCGCAATAAAAGCAGTTTAAGGTAGTGCTTTCCATTAACAGGGGTTCGGAATATCCGCAGCTATTATAGGCCCAGACATAACGGGTATAAGATGTTGCGCAGGAGAGATCACTTTCAGTAAAAGAAAAGGTTATTTCCATATCAATTGCTGATTCATAATCATTGGTCATACTCCATTTATAACCAGTTGCGCCTGGAACGGATTCCCATGCCCATGTAATGTGATTAAAACTGGGAGGCATGGGATAATGCGTCGGAATTAAGGGTCCGGTGGAAGTTGACTGTAATAAAATCAGCGGGGCTGAATTACCACATATATCATAGGACCAGACAAATCTTGTATAGGAGGTATCACAGACAATTCCTGTTTCGGTTCTGGCAGTGGCACTCCCCATATCCATGGCAGTTTCATAGTTGTTTGACGTGTTCCACTTTGATCCTGAAACGCCAGCAGGCAGGTTCCAGCGCCAGATGATCTGCCCTGGCAAAATTGTGTTGACCGCTGAAGTCGAAGCCGGGGTAAAGCATGGGAAAAGCAGCCTCCATGCCCCGTCGGAAAAAATACTCAATGCGCCGTTGGTGCCGCAATTGGTGCAGAACACCATCAATCCTTCGGCAGGAGCCGGAATGGCATTTCGCTGCTCAAAGGTCATCCGGGGCATGAGAAAGCCTTTGTTGTCTGAGGTCACATCAAGCATGGAAGATGCCGCCGGCTGATTGCCGTCGGTGTTGATGCTTACCTGGGAAAAGGCGTTTGTTCCTGCAATCAGGAATACAAACATTAAGATAATTGCATTTTTCATTTTCCAGTATATAGTATCAGTTTTTGTGTTTTCCGGTTACTTATGCACCCCTGCCTTCCCTTTTTGGAAAGAGCCGTGGGCGGGGTCTCAATGTTTCACAACCCATTTCGTCACAGCAATTACCTGGTCGCCCGAAACAACCTGAACAACATAGGTTCCATCCCGGTATTCCGAAGCATCCAGTTTGGTCCACCCTGTTGCGGATTCAACAGTGATGTCATTGTGCAACAGACCTTTGATATCATAAACCCGTAACCGCAGGTCACCAGGCTCATTCTTTCCCGGAAGTTTCACAAGCGCCTCCGAGGAAGACGGGTTTGGAAGAATAACAATCTTTTCAGAGGATTTTGCTGCTTCTGAAACAGAGGTAAGCAGGCCGGTAAATTTCAATATCCCGTTTGTATCCAATCCATTCCCGCTGAGCCAACCGGTTTCTGAATCTTTGAATCGTAATCCCCATGCGTCAGCACTTAGATTTGAGTCAATGACAACAAAAGTGGAGAAAAAATCAGGGGTGAATAATGCCGTATATAAATAATCTGTGGTATCCGTGGTCAAAACAATAAAACCACCGTCAATACCGCCGACAGAGCTCATCCCTGCAATAAGTTCATTATTTATTGCTATCGAATCCTGTGACCAGGTATTCCCGCCGTCAGATGTAACATAGAAGTATTTTTTAAGGGTTGGCGAGGATGCATCCCACAGGACTCCTTTTTGCAGGGACGAAAAATCCATATTGGCCCAGCCAATATTATCGGCGAAGATGGGAGAAGCCGTCCAATGTGCTCCGCGGTCGGACGATTTAAAACACCTGCATGAATAGGTTCCGGCTCCGTCGGAAATCATGGTCGGGAACCAGATATTGTCACCGATGGCCCTGTAAGCATTTGTTCCACCCATTTCGCCGGGAATGATTGACGGCATTGAACCTGATTCAATCCTGCTCCAGGTATCCCCTCCATTGGTTGTCTTCAGTATTTCAAAATATCCAAGGGTCGGATCCCCCACGGCTACCCCTTCGTTGGCATCAAAACCATAATAAAAATCGGCATAGGCGCCGGGCTCTGAAAACTGTGTGGTTGTTTTCTTCGACCAGCTGGTTCCCGCGTCAGTGGTTTTCCAGATCGATCCTCCTGAACCGTTATCAGTAAAAACATAAAAGCAAATGTTCGCATCCACCGCAAATACACTGCTCATCATAGGTTGCCCGGGAACAGGTATGGAGTCGAATTGCCAGGTGTCACCGCCATCAGTTGTCCTGACAGCAATGGAATAAGGAATTTGGACACCCGATCCGTAACTCAATGTTCCGAGCCAGACATGCGATGCGTCAACTATTGAAATCCAATCCGGCCAGTAATAATTACTCGTATCCTGGTAATTCAGAGGCATAGGAACAAACTGGCAGTTCCCTTTGATTGATATGAATATTAAAATCGCTGAAAAATAAAATTTTATTTTCATGTGTCTTACTTTTAAACATTTATGTATTACAATGCCAAATATAGGACTGTATAACAACAATTTACTCCGGGAATTTCCTAACGGCAGAATTTTACAGATAACCAGTGGGATTTTACTGCTGTATGGTTATTGTTCTTTATTTTAATATATTTGGCAAATAATTCGTTGAATCTCACATTGTTAACTAGTTCACAATGACACGAAAGCTTCTGCTGATTATTGTGGGTTTTTTTCTCTGCTTATCTGGTCATCCGCAGCAAACCAGATTTGACAGCTTATATAACGCCAATGCCGGTTACGAAAAACAGGACGAAAAAAAACTGCGCCTTTTAAATAACCTGTCTGATGAATATCAATTTCGCCAATTGGACAGTGGTATTGTCTGTGCCGACAAAGCGATCTTCCTTGCTCAAAAACTAACCAATCCAAAGGGACTGGCTGCTGCCTGCAACAATAAAGCGATCAATTGCATTAATAAAGGCAATTTTTCTGCTGCTGAAGAACTGCTGAAGAGGGCGTTTAATTTATATACCAGAATAAAAAACAAAACCGGGATCGCAGACAATTATTTATACAGGGCGAAACTTAGCAGAAATCATGGAGACCTTGACTCTGCCAGCATATTGCTTGACAAAGCATACGAATTGTATAAACAAACCGGTGAAAAGAACGGAATGGGATATGCGCTTTACTGGAAAGGTTGTGTTTTATGGGATGACACTGGAAGTATCCGCCTTTATAATAAGGCAATCAGGATTTTTGAACAGACCGGTAATGAGGCAGGACTTGGTTTGACCTATGACGGATTAGGCTGTTACTACCAGGCATTCGGAAAATATCCAACATCATTGGAATGGTTTAACAAGGCAATAAAAATCAACAAACAAAATAATCTTTTATACAATCTGGCAGCGGATTATAATAACATCAGCCGCAATTATTATCTCATGGCAGATTATGCATCACAACTGGAATGCCTGTTAAAAGCATTGCGATTAACGGAAATAACCGGGTCACTACTATATGAAGCCTATTGCCTTTCTGCGATCAGCACCCTCTATATGGACTTGAAACAATATCCTGTTGCATTAAAGTACATAAGCAGGAGTATTGATTTAACTTTACAAATAGGTGTTGATTATTACCTGACAGACCGGTACGTCCTCATAGGCACTGTATATTCAAAAATGAATAATTACAACAAGGCATTTGAATATTTTGAAAAAGCCCAGGATATTGCTATAAAGAGAAATGATGAAGAAACCCAGTCGTTGTGTTATACCTCAATGGCTAAGGCTTACATTGAGCTCAGGCAGTACGACAAAGCCTTCCTCTATTACCGGAAGACCATGGAAATTGATGCCAGGCTATTTGGCCAGGAAGCGTGGATTGAAGACTATGTTGATTTGGGAAAATGCATTCTCTATGCATCTGATGCGATATTGATACAGGCTGGTATTGATCCGGCAAAGCGGCATGAAATTGCTGTGAAATATTTTCAACAAGTTATCCGGGATGGAGAAAGAGGGTTAAAACGCGATGCATTTTTTGAACTCAGCCATATTTATGAGAAAGAAGGCGATATTGTCAAATCCTTCGATTATTATAAACAATATATCGCTATGAAAGATAGCATCATGAATGCCGAGAATTCAAAGAACATCGGCAACATGCAGATTCAATATGATACCGAAAAAAAAGAACAACAGATTGTGTTGCTCAACAAAGACAAACAAATCCAGTTGCAGGAAATAAATAAACAAAAACTTGTGCGCAACGGGTTCATTGCCGGTTTTGCTGTTGTGCTTCTTTTTGCCGGTGTGTTTTTCCGCCAGCGGAACAAAATCAAGAAAGGTAACATCGCCCTCCAGGTTGCCAAAGAGCGGGCAGAGCAGAGTGAGCAATTCAAGCAACAGTTCCTGGCCAACATGAGCCACGAGATCCGCACCCCTATGAATGCCGTGATGGGCATGACCAGCCTGGTGCTTAATACCCCTCTGCAGGAGAAGCAGAAATTCTACCTCGAGGGGATTAAAAAATCAAGCGATACCCTGTTGCACATCATCAACGACATTCTTGATTTATCGAAGATCGAAGCGGGAAAGATGGAACTGGAGAAAATCGATTTCTCTCTGAAGGACAGCCTGAACCAGGTTAAACAAACCCTCAACCACCGGGCAGAGGAAAAAGGGCTGGCACTCCTGGTGAGCATTGATACCGGAATTCATGATGTTGTAGTGGGCGACCCGGTAAGGTTGAACCAGGTATTGATCAACCTCGCCGGAAATGCCATCAAATTTACCGAGAATGGAAGTGTCAGCATTGAATTAACAAAGGGCGATGATGAATCAGCCATTCGCTTCTCCATTATCGATACGGGCATTGGCATACCGCAGGAAAAACTGCAGACAGTCTTTGAGGAATTCTCACAAGTCAATGCTTCCGATAACCGCAAATATGGCGGCACCGGCCTGGGACTCAGCATCAGCCGGCAACTGGTGGAACTGATGGGTGGAAAGATCTCCATCTCAAGCACGGAAGGCACCGGCACCACCTTTTCGTTCATGGTAACCTGTGAAAAGGGTTCTGCCGAAAATCTCGAACAACGGCTTGCCTCCGAAGAGCAGGTTGACGGCAGCATCCTGGATGGCTTATCCATCCTGGTGGTTGATGACAACGAATACAACCGCATTGTGGCCAAAGACACACTGGAGTCAAAATCCGGGGCGAGTGTTATTGCAGTGGAAAGCGGCGCGGCAGCGATTGACCTGCTTAAATCAACGGAATTTGATGTGGTGCTGATGGATGTGCAGATGCCGGGGATGAACGGGTTTGAGGCGACGAGGCAAATTCGAAGCAGGAAGTACGAAGTGGGAAGTGGGAAGGACGAAGTACGAACCGGCGCGAAGCGGAGCCCGGTGAAGCCAAATAGTGAGATTCCGATCATTGCGCTCACGGCCAGTGTGCTGCGAACCGACCTTGACAAATGCACGGCGGCCGGCATGGATGGTTATATTCCAAAGCCTGTCCGCGCATCGCAATTGATCACAGGCATTGCCCGGGTCATGAACATTGCGCTGAGGGTGGAGAAGAAAATTGAGCCCAAAAATGTTCCTGTTCCAACCATTTCATCGAAGGTCACAAACCTTGACTATCTGACAAAGTTCTGCGAAGGCGATCAGGCACGGATGAAGAAGTACATCGATATGTTTCTGACGTCCGCTCCCATCCTGCTGGAAAAGATCAAGGTCGCACTTGCCAGCAACGATCACATTGAAATCGCCGGCCAGATGCATGGCTATAAAACAAAGTTCATGATGATGGGGATGAGGGAGGCACAGGGGCTTGCAACAGAAATTGAAATCCAATGCCTTCAGGGAAACAATATGGACTCCATCCAGGTTATGCTGCTATTGCTGGTTCAGAAAATTGAAACCGCATTAAAGGAACTGAAAAATGAATTCAGGTAGATCACTAATATTCGTATGATGAACATGAGAGATGTCAAAGTCCTGATCGTTGAAGATGATCCATTCTTCTGCACAGTCCTGAAGGATCTGTTTACCCTTCATTTTCCCTACATCCATGTTTGTTCTGTTGCAGAATCCATCGTGCAGGCCCGCCTGTTTCTGCAGGAAAACGAGGTTGACCTGGTTTTCCTTGATATAGAATTACCGGATGGCAAAGGGTTTGACCTGCTGGCTTCCATGGAGGAGATGCACTTTGAGGTGATCATCACCACTTCGCACAGCAATTATGCCATTGATGCGATCCGTCACAGCGCGCTCGATTACCTGCTGAAACCGGTTGCTTATCCTGAGATGGAAGCTGCCATGGTGAAATTCATAAAGAAATTTCAGGCTGGCAGTCCCGATTTGCGGAAAATGCAGGAAGAGGTGCCTGTGTTTAAAAAACTTCCGCTCTCTACATCCGATGGTTTTGTTTTTGTGAACATTGATGAAATCATCCATGCTGAAGCCGATCGTGCGTATGCCGTTTTTTCCATGAAAGACGGCAATAAAATCATGGTTTCAAAACCACTCGGTGAATTTGAAATACGGTTGCTGAAACACAATTTCTTCCGGATACATAAGTCTCACCTCATCAATCTTCACGAAGTAACCAGGTATGTCAGGGGTGAAGGAGGATATGTCGTGATGAGCAATGACGAAATAGTTCCTGTTTCCCGCATCCGTAAAGATGAATTTCTGAAAATAATCGCCAGGTGAGAATACTCCTGACTTTCATGTTCCTGCTGATCGGGATACTCTTGCAAGGCCAGGATGCCCTGTGGAAGAGCATCTCGGCAGAACAGGGGCTTTCCCAGGGTTTTGTTCCCTCCATCGCTCAGGATGACGACGGGTTCCTCTGGATTGCCACCAAGAACGGGTTGAACCGGTATGACGGTTATCAATTCAAGGTATACCACAGCCTTCCTTTCGATTCACTCTCTCTCAATTCCAACGACATAATCGATGTTACAGCGGTTGGAAATTTTTTGTTTGTTGTCACCAATGCTGCTGAGCCGATGCTGTTCAACTGCAGGACACAGCGCTTCTATGGTATCCCCGGAAGTTTTGGAGGTAACAACGGGGTTCTTGCAGCAGTTTATCCGTTCGGAAAAAACAGCGTTTGGGTCTGGTTTTGGAATAGTGAATCAAATCGGCTGTACCATATCAGCTGGCCTTCTGACCCGGAGGATTTATCGTACATGCGGCCGGCGGGAAATGGAGAATGCCGCCCGCTTTTCAAAGTAGAGAAGTACCCGGTTCCAAAAGATTTCCAGGGCTTCCGATTCTCGCAGGATGAGAAAAAGCAATGGCTGCTCACCCGTGACAGTATTCTTGTACGCAAGCCCGGAGGAGGATCCATCCGATCGATCCTCCTGCCTGATGAGATCAGAGGCATCAAGTTACCTGAACATGTTTCGTCCTCCGTTTTTCCTCAGATCGCAGGAGCCTCCTGGGTGATCCGCAAGGATAAGATTGCCAGATATGATGGTCGCAACTGGAAGGTATTCGCACTGCCTGTGGATCCGGCAGGCATCATGCAGGCTGATTGCGAAGCGGGAATTCTTTGGATCAGGACCGGCACACGTGTCTGTGGTCTGGATTTGACTTTATCTGCCGCAGGGCCCCGGCTGGCATGGGATTTCGAAGTCGGGAAGCCGGTGAAGTGCGGATTGACCGATCGTACAGGAATTCTCTGGTTTGGCACAGATGCCCATGGCATACTCAAGTTCAGCCCGAGGAAGGGCGCTTTTACAAACTACCTGGAAGGGGTGTCCATCTACTGTAAGCCTGTATTTAACGGAATCAACCATGTCCTGCTGATCGATGTGCGACAGGGGGGCTGGTTTTCCAGAGTCCTCGACATCGGGAGTGGCAAAGCAGTGGATTTTAAAGAACTGGGAATGGTTCCCCCGTATGGGAATAACATTTGTGCCACTGAAAACGGCGCTTTTTGGTGGACCTTCAAAGACCCCCGTCTGAACCAGTCGATGCTCATGCGCTATAACCCGGAAACAGGTTTGAAAGAGACAATTCCTCTCCCGAAGGAATTCATCTGCAACCTGCCTGCACTGAAATATGTTGAGCCCGGTCAGGTGTGGGTGGTCACGCCCCGGCAGATGCTCCGGTACACACTGGCTGACAGGAAGTTCAGGCTGTTTCCTCTCAGGGCGGATGCTCCGGCACAAATCATTGCGCTGGAAAGAGGCATCGACGGTACCTGGTGGATGGGAACCGATGATGGGCTCGTCAAAGCCGAACTTCGTTCAGATTCTGGTTTTCGCTTTTCTATATTGACTGCAAGAAAAGGAGACCCGGGCAGTTTGCCTGTCAACAGCATCAAATCACTGCTTCCCGATCCTGATCACCCGAACCTGCTCTGGGTTGGCACGAACGGCGCAGGTCTCTATCTGCTCGATATCCCCGGGGAACGGTTCAAAAATATCCCATCATCCGAAGGACTGCTGTCGGATGATGTCATCTACGGAATTTTACCGGATGATGAAAAACCCCGACGACTTTGGATCTCAACGAACAGGGGGATTACCTGCTTTTCGCCGGAAAAGGGATCGGCATGGCATTTCAGCCAGTCAGACGGCCTTCAGGATAATGAATTCAATACTTATGCTTACTTCAAGGCTTCCTCTGGACAGCTGTATTTTGGAGGTGTCAACGGGCTTACGGTGTTCGATCCGAAGGTACTCGCTGTTCATTCAAAACCTCCTCCGGTAATGTTCACCGGTTTGAGGATCAACGGGATGGTAGTGAATCCGAGAGATTCCGGAGCGCCGATCGGCCACGATGTTGCCTTCCTGGATAAGCTTGATTTACCGTATGCCCGGAATAATATTGAGCTTCAATTCGCTGCCATGGATTTCACAGAACCCTGGCAAAACCAGTTCTCCTATTACCTGGAGGGAGCTGAAGCACCCTGGATTCACCGGGGTTTTGAACATTCGGCACAATACATTAATCTTTCACCTGGGAAATATACCTTCCGGGTTAAAGCCGCCAACTGCAATGGAATATGGAACAAGCAACCGGTCTCCCTGGATATCGTGATCCGCGCCCCCTGGTACCGCACCTGGCTGGCCTACCTTGTATATACCGCCCTTTTTATCGTGTCCGGGTTTCTGTTCAACCAGTACCAGCTCCAACAACGGCTGAGAAGGGCGGAGGCGAACCGGCTGAAAAGCCTCAATGATTTCAAAACCCGTTTTTTTACCAATATTACCCATGAATTCCGGACCCCACTGACGGTTATCCTGGGCATGACCCAACGGCTGATGAGCGAACGGGAGGAACCCAGCCGTCCGTTGGCCCTCATCAAACGCAATGGCGAAAACCTGCTACGACTCATCAATCATATCCTGGATCTCTCAAAACTGGAGAGCCACAACCTGAAGATGAATTATATACAGGGCGATGTGCTGGCCTACATGAGGTATATCACCGAGAGCCTTCATTCGCTCGCCAATGCCCAGAATGTGATGCTCCGGCTGGGCAGCGACCAGTCGGAGATTCTGATGGATTATGATCCGGAACGGCTGATGCAGATCGTTTATAATCTGCTATCGAACGCGATCAAGTTCACTCCTTCAGGCGGGAAGGTCAGCATGCAGGTGACCCGCGACAAAGCTGAGCTTGTCATGACCGTTTCAGATACCGGAAGGGGGGTGCCGCAGGAGGATCTTCCCAGACTATTCGACCGTTTTTTCCAGGCGAAGAACCAGGAATTCAATACAATGTATGGTTCTAATCTACCGGCCGGCGGGGCCGGGGGAAGCGGGATCGGCCTTTCACTTACCAGGGAGCTGATCACAGCGATGGGCGGAGTGATTTCAGCGCAAAGCCCGGTTCCAGGGACATCAGGCGGCACGGTTTTCATTGTCAGGCTGCCCATATCCAATCATGCATCGATGACGGACGGGGCGTTTTATGAACAGCCGGGTCCCGATGTCTTTACTGCCGGATTGTCGCATCAGGACAAGGCGGAGACGGCAAAAACGGTCTTGCTGATCGAAGACAACCCTGATGTAACGGAATACCTGGCCACTTGTCTCAGGGATCGATACCACCTCGAATTTTCCTTCAATGGCCGGGCAGGCATTGAAAAGGCATTGGAGATCATTCCCGACCTGATTATCAGCGATGTGATGATGCCTGAGAAGGATGGTTTTGAAGTGTGCGATTTTGTTAAAAATGATCAGCGGACCAGTCATATTCCCATTATCCTTCTCACCGCCCGCGTGACGGTGGAATCGAGGATTGCAGGATTACAACGGGGAGCGGATGCCTATCTTTCCAAACCATTCCATGAAGAGGAGCTACTGGTATGGGTTGAGCAGCTCATTGCCCGGCAGAAGAGCCTCCAGGCTCGCTTTTCCGGGGTACAACCCACCGCATCCGGGGAGATTCTCCCATTGCCCGATGAAATCACAGCCCCTGAAGATGCCTTTGTCAGAAAATTTAATGCCCTCATGGAAACCCACTTTGCCAGCCCGGATGTTTCCCCGGAATTGCTAGCCCGGGAGATCGGCATGAGCCGGGCCCAACTATATCGCAAACTGGCCACGCTGACCGGTCGCTCCGTTTCAGAGCACCTCAATGCCATCCGTCTGAAGAAGGCCAGGTCCCTGCTTAAGGCCGGCGGACTCAATATATCTGAAGTGGCTTACCAGGTTGGCTACAACGATCCCAAATATTTCAGCAAGTTGTTTACAGAATCCAATGGCATGACGCCGAGCGATTTCCAGTCGGAGGCGTGATATCTCATTGAATATGAAATTTTTCATTTCATCCTGAGAATTTATTTTTCCTTTTTGAGATTATAGTCCACCATTTTGAGACGATAGTCCACCACCTTCTCAGTGTGAACCCGGAATTTTGCTGTATCTAATTATTTGGAATCAATCAAAACAAAATCGCCATGAATTATCGTTACACATTCAGGAAGTCTTTAACTAAAATCAATTCCTTTGTTCTCTTTGTATTATTGTTTTGCACCAACGCGATGGGGCAAAGCGTCATCATCGGAACCGGAACCCAGAATACCAACCATCTGTCTGAGGCGGGCTACTATTTGGATCCTGTCGACCGGGATTTTGTGAGCAGCCATATGCAGTTCGTCTATACGGCTGCTGAACTGGTAGCTGCCGGGATGCCCTCCGGCGCAACGATCACGGGGATGGGATATTCCATTTCAGAATCGGCCGTCAGCCTGACCAATTATACGATAAGTTTGGGAAATACGTCCCAGGATCTTGCCGACACGATGATCGAAGCTGACCTTACCTTAGTCCGGCCCGCCTTTACATTCATACCGGTGGTCGTTCCGGAAGGAAGCTTCCAGATGATTCCTTTTACAACCGGGTTTGTCTGGAACGGAACCTCCAACATTGTTGTGAATACCTGCACCGGACCAAATACTTATGAATACCCTGCAGGAGGTCTAAGGGTTACGCCGGGAGCGACGGGCTCCATAGCAGCTATATGTGGTGATGACCCGAAATGCAATGTTTTTTCAGGCGACTACCTTCAGATTTTTGGCTACAAGCCCAACATCAAATTCTCCTATACCACTTCCGGGTGTTCCGGAACTCCGGCTCCGGGAGCGACCACTTCAACCATAACCTCTTTTTGCCAGAACAGTTATACGTTACTTGGCCTTCAATATCCCACCTACGGGAGCGGCGTGACCTATCAGTGGAAGTTCTCGGCCAATGGCTCCACATATTCCAATGCACCGGGCCTTAGCACGGAAGAACAATATGTTACCAATGTCCAGGGATATTACAAGTGTGATGTATCCTGTGCCGGAAATACCGGAACATCCGTTCCCCTGCAGGTGAGTTTCTCCTCCTTTCTCGGGTGTTACTGCATGCCTGCTGCTTATTATGCCGACTTTGATTATGTTAGAAATATCACCCTTTCGACACTCAATAACTCCAGCAACTCAACGGATTGGTATGAGGATTACAAATCGACAGTTCCTGCGCCGGACCTGGCGCGTGGATCAACCTATCCGGTCTCCATTCAGTCAGGAAGTTATAACCCAGAATTCTTTTTTGTCTATATCGACTTCAATCATGATCTTGATTTCCATGATGCAGGTGAAATGATATACCTTGGACGGAAAAGTGGTCTGGTTACGGGAACGATCAATATCCCGGCGAATGCATTGACCGGGAACGCCCTGATGCGGGTTGTCGGGGCAAGCAACGACCCGGATTATCCTCCGGTGCACCTGTATCCCTGCGGCGACATAAGTTATGCAACCGTAGAGGATTATGTGATCAGCATTTACCAAAGTGTTCCCTGCAGCGGGGCACCGGATGCCACATCCGTAACGCCGGCCAGTTCAGTGATCTGCCCGGGCAGCACGGTAACCCTTGCATTGCAAACTCTTTATACCAACAGTGGAATCTCGTTTCAATGGCAGAAGTTCAACGAGGCAAACTCTTTGTTTGAGAATATTTCGGGGCAGAACGGCTCGACCTATGTAGCATCTGCCGCCGGCCAGTACCGCTGCGCGATCGCCTGTTCAAACAGCGGGCAGACCACCTATGCGACCCCTGCAACACTCTCTGCTCATGCATATCCTCCGACGACGAACAACAATGCCTTGACATTAGATGGTGTGGATGATTATGTGACCATTCCCGACTGCGGCGTAAGCCCGATCATCAATGGCGGCGATGCACTCACCGTGGAGTACTGGTTTAAAGGTTCCAACTGTCAGAATGCCGTTCATGCTCAGTCGGGAGGAGATTATTTTGCAGCCTGCGCCCCGGGTGGACGGCATCTTATCTCATGGGATGATGCAACCGGTCAGGGACTCTCTGCGGGGAGCGGATACAACGATGGCAACTGGCACCACATGGCCTTTACCTGGCGTCGCATCGATCCTGCAGGATTCCGGTCGTATCTTGATGGCCAGCTCATAGAGACCAAGTTTACCAACAGCGCCTACCTGCCGGTCATGACTGCCGCGATGATCCTGGGATCGCTTGACGGAAATTCTGAATTCATGAACGGTTCCATCGACGAATTACGGATATGGAACGTGGTGCGCTCCCAGGCACAAATCGCGGCAGGCATGTGCGGGGTCGGCACACCACAAACCGGGCTGAAGCTCTATTACAAATTCGACCACGGCGCAGCAGGAAGCAACAACAACGGAATCAATACGGTAGAGAATTTTGCGGAAAACCAGTTTCACGGAGACCTGAGCGGGTTCGGCCTCACCGGGACCACCTCCAACTGGACTGAATCGACGGCCGGGTATAAGACCTGGTATGCCGATTCGGATAACGACGGATATGGCAATTTTGCCGTGACCACTCTTTCATGCACCCAGCCCGCAGGCTATGTTTTAAACAGCCTCGATTGCAATGACTCCAATCCTGCTGTCCATCCGGGGGTTACAGAGGTTTGCAATGGGATTGACGATAACTGCAACGGGAGTACCGATGAAGGGAATGTATGCTGCCCGGCCGGTATTCTCTACGTGAAAACAGGCGCCACCGGAACTAATACCGGATTCTCATGGAATGATGCTTTCACCAGTCTGCAAAGCGCCCTGACCAGTGCCTGTTCCGGCGTAACGCAGATATGGGTAGCGGCAGGCACCTATAAGCCCACCTCCGGCACCGACCGGAGTGCCTCCTTTGTTATGCGGAACAATCTGGCCATCTATGGAGGTTTTAATGGAACCGAGACCCAGGTTAGCCAACGGGACCGGAATACCAACGTGACGATCCTGAGTGGCGACCTTCAGGGTGATGATGGACCAAATTTTGCGAACATTGCTGACAACAGTTTCCACGTTGTCAACAATACCTTTTTTAATGGCAGTCCGCTGAATGGCAGCGCTATCCTGGACGGTTTTACCATCCGGGGCGGGAATGCCAATGGAGGCAGCAACCAGAACTACGGTGGCGGGATCTATAATTTTGTCGCCGCTCCCTCCATTTCCCATTGTATTATTAGCTCCAATTATGCTTTTTCGAACGGGGGTGGCGTGTACAATGACGGATCCAGTTCTCCCATGATGACCCATTGCACTTTCAGCGGGAATAGGACCGATGGTTATGGGGGAGGCATGGATAATGGAGCATCCTCCTCTCCGGTGGTTGCATCGTGTATCTTTTCAGGAAACACTGCCAATGCAGGTGGTGGAATATCCGACAGGAGCAACAATCCTACGGTTAACAACGCTATTTTTACCGGAAATACAGCGGTAAGCGGCGGTGCCATTTATAATTATACCTCTTCGATAGTATTGATGAACTGCAGCTTTTCAGGAAATTCCGCATCATCAAACGGGGGTATTATGACGAACGTGTCTAACGCCCATCCGTTGCTGACTAACTGCATCCTTTGGGGAAACAGCAGTTCCATCGAAGATTTCTCCGGCAGCAGTCCGACGATCACCTATTCCATTGTCCAGCAGGCATCAGGAGTCTATGCCGGGACGGGGAATCTCAACGCAGATCCGATGTTTATCAATGGTGCCAATGGTGACCTGCACTTGCTAACCTGCTCTCCAGCGATCGATGCGGGCAATGATGCTGCTACCTCCATCGCCACCGACCTGGACGGCAACCCGCGCAAATTCGACGCTGTCGACGGTGGGCAAATAATCGATCTGGGTTGTTATGAATCACAATCCCCTCCTTCTGTTCACAACCTGGCTGTGATAGAAAACGGTCCGACTTCATTCTGCCAGGGAGGTTCCGTGACATTGTCCGTCGCACGGGGAGGCAATGGATTATCCCTGAGTGGCAACCAGCAATATCTTTTAACCCCGAATTTAAAACCGGCTTTCCCGGATAATTCGATGACTGTAGAGATCTGGTTTAAAGCTGACTCCCACGGTGTGGTCGCAACAGAACTGGACCCGCCGGTCCCCAATGCAGGCTGGCACGATTCTCAGATCGAAGTCATACCGGATGGTCACGTACTTGTGAGGGTATGGCCGCTCGATCCCGTAGTCCTTGGATCGATCAGTTTCGGCCAATGGCATCATGCTGTAGTCAGGTATAATGCGGCCACCAACATGCTCGATGGTTTCCTCGATGGCGTACTTTCCTCCGGATCGGTCAACGGGGTGAGGCAATCCCCGGGCGCTCAATACTGGGCTTTTGGAGCAACGGATGCAACCAACCTTGGAAGCGGTGCCTGGTTTACCGGCCAGTTCGATGAGATCAGGATATGGAATACCGCCCGCAGCAATGCCGATATCATACAAAACTATGACCGCACGGTAGCCTTTAACAGCCCGAACCTGGTGGCATATTACACGCTGGATCAAACCACAGGAACCACGGCATTCGATTCTTCACCCAACGGTTATAACGGCAATCTTATCAATTCACCTGCATGGGTGGTGCCATCCTCCTCACCCCTTGGTGGTTCAGTTCTTTGGTCAAATAGTTCAACCACACCATCGATTGTGGTAACCCAAAGCGGTTCTTATTCCTACCAGGTCGCCCATTCCGTCGGCTGCCCCGACTTCAGCACGAACAGTACAGTAAGCGTGACGGCTATTCCGAATGTCTCCACAAATGATTTCGGTCAGAACGAATGGATCGTTTATGCCTGGAATGCCGGTGGTGCCAGCAGCAGCGGGGAAACAAGCTGGAATACCAATTTCTCGGGGTATTACATCGATACCAATCTTGACTTCAATTCGGCGACTTTCTGGGAAATCAACGGGTCACCTTCGGATGCCCCGGGCTATTACGGCTGTGCAGTAAGTATCGATAACCATTCCTTCAGCGCTAAAAGGCAGGGGTTCCCCTGCGGGTATTACCGGCTGGATGTTCCCGGACATGATGATGAAGCCCAATTATTGTTCAATGGGACTATGGTATGGAGCCATGGCGGATGTTGTGATTCACATAGCTGGGTCTGGACAGGTTGGCTCGGGGCTACCGATCGGGTCGAATTCAGGATCACGGAAGGAGGAGGCCAATCCTATGGACATCTGGCTTTCACTCTTCTTGGAGGAAATATTCCACCCATCACCACCAGCAACGCGCTCAACTTCGACGGCATCGATGATCAAGTAAGCATCAGTCCCTGCGGATCTTCCACTCCGCTTGTAAACGGAGGCGATGCCATAACGGTGGAATACTGGTTCAAAGGGTTAAGCAGCCAGTCGGCGGTTCGCATGCAACCCGCTGGAGACACCTATATCGTAGCAGCCTGGGCAAACAGCATTCATATTTTGTCCAATGATCTTGGAACCAATTCCGGACTCCCTGTGGGGAATGGCTTTAATGACGGAAACTGGCACCATATTGCTTTCACCTGGCAGCGCAACACGGTCAACGGGTTTACGTCGTATCTCGACGGTCAGGTGGTGGCTCAGCGGAATTCCGCTGATTCACCCCTTCCTGTTATCACCGGAGGATTGTTTCTTGGCGCCCTTGGCGGAAGTTCTGAGTTTACGAATGGTTCTCTGGATGAAGTGCGCATCTGGAATGTGGCCCGTACTCCAAGCCAGATCAGGGCGGGCATGTGCAGCCTCACCCTTCCGCAAAACGGGCTTGTGCTGTATTATAGCTTTGACTACGGTGTAGCGGACGGGAGCAATACCGCCATTAATACGATCGGGAACCTTGCCCAGCCAGGGGCTTTCGATGGTCACCTGGGCAATTTCGCCATGAACGGCACGGCTTCCAACTGGGTGGCGGGAAGTGCCCGCGAAGGGATTGAACTGCAGGGAGGCTCACCAGCCATTACAATTGAAAATGGAGATCCAATGCCTGGTGTGGCCGATAACACCGATTTCGGAAGTGTCGCCGATGGCAGCAGCCTGGGTTACACCTATACGATCAGAAATACAGGCGTGGTGGACCTTGCTGTTACTTCGATCTCAACAACCGGTGCCGGTGCCTCCTTCTTCAGCATCGGAGCGGTTGCTCCTGCATCTCCGGTCCCGGGTTATGGTTCCGCCAGTTTTACGGTGACATTCCTTCCGACTTTGCCCGGTTTGCAAACTGCCACCGTACAGTTAGCTTTCAGCGGTTGTAGCCCCGGTGAATACACCTTCGCCATCCAGGGCATGGGAACCTGCGCCATTCTTGCTCCGGATTTCAGGAGCGTTCAGAATGTGACGGTTACAGCCACTTCGCGATTCGAAGCGGTCAATGCGGTCACGGTTGCCGGCTCCGGATCTTTGGTTACTGTTGCACCCGGTGGTAACGCCACTTTTTTAGCCGGAGCAAAGGTCATTTTCCTTCCCGGAACCCTGGTTCAGGGGGGGGGTCACCTCCACGGATACATTGAAACCGGGACGATCTGCGGCAGTACCGCACCGTTGGCGCCTGTTCTCACTGCCGGAGAGCAAACTACGGAGTCTGTGGCCGAAAAGAACAGCTTTTCACTTTATCCCAACCCCACCAGTGGCATCTTCACGCTGATGAGCAGGGAATCGATCCCGGCAGGGAATATCACTGTGGAAATTTACGGATTATGCGGAGATCGGATGCTGAAGGAGTCAATGACGGGCGAAAAGCGACACGAATTTGACCTCTCAGGGATTCCGGCAGGGTTGTATTTTGTAAAAATCAAGACTGGAAATCAAAATGAGACGATCAAACTTGTAAAAACCAGGTAGACTTCCCGGAAGTTAAAATAATTGTATCTTTATCCCGAAACTGGTTTTACTCTCCTGATCTTGAAAAGAACATGCAAGTCGGTTGCAACTCGCCTGGCAATTTTGCTGACCACAATGCTTTTCGGTCAGGAAAAAAGTTTTCAAAGAAATTTTGATTCTGTGTATAACAAGGCCCTTGGCAGTCTTACAACCCATGTCAGAACCTCTGTCAATTGTATTGAAACACTTTCTGCATACGGGCATGAACTTACCATGTTACAGATAGCCAGGCTCAGCTTCCTTCAGATGAGAATCAATGAGGCAGTTAAAGCCGGGAAGGACATTCCCGGAAAAACGCAGTTCCTTGCCCCTGATTCACTCAACCATCCTGACTCTCTGCAATATTACGCCCGATGGTACCTTGAGCGGTCCATGCCCGACAATGCAATCAGGCTTTTGATGAGGGCTATCAGGATTCTCCCGGGAAATACGGCAGAGGCTGACCATGCCAAGATTGAACTCTGCGAGGCATATCGTCAGAAGCTGGAATATCCCAAGGGGATCAGCCTGATTTACAGCTTGCTGGAACGGACTTCGCCCCTTTCCGACGAGAACCTGGCCTACGCATGGAATCGTCTGGCGGCCCTTTACAACGAATCCGAAAAACCGGCAGGGAGTTATACCGACTCGGTTTTCAAGTATTCCCTTCTTTGCATTGATCTCTCCCGCAGGATCGGCGACAAACGCGACCTTGCCGCTTCCCAGAATGAACTGAGCTATCAGTATATACGGCGCAGGAATTACAACAAAGCCTTTGATCTGTCGCGACAATCGGTATCCAATTTCCTTGCGGCGGGAATGCCTTTCCAGGCGATGAATTCGCTGATCAACCTGAGCAACCTGTATATTGGTAAAAAGGATTATCACGCCGCGCTCGGAGCACTGAATGAGGCAACACAGCTTTCACACTTATGGGAGAACCGTAATCTCTATATGCGGATCTACGGTCAATATGCCACCGTGTATTCAGCTCTCGGCAATTTCAAGGATGCGTATGGTTTTCAGAACCTTTACAACTGGTTGAAAAGTGAATTCTACAAAGACCGGATGAACAACCAGATACTTGAACAATCGGCCAGGTACGACCTGTTTGTCAAGGAACAGAAGATCAGGGAGGAGCAGAAAAAAAATGATTTTAACCATCGCCAGATCATTCTGCTGATCATCATCTCCATCACACTCTCCCTCGCCTTTGTTTTCAGCCTGTTCTATTTCAGGCTGAGAAGAAAGGGGGTCCTGAAGCAAAAACTGATCGAGGCAGTTGTAGAAACGGAAAACAACGAACGAAGCAGCATCGCCCGTGACCTTCACGATGGGCTCGGGCCCGTTCTTTCGGCCATTAATCATTATTTTCAAGCCTTTCTTGATGCCACACCTGAAACCAGGGAGTCCATCCAAAACCGGCTGCAGATGGTGATTTCCGAGGCAATCGAAGAAGTTTCCAGGATCTCACATAACATCAGTCCCCACGTACTGGAAAAACACGGGCTGACAATCGCGCTAAACAATTTGCTGGCCCCGCTGATGACCAATTCTAAATATGAGATATCCTTTATTTCTGAATTTGATGAAAGACTGGAGCCAAAGATCGAACTGGCAGTTTACCGCTGCATCAACGAACTGGTCAGCAACACCCTGAAACATGCAGAAGCGACAAGGATAAGCCTTGATATCCGACGCAGCGATGGTAAACTGGCGATCCGGTATTCCGACAATGGCAAAGGGTTCACTGCTTCAACGGGAAAACGGGTTGGCCAGGGGATACCCAACATCACCAACAGGGTTGAGTCGTTCGGCGGAAAATTATCTTTTGAAAGTACTCCGAATACCGGAATTTCAGTCGATATTATCATGCCCCTGTGATCAGGTTTGTTCAACATTGTGAAACAATTTCGATATTGGCTACCACCCAGTGTCCTCTTTATAGTCATGATTTATTCGTATTTTTGTGGTGTTCCCTTTGGTAATACGTAGCGCTGCCGCATGTTCTAATAATTCTGGTCCCCCATGAAGCAATCTTCTATTAACTGTTTGAATAAGTCCATAGCCATTTATGAAACTGGCAGTGCAGTCAATCCTCCGGTGCTGTTAATTCATGGCAATTCTGTTCATTCGGGCTTTTTCAGTCCATTAACCTGTTTGCTTGAGCCACGGTATCATATACTTACACTTGACCTTCCTGGTCATAATCAATCGGAGGCATGGGATAAATCGGACTTCACCAGGGAGAACCTTGCCTTGCTTTTCAACGCCGTTCTTGATTACTTTGGAATTGCTGAGGTTGCTGCTTTTGGTTTTTCAATGGGTGGATTTTTGTTGCTGGAATCTTTCGACCTGGTTCCCGCCATAAAGAAAATTGCCATTGCAGGGCACCCCCCACTCCGATCGATGGCGGATATGACAGCGGCATACCATTTAAATGAGGATTCCGCCCTGTTTCTGCAAGGCATACTCTCTGAAAATGAGATTGAACGACTTTATCAAGCTGTGATCCGGATCGGCAACATCCAGTTAAAAAGTGAAATCAAGGATTCTATTAGGGAAACAAGCCCTTCATTCCGCGACGGTTGCTTGAACCTGGCTCAGCATGCCGGCGATCAGATTGACAAACTGAACCGATTCCACGGGTCCGTTGCAATCATCCATGCTGCTGATGATCTTGCAGTTCAGTTGCAATACCTTGAACAAATGAAAATCAGGAACCTATGGGAACAGCAAATCCAGGTGATCAGGGGATGCGGCCATTTTATCATCGTAGAAAAACCCGTTGAACTTGCGGCCGTGCTTGATAGATTTTTCGTGACCGGTTGATCAGAATATCCAATTATTCATCAGACTCAAACTGATCAATGCAGCAATGTTACTTGCCGAGGTCTTCGCCATCATGTTGCGTTTGTGGTTTTTTACTGTCTGTTCACTCAGGAAAAGCTTTTCAGCAATCATTTTACTGGTCAAGCCATCAATGCAGAGTCTTAGAACCTCGAGTTCCCTTTCCGACAGGAGGGTATTTCCTGATTGGGGATACGATTTTGAAAAAACTTTCACATATCCCAGGCCGTCAATAAGACGGGAAACTGTCAGCACCAGACTTGTATCAGTTTTAAAATCGCCAATATCGGTGAATGTCAGCAGGTTTAACACCGGGATGCCGCCGGGATCCGGTTCCATATAGGTGCTCTGTTGCAGGAGCTGTGAAGTTGTACCGTCTTTACGGGAGTAACGGTGATTGAAAGAAAACCTGTAATTGGGAATTTCCCCTGCCGGAATGTGGCTCCAAAATTCCCTGATATCGCGAAAAACCTGACTGGTGAATATGATTTTATCATCAGGATGAAATTTCCGGGCATGGTAGTCGGGTCCTCCATCTATATATTCGTCTTTTGAGTAGCTGATGATATCATCGCAGTGGTCGCTTAAGTAAGCGTAATTATTACAGGAATAGTCCATCAGGCAGGTTCCGAATGGCAGAGAACGACATTTTCCGGAATTCTCCTTTTTAAGCGCCTCCTTCAAATCAAGAATTCCGCTTGCGGCAGAAACTGACCTGCATACCTCAAGATACTCTTCGTAGTAATTGCGATTTTTTTTCTTGCTCTTCATGTGTCATTTATTGTGCAAATTCTTATTTCGGAATTCACAAGTCTAAACGAAAGATAGCGGGGGAAGTTCTTCAGAGGAACCTGATTACAGGCTGATCATTCAACAGATAAAGGTCGAGGTTGATTTATTCCTGGCAAAAATAGTATAAAAAATGACACTTTAGTACTATTGTGTTAGGATAATGACAGCAGTAGTTTTGTAAAAAAAATAATTAAACTCGTATAGATTTGTACATATCAACATTTTTTCAATTAGGCATGAACCATAAAACTTATTCTTTCTGATGAAAAAATGCTATTTGATATTGCACATACTACTTTTTATTCAAGGTCTTTCAGAAACTCTCCTTGCTCAATCTATCTATTATATTAACCAGGGAAACACCATTATTAAAGTTGATAATGGTGACCCGGAAAAATTAGTCGTGATTGAATGGCAGGTCCGACTGTATAAACGCGGAGCTTTTAAAACCGGCAATACATATTGGGGAACTATTCATGGCAGTACAGATAAGGATGTGATGGCAAAATTGAAAAGAAGCCAGGATTTCGAACTCAATTTTAGTGCTTTCATTGGCAAAGGCAGAGTGCGGGACGCAGTTTTTACATATTTCAATTTCCTGGGTCCAATTGCCATTGTCCATGAATCCAAACCTGAAGAAAAGCCTGTGGAGGGTTTTGATGAATATTTGGATATTATTAAAAGGGCTCAGGATTATTACAATGTATTCATTGGAGTGAAAAAGAAATTGAAGGGTATTCTGCGGCCTTCAACGCCATTTGACCATGTTGGTGAACTCTTTATTGACTATACCAATAACCTTAAACAAGTCTTTGAAAATACGGATAAACTTAAAAATCTACTGTTAAGCAATGTTGATAATAAATTTGAAAAAATCAATAGTGATATATCAAATATTGATAAAGGTTTTCAAAAAGCTGACAAAATTTACACTGAAATTCAATTTAATATTTCATTGCCCGACACCACAAACAAAGATAGCAGTAATAGCTCCTCTGCAAATTCCTTTTATGTTTTTTTTACAGCGGGCATAAAGATAATGCCCGAACCCGGACGGTTTTCAGGACTTCGATCTTCCACAACATTGTACATAATCTCTGCCCCTGTTTTCCATATCGGGATTCTGACAGACCCAATGCAGGATGAAAAAGTATCATTCTTTTCAGACATTGAAAAGAAGTTCGCAGGAAACAAAGCAGTTTTGGACCAGTTATCGCATAATAATGTAAGTTCCCTTATTGAAGTACATTATGGCAAGCCATATTCGACAACAGTATTGAAAACAGCAGTAGATGGATTTGATGCCATTGAGGCTTTTAAAAAGTCAACACAAGAATTATATGCAGGATTGGCGGAAATAGATTTTTTACTTTTAAAATAAGAAAAATGAAAATTGCAGCATTTGTTCTGTGGCTTATTCCCGTTTTTTTTTCCCTTAATTCAATCGGACAGGTTGGGGACGCCTATGGGAAAGCAGCAGAAACAGCCAGAAAAGGAGCACGTCAAACAAAGTGTCCTGAAAGAGCCGCATACCTGAATAAGCTGGCAGAATATCTGCAATGCTGGTGTGACAATGGAAAAGCCGGAGCTACACCAAGAAATTGTGGTTCAGAACCAGGTCCGGCACCGGATTGTAAAGCTGATATGATGGTGAACGGTGATGGCAATGCCGTGAGCAATGAGGCTTATCGGGGGGGCGGACCTGACCCTGTAAGGGATATGCAAACAAAAGATCTGCAAACACATATGGAATTAAACAATGCTCAAAATGCAGCAATGGAATCATATCAGAATTCGGTTAACAGCGGAAAAAAGGAATCCGGAGCCTGGGTTGACGCAACCCTGGCTGGAGCCCAGAATATAAGTGACCCAACCACCTCCCTTGCATATACCGGAGCCGGAATGGGGATGGCATTGATTTCCTGGATTTCTGAAAACCAGGAAGCCCAAAGAACCGCTATGCTGAAAAAGGAGGAAGAAGAAAGGCTCGCAAGGCTCCAGGAATACCAGACCATGAAAGGATCATTAAAAACATCCACTACTGTTTTCAATTTCATCAGTGGATCAACCGATTACCATTTTACAAATTTAAAAATTGAAAGCAGGCATGGAATAGTGAAAAATATCCTTCGGAAGGACCTGTATGATATTCATGTCGAGCTGTATAAAATTGTAAACACACCTGATAGTATCTGGATTTACGAAGCGATAAATTTCAAAAACCTTATAACCGGGGATGATAGTTGTGTCATTAATAAAATCAGTATCGCACTGACAGACATAAAAGAAGTTCAATTATATAACGGGGATTATAGAAATGCATATGACCCTAAAAGAAGCGTCAGCCAGGTATTCAGACACAAAAACATGACAAACACCGATTTAAAAAACGCTTTTAAAATGGCTCCAATGGATAATGAAGGAAATTCAATTGGTTCAATTCATTCAAACCTGGTTGATATCATAATTTCCACATCAGGCAATTTTGTAAGGATCCGAAAAAAATACCTGGCAGCTGAGCCATCCTCGTTAGGTGATTTAGATTTTGCGGGCATTATGGGTTTTTCAGCAAACAGTTACAATTTGGTCTTTGAGGCTGGCAACAGCAATGAATACAAATTGCAAAAATTTGTTGATTATTTGAATTTTATAAACAACTGACAATGACATGAAAAATATACTATTCTGCCTCTCTTTGCTTCTTTCTATCCATTCATTGGGACAAAAAGAAGAAAAAATTAAAATCAATAATTCCAGGATTGCCTTTGCAGTTGAGGTTGAGGGACTTTCCTCCTCATTATCATTAACCGGGGATTCCAAGTATTACAATTCAGTTGATAACTATTTTAATAACGGCTATGACAATCCAAATATCAAGGATTATGTGGGATATGACATTGGTTCCAATATGGAATTTCATATTATTAAAAACTCCCGGAAAGCTTCCTTTAATATTGGATTGCATTATATAAACCATGGTGATCCGATTTTTATTTCTCAGGGTGACATTACCAATGGATTTCCGAAAAAAGGAAACGAGGATGAAAGCGGCTATTTGAAAATGCAATCATTACGTATCCCATTGTTTTTTCAACTCAGGTTGTTTAAAATATTCGGGAATGAAGGTATTGGCATTGAAGCAGGAGCAAACTTCGATTATCTTCTGAATGCAAAAATCAAACCAGGAAAAATTGAAATTTCATCTACTACTACCTATATGAGTCCTCAGGTAGAGGATGTAATGCAAGTCACTGATGCTTTTTTTAGATTCAGTATCAATATGTTTGTTGGATTTCGGGTACAAATAGGACCTGTTTATTTGAATGGAAGGTTTTGTGTTTTACCGGCCAAAAATATTTTCAAAAGCACCTATGCCGTTTACGGTACCGGTGAGAGGAAATTTGAAGAAACATATTTGACTTTTGGTGTAGGCGTTTTTCTTAAGAGATAATGGGACAGACAGGTTGTTAACTATATAATTTGAATATTATGGAAACAAAAAGCAGAAGATTGATTTATTTCATACTGATCATATCAACAGGATTTATGCTTGTGAATGGATGTAAAAAGTTAGAGAGTCCTCCCGAGCCGGCAAGCCCGGGAGCCGTGATAAAAGACATCGACAGCAATGTTTATCATGCTGTGACCATTGGCACACAAACCTGGCTGGTCGAAAACCTTAAGGTGACGCATTTTAACAATGGCGATCCGATACCCAACATTGAAGATTTTACCACGTGGCAACAGCAGGATGCCCCGGCATATTGCTGGTATAACAACAATAATTCCAACATGAATCCCTATGGAGCTTTGTATAATTGGTTTACGGTAGGCGACAGCAGAAAAGTCGCACCCCCGGGATGGCATGTGCCGACAGATGCCGAATGGGCAACCTTGATAAAATTCCTGGGAGGTGAAGGGGTTGCGGGAGGTCCCTTAAAAGAAGCAGGTACGACTCACTGGACCCAGCCCAATACCGGGGCAACCAATTCCAGTGGGTTTACCGCCGCCCCAGGTGGGTATCGTTCAATCTCTGATTTTGCAGATTTTATGATCGGGGCTGATATCTGGTCCTCTACACAATCCTCTGATTTTTATGCCTGGGATAGATACCTCTTTTACAATAAAACCCAGGTTGACCGTGGCTTTAATGGGTCGGGTGTCGCAAAAACCGATGGGAAATCAATCCGTTGTATTAAAGACTAAACTATTTAGCATCACAGCCAATTAGCAGTAAAAAATAAAAAACCCCGAAACATTTATGAATCAGGGTTTTTTGTTGATTTTGCTGTGGCACAGATTGGACGTTTTTCTATTTAAAACTCTTTACAATTTCCCTTCATAAAGATCATAAACCGGGAAAATCAAATCATAGTCGTTCCAGTTGAGATTTCCATCAACAATCTGATATTCCTTAAACTTAGCCTCATCCAGATATTTCCGGATGGATGGATGAACTGATGCTTCCAAAAACGGTCTAAAATCAACAAGCCTGTTAAATCCATCACTAAAGAAAACCCTGATAGCATAATCACCGATATATCTTGCAGATTCAACCCCAATAAAATCAACTTCATAATCAATATATTCTTCCGTTATTTTCATTTGATCCGGGTGTTAATTTTCTCAAATTCAATATCTTTATGATAAACAAAGTAGTCAATCCATTTTTGAACGATCTGATCTCCGAAATTTCCTAAAAATTCTTCAAAATCTTTGAGTTTGGCTCCTGTCAATGGCTTCAATCCTTTGATAGGTTTTATTTTTATCTCAACAATCTCCCCATCAACAATATTAAACTCTGCTTTACTTTCACATCCATCATATTTACCATGTACATGAATTGGCTCGTGCTCGTTGGAATAGAAAAAAAATAGAATTCCTTAATATTCAAAAATCCTGGGCATTGGTTTTTTATTACAAAGTTAACATTTCTGATTCATTGTTGCAACTACTATAGTCCTATAACTGACATTCTGACAAATGAATGTGTTCTGAGTTGATCCGGAACAAAAACCCACCCAATTCACAAAAGAAAAACCCCGAAACGTTTAAGAATCAGGGTTTTTTGTTGATTTTGATGTGGCATCGACTGGAATTGAACCAGTGACACAAGGATTTTCAGTCCTCTGCTCTACCATCTGAGCTACGACGCCATCCTCAAATGAGTGTGCAAAAATAATACATTTTTTTAAATTTTCAACAAAATGATCCTTTCCGGGAATTTCTTTTCTCCCGGTTGGGTCAACATTATAATATTTATCCGATAAATGATGGTTCCGATAGAAGATTATTTATATTTGTCAGATTCTAACTTGTATCAGATTCCATCGAAGAGAGAGAAAAATCGCTCTTTTCAGTATATAACGAGATCATCTTGACTGATTAGCATCTATGAGGCCATCCTTTTTTAAGCGTGTAAAAAGAGCAATTAAACTTGAATTTCGCCGGATAAAAGATGAACACCGCAGTACGGGAAGACGACACAGAAGACCGTCTCTCTCCAGCCGGTTCAGACATTGGTTTAAAAAACTGACGGCAAAAGGCGTCAGAGTCGAGCGCAGACGTCCGGCTAAACCACACTTACCTCCCCTTACCAGGAGAATCAAATCTTTTTACCGGCGGCAATGGGATAAATACAGGGTGGTTTTCTCTTCAAACTACTTAATTATCATCCTGAATTCGACCATTTTATACCTTGTCTCATTTTTTCTGGTTCACTTCCTCACACACCTTGTAACAGGCATAACAGCGTATTTTTGCGATATCAGCACAACCCTCAACTATACCTTTGTCGATTTTCATATTCGTTACTGGAACTGGACCGAAGAGATGGTAATTGTGGTTTTTTCCGTTCCGGCCATCTTTGCACTGATCATCGCATTGCTAACTGCCATTCCTTTTACCCAGCGCCTGAAGAAACCCCGTATTTTGCACCGCTTGCGGTACATTACAAAAAGTCAACGCCGCAAACACCGGCAGCTGCGACGAAAAAACCAACTGGATCTGCAGGTACAACGGTTACAGAAAACGACCCCGCCGGAAGAAAAACGGAAGGTTAAAAAGCGTATTTCCTGGTCGATCCGGTTATTTTTGCTTTGGACCTTGTATCACAGCGCCACCTACTTTTTCAGCGGGATGCTTTACGCGTTTCTGTTTCACCGGAGATTTGGTTATGTGATCTGGTACGCCTTCAACAACTATGCTTTCGATCTCTTGTTTTCGGCGGTGGCTTTCCTCGCTTTGGTTATAATCGGTTATATTTTTTCCGTTCAGTTTTTCAATTCGGGAAGGATGTACCTGAATAGTCTGAATGAAAGGAACCGGATGCCTTTTGTGGTGAGTCAGGCAATTTTCCCGTTTATCATCGGAACAATTGTCACCATTGCAATGCAAATCCCTGATTTTGACCTTGCGCTTGTGCTGCTGAACTTTTCATTATTTTTTCTTTTACTCCCGCTGCCTTCCCGGGCTGCCGGTTATGATACGCTCCATTTTGACAAGCGTGAAAAAGTTGTGAAAATTTATTGGCATTGGCTCGCATGGTCCGTTGTTATTATACTATCTGTTTACATTGCGCTTAAAACCGGCATTCCGATCCGGCTACCATAAAAACAGCATGATCCATGGAACTTATCCTCGACTTCGGAAATACGCAAAAAAAACTGGCGCTGTTCGATTCAGGCGAATTGCTGTTTTCAGAAAATCATCGCATCATTACCAAAGATCTGGTCGCACAATTTATCGGAGCACATCCTGAGATCACCTCATGCATCCTCTCATCGGTCATTCAACATGCTGAGGATATTGAACAATACCTGCAACAAACCCTGCCGTTTATCATTTTGGACGAGCACACGCCAATCCCGCTGGTCAACAGGTATGAAACCCAAAGTTCACTGGGGAAAGATCGCCTTGCCGCTGCAGTTGCCGGAGCAGCTTCATTCCCAGGGGAAAACGTGTTGATTATCGTTGCCGGAACGGCCCTAACCTTCGATTTTGTCAATTCACAGGGAGAATATCTCGGTGGATCCATCTCCCCGGGAATGCAGATGAGGTTCGGCGCCTTGCATACTTTTACCGAAAAGCTTCCGTTAGTATCTTATCGGGAGCATGTTGAACTTGTGGGATCAAATACCCACATGAGTATTTTGTCTGGAGTGATCAACGGAATTGTTGCTGAAATTGAAGGTATTTCCCGTAATTACCAGGAAATTTATCCTGGTTTGAAAATCATTTTAAGCGGAGGAGACCTGAATTATTTTGTCAAACGGCTAAAAATTAGCATCTTTGCACTCCCGAATATCGTCATACACGGTTTACAACAAATTCTCGCGTTTAATGTCCATAAATCCACATAGCCTCCGGTTCCCCATCATCCTCTGCGCCTTTTTTTTAAGCCTGCCCTTGTTTGCACAAATTCAGATTATTTCACCCTATTCCCGCTTCGGCATCGGTGATTTGACCGGTAACAACAATGCCTGGAACCAGTCTATCGGACATCTTGGAATCGGAATGCGAAGCCCTCAGCATGTTAACTTCACCAACCCCGCCTCCTATAGTGCATTTGATTCTCTTTCGTTTGTTTTTGAAGGGGGGTTGAGCGGAGAATTTGTGAGCCTTCAATCGTGGGCTCAGAACGTCAACCGCAATTACGCCTCCCTTGGGTACCTGCTTTTCGGAATGCCTGTGAACAGATGGTGGAAAACAACCCTTGGTCTTGTACCATTCAGCGATGTAGGGTACAATGTGGCCAATTATGAAGAGTATGCGAATTCCGGTACGGTGGTTCGCCTCTATTCCGGTTCGGGAGGAATAAGCCGATTGTTTTGGGGAAATGCCGTCCGGTATAAAAATTTTTCAATCGGAGCCAACATCTCTTACCTGTTTGGCAGCATGAACCGGGGAGCAGCTGCGTTTTTTCCCGATTCGGCTTATTCCATGAATATCCGGGAGGTTTATCATGTTACCATGAACGATCTCCTCTTTGACTTTGGAGCCCAGTTTACCAAAAAATTGACAAAAGACATTAACCTCACAGTGGGCGCTGTCTTTTCCCCAACACTGAACATGGCGGCAAAAACGGATCTCCTCGCTACAACCTTTCTTGTAAGCGCTTCCGGCGTTGAATCACCGCGCGACACGCTTGCTGTTGCATCAGGATACCAGGGAAAAATTGTAATCCCGGTGATGGTCGGAGGTGGTTTCTCTTTTGCAAAAACAGATAAATGGGTAATCGGCATCGACTACAAATGGCAAAACTGGGAAAAATTCAGAGCTTTCAATCAAACCGATTCGCTTGTAAACAGCTGGCAGATCAATATCGGGGGAGAGATTACCCCGAACAGGGACAATTACTCCAATTACCTGGCCCGTGTGCAATACCGGCTGGGCTTTAACTACGGGAGGACCTACTTGCATCTGCGCGGTCAGGATCTCAATGAATATGCCATTACTTTTGGAATCGGACTTCCTTTGCGGGGAATGAAAACCGGGCTTAACCTGGGCGGAGAATATGGCGTAAGGGGTACGACCACAGAACACCTTATCCGGGAAAGTTACTTTAAAATTACCATCGGATTTTCCATTTACGAACGATGGTTCGTCAAACGTAAGTATTTCTAACATTGAACTCACCTCTTTTCTTTCGAATTTTTTACAGCTTAATACCGGCTGCCATTTTTATTCTTGTTTCCTGTAGCAAAGCTCCTCTGGAAAACGACACCCTCCTCGTTCAGGAGAATGACCCGGTGATGTCTGCCCATAACATTGATGTGTTGTTCAGCGACTCCGGGAAAATCCAGGCACAATTGACCAGTCCGCTGATGAACCGCTTTACCGGCGAAAATCCGTATCTGGAATTTCCCAAAGGATTTAAAATCTACATGTTCGACTCTGTCAGGCAAATCACATCGACCATCACCGGGAACAGGGGCATGCGCAATGAAAGCGCCCATATCATGGAGGCATGGGGGAATGTGGTTGTCCGAAATGAAAAGAAAAATGAACAAATAAACACCGAACACCTCATCTGGGAAGAAAAGAGACACAAAATCCGTTCAGATGTGAAGGTCAAAATCACCAGGCCGGACCAAATTTTATATGGAACACAAATGGAGTCAAATGAATCTTTCACCAACTACTCCATCCAGAATCCCACAGGAGAAATGGCCGTAAAAAAAGACTCCATTTAAGGAAAAACTGCGTATTAAAGGCTTCAACGCTTTGTAGTTTCGTGAATTATCTATACTTTTGCACCCTGTTTTAAATTAAAAATATAATAGCATGGCGATTATTGGAAATATCAGAAAGCACTCAGGCCTGGTTGTCATCATTGTTGGTGTCGCAATTGCTGCCTTTGTTATCGGCGACTTTAGCAAGAAAACGCCCAAAGGTACCAACGACATCGGGATGGTGAACGGAGAAAGTATTCCCTACACTGAATTCAACAGCAAGGTTGAAAAGAACCTTGAAATGCAGAAAGAGAATTCAGGAAATGATAAAATCACGGATCAGGAAACCTATCAGGTACGTCAAAGTACCTGGACGACGACAGTAAAAGAGCTCCTGATGGGCGAAGAATATGATGAACTCGGGATTACCGTTACTCCGGAAGAACTTTTTGACCAGGTTCAGGGAAAACAACCCCACCGTTTTATCCTGCAATATTTTAAAGATCCTGCAACCGGCCAGTACAATCCTTCCGTGGTGCTGAATTACCTGAAAAATCTTGAAAAAATGGAGCCCAAAGCCAAAAACCAGTGGCTTCAGTTCGAAAAAGCAATTAAAGAAGATCGCCAGGAAACCAAATTCAACAACCTCATATCCAAGGGTTATTATATTCCAAAGGCATTTCTGAAGAAAGATTATATCAACCAGTCAAAGTCGCTGCAGGTTCTGTCAGTTTCCCCCGATCTGACTTCCATTTCTGATAGTACGATCAAACTTACAGATGCCGATTATCAGAAGTTTTATGACAAGAATAAAATTTACTTCTTTTCTGAAGAAGCCACCCGCGACCTCGAATATGTTCTTTTTGAGGTGAAACCATCCGCCATCGACCGCAAAAGAACAGCTGAAGATGTAGCCTCTCTTTTCAAAGAGTTTCAAACAAGTCTTGATGCAATGACATTTACAAATGCCAATTCCGATGTTAAGGCAGACACGATGTTTGTTAAAAAAGGCACCTTCCCTCCCCAGCTCGACACGCTGCTGTTTTCCTCGAAACCCGGAACGATATTTCCACCTGCAGAGATCAACAACTCATGGTATATGGCAAAATTAATAGCTATCCAGGAACGTCCTGACTCCATGAAGGGTTCGCAGATTTTATTCACCTTTGCCGGTACCGGAAATGAAAACGTCAAACGGACAAAGGAAGAAGCCAAGGCGAAAGCTGACAGTCTTATGGCTGCACTCAAAAAAAATCCGCAAATTTTTGCTGAAGTCGCCAAAAGAATATCTGATTATCCTACCGCAAAAGACGATGGTGGTGATTTGAAATGGTTTAAAGACGGGAATCCTAATTTTGATCCGTTTTTCAATTCCGGCCTTGACCTGAAACCCAATGAAATGAAGGTAGTGGAAACCCGTATTGGCTATTCGCTTTTCATGCTTGCAGAGAAATCAGCCCCGGTGGTAAAAGTGAAGGCAGCGGTTGTGACCAGAGCCATTGTGCCAAGCAACCAGACTTATCAGGACACATACATGCTTGCGAGTACTTTTGCCGGCCAGAATAAAACGATTGAAGCATTTGATAAAGCCTCCATTGACAAAGGACTTCAGAAACGCTCCACCCCCGGGATCCGGGAAATGGACAATCAGGTAATGGGACTCGCCTCTGCCCGTGAAATGGTTCGCTGGGCATTTGCTGAAACCACTAAACTTGGTGAGGTAAGTCCTGTATTTGATTTATCCGGTAAATATGGAATTGCTACCCTGAAAAGTATTTCGCCAAAGGGACAACAGGAAATCAAGGATCTTAAAGGCCGTATCGAACCCTCGGTCAAGAACATGAAAAAGGTCGAAATCATGGCCGAAAAAATGAAAAAGGAAATAGCCGGCACCAAAGATATTGCAGCATTGGCCATCAAACTTAATGCAAAAGTTGACACTTCCATGGTTGCCTTTTCCGGATTTAACCGTTCAAACATCGGCCGTGAAGGAGAAATCGTAGGACAATTATTCACGATGAAGAAAGGAAATCTGGGTGGACCGCTAACGGGAAATTATGCTGCCTATCTTGTTTATATCAATGATATCATTGAAGCTCCTGCCAAGGATGATTTTACCTATGAAAAAATGCAGCAAATGCAAAATTTCAATCAACGGGTCACCAGTAATATGTATTCTGCCCTTGAAAAAACTGCAAAGATTTCAGATAACAGACTTAGATTCTATTAACATACGATACGCCAAAAAAAAGGGCGACACCATGTGTCGCCTTTTTTTATATCTGCCCGTTTTACGCTACCGTCACATGGCTTCTCAGGAGACGAGGTTACTCGGCAAGTACCAGCACTTTATTGTTAACTACCTCAATAACACCCCCATTAATATCAAAGAACTGCGGTTCCTTTTCGCCCTTATTGATCAGTTTGATTTTCCCTTTCTTAAGAACGGAAATCAGGGGAGCATGATTATTCAGCACTTCAAACGATCCGTCAATGCCGGGTAACTGAATCAACCCGACATTATCGCCGGTAAAAATGGTTGAGTCAGGTGTGATTATTTCAACTTTCATTCGTCAATTTTCATTTGTCACGCGTCACGCGTCACGTGTCACGCCATTTTTTTACCTGCTGTCTGCCAGCATCTTCTTCCCTTTCTCAATGGCTTCTTCAATGGTGCCTACCATCGAAAAAGCAGATTCAGGATACTCATCAACCATTCCATCCATGATCATGTTAAATCCTTTGATGGTATCTTCGATATTCACAAAAGCGCCCGGGATTCCGGTAAATTGCGTAGCCACGAAAAATGGTTGGGAGAGGAAACGTTGTACGCGTCGTGCGCGTGAAACAACGAGTTTGTCATCGTCCGACAATTCATCCATGCCAAGGATGGCGATAATGTCCTGGAGTTCTTTATACCGCTGCAGGATACGTTTGACACGCTGGGCGGTGTCGTAATGTTCATTGCCAACCACATCGGGAGAAAGAATGCGCGATGTTGAATCAAGTGGGTCAACTGCCGGATAAATTCCCAGTTCGGATATTTTCCGGCTTAAAACCGTGGTTGCATCCAGGTGAGCGAAAGTAGTGGCAGGTGCAGGGTCTGTTAAATCGTCGGCAGGAACATAAACAGCCTGCACAGAGGTGATTGAACCGCGCTTGGTAGAGGTAATGCGTTCCTGCATGATGCCCATTTCGGATGCCAGTGTAGGCTGATAGCCAACGGCCGAAGGCATACGGCCGAGCAGCGCTGAAACTTCAGAACCAGCCTGTGTGAAACGGAAAATATTGTCAATAAAAAAGAGGATGTCGCGACCACCTGATTTCTCGTCGCCATCACGGAAATATTCGGCCATGGTGAGACCCGAAAGGGCCACACGGGCACGGGCTCCGGGAGGTTCATTCATTTGTCCGAAAACAAGCGTAGCCTGTGATT
>JAPLDG010000202.1 GCA_026391845.1 Bacteroidota bacterium | reverse complement strand
TACACTTGGACGTTTCCACCTGAAGCAACGAAAATCGCCGGAGGTACTGCTGATGACAATCGCGTAACCCTCACCTGGACCGCCGTTGGAACGTATGTTATCAGTGTTAATTACATTGAACCAACCACACTCTGCGAAGCTGCGAGCGCAACTCTTTATCCGGTCAACGTTAAACCCTTGCCGGAACCTTCCTTCATTGCCGGAGAAAACGCTGTGTGCCTGAATATTCCTGGTCATGTTTACGCCACTGAATCCGGCAAGTCAAATTACATTTGGAATATTCCCCCTGAAGCAACAAAAACTGCCGGCGGTACTGCTACAGATAACACTGTGACCCTTACATGGAACACTACAGGAAATCAAGTACTCAGTGTAAATTACACAGAACCAGCGACGATGTGTACCGCGGCCAGTGCAACCAATTATTCTGTTAATGTTAAACCCTTACCGGAACCTACTTTTCCCACCGGCGAAAACGCTGTTTGCCTGAATATACCTGGTCAGGTGTACTCCACTGAATCTGGGAAATCAGATTACGTCTGGACCATTCCTCCTGAGGCAACAAAAACAGCAGGCGGAACTGCCTCTGATAACAGTGTGACGCTTACGTGGAATACAGTTGGAAATTCCGTAATCAGTGTTAATTACACTGAACCAACCACACTGTGCACTGCGGCCAGCGCAACACCTTATTCAGTTAATGTTAAACCACTGCCTGCCCCCTCCTTCATTTCCGGGGAAAACGATGTATGCATGAATGTTCCTGGGCAGGTGTACACCACTGAACCAGGTAAATCCAATTACACTTGGACGTTTCCACCTGAAGCAACGAAAACCGCCGGAGGTACTGTTGATGACAATAGTGTAACCCTCACCTGGACCGCCGTTGGAAGGTATGATATCAGCGTTAACTACATTGAACCCACCACACTCTGTACAGCAGCAAGTTCAACAATTTACTCGGTTGAAGTTAAACCTTTGCCAATACCTGATATCTCAGGCCCTGCCATTGCCTGTGTTAATACCCCCGGATCAAAGTATTATACTCAAACCGGCATGTCTGGTTATATCTGGATCGTGAATGGTGGGACCTTTACGCCTGGGGTTACAATTGATACGATCAATGTGATCTGGACTTCCACCGGCAGTCAGCACCTTACCGTGAATTATACTGCTATGAATGGGTGTACTGCTGCAACCCCTGCGATTTTCGATGTTAACGTGGCTGTCCTTCCTGTGCCAGTCATCACTTCTGGTCCGGGGAGCATTTGCACCGACATTGCAACTTCATACTCCACTCAGGCAGGTATGGGTGAATATGAATGGATTGTTTCACCCAATGGGGCTGTGACTGGTGCAAATACGGATAAAATTGATGTCAGTTGGAACTCACCTGGACCTAAGCAAGTCAGCGTAAACTATAAAATGGGTCCCGGATGTACTGGTGCCTCACCTGCTATAAAATCTGTGACGGTCAATCAATCAACCCCGCCTGTCATCACCAGCCTGTTAAATCCTATTTGTTTGAACAGCGGAACCTCATATACCACACAGTCAGGTATGTCAAACTATAATTGGACTGTTTCCGGAGGATCATTTACCACTCCTACTGCTGGAAACTCTGTCAGTATAACATGGAACACCTCTGGTACTCAATGGGTGGATGTCAATTTTACAAATAGTGATGGGTGCATTGCACCTTTTCCTTCCCGATATAATGTTTTGGTAAACCCACTGCCTGTAACCACCATCACTGAAGGATCAGGACCAACATGTAATCTGCAGCAGCATGTTTACCAAACACCTCCGGACCCAACTTGTTCCTTTTCATGGTCCGCGATCCCAGGGACTGTTGTGTCTCCCCAAGGGACAAATTCGGCTACCATAAACTGGACTTCGACGGGCCCGGCCACAGTTTCAGTTATGGGAACCAATACCAGCACAAATTGCAAGTCATCTTCGGTTTATTCCACTACGGTAAATCCAACGCCGGCGCCATTATTTACTCCTTGCTTTGATTTGAGGACTACGCCCAATGCCAATAAAATCACACTTCGCGGCGGAACCCCTTACCTTCCTGTTCAAGGGGTCTATACAGGCAGCAGGGTCACTTTCAATCCAGTTTCAGGAAATTACGAATTCGATCCTGCCGGTGCCGCGATTGGATCCTATCCCATCGCCTATCAATACACCAATACTTTTAATTGTTCCGCATCAGCATCATCCGTGACCATTCAAGTCGTAAATTCTTCCCTGATTTGCGGAGACAGTCTCACCGATGTCAGGGATGGTACAAAGTATAAAACTTCGCTGATCGGCGGGAGGTGCTGGATGCAGCAGAACCTGAGGTATGGCTCTACACTGCTCCTGACATCAGAACCCCAGACAGATAATTGCGTCAGCGAAAAGTATTGTCTCCCGACCGATGCCACCTGCAAGTCCTATGGCGGACTATATCAATGGGATGAGGTAATGTCCTATTCATCTACCGCTTCAAATCAGGGTCTCTGCCCTCCTGAATGGCATGTTCCATCTGAGCTTGAATGGCAATCGATGATTACAGATATCAGTGCCGGTATCACTCCGCCAGACGGCGTTGCCGGTAGTTTTTTAAGAGATACTTTTCTTAATCCGGGAGGTTTTTTCGCACTGACCAAAGGACTCTATTACCTCAGCAACAGTTGGGCATTTACCTCCGGGCAGTTAACCGGTGCGATGTTCTGGACTGCTACGCCGGATGGTGCCGATCGCAGCATTGCGCGCGGAGTTAACTCCATCAACCTCAGTACATCCAAGTATTCAGGAAGCCGGAATAATGCGTTTTCGGTGAGGTGTGTGAAAGATTGAGAATCTGTTGAATCCGTGACGCGTGACACGAGACACGTGACAGACGTTTTTGTAAAAAGTTAAATGTGACCATGAAGAAAAAGAGATACCAATGCGTTTTTTTCCGTTTAGGGTTCTTCATGATTTTATTGCCATTACTTTCTTTTATTTCGGTCTCTTATAGCAAAGCCAGCAATGGTGTTATTCCTGCTGAAAGCTTGGATATTCAGGATATTAATTCTGATACGGCCTTTTGTGGATCACAACCATCCGACACGTTGCTTAGGTTTGCACGGTTTGATCATGCGGATTCTGATGCCGGTTATTATTACGTGAAATTATACTTGTTGCATTCCAAATTTCAACGACTCGATTTTTACGAAAAAGCACGGAGACGGAATATTTTTATGGTTGATAAAGGTGAGTTTCACAGTGATTCCACTCTGTTCAGCACTACCCTTGACAGTGCAGAGGTGCCTGGACAATTTGCTGAACTTTATCAAAGTTCGGCAGAAGCCAATTCATCCACCAGCGAAACAACTAAAAATAGTATTGTCGGGTCCTCCTCATTTTATAAAGCACCAGCCGGATCAAATTCATCCATGAAGGGTGCTTTCGATTGTTCGACGGCAAGCGTAGCTTGTTCAGAAAATTCTTACCAATTCCCGGCTGATACCGTAGGAAATGCGCCTCCTCCCGTTTTAGGTTATCCGAATTACGGATGCCTCAACTCAACACCTTGCCCGGCGTGGTATTTTATGAAGGTAGCTCAGGCCGGAGATATTATCATCAACATTTCCCAAACAGACAACCATGATGTTGATTTCATCTGCTGGGGCCCCTTTACCAGTCTTACCAACGGCTGCAATTTCGGACTGACGGGTTCATGTCCCAAGCCATCGAACCCTTGCTGCAACAATAATACACCAGGATGTCTTTACCCCAAGGGAAACATTGTTGACTGCAGCTATTCCACGTTAAATACAGAAACCTGCCACATTCTGAATGCCCAGGTCGGAGAGTTTTATATCCTCCTGATGACAAACTACAGCGAAGACCCTGGGTTCATAACATTTTCTCAAACAGGGGGTTTAGGAGCCACGAGCTGTGACATTGTCGATTTTTGTTCGATGCTGGCAATTACAGCAACCGGTACAACATGTAACCCATTGAATAACACATTCTCAGTTTCCGGCAACATTGAATTCAGCAACCCCTCCCCAACAGGAACCCTGACCATTACCGACAATACTGCCATTCCTCCAATAGTCGAAACGTTCAACCCGCCATTTACAAGTCCTTTGGCATACAACTTGACAGGTATCCCATGCGATGGGGTAACTCATTCAATTACTGCTGTTTTTACCGACAGTCTGAACTGTAACCTCACACAGCAGATTACTTCTCCTGCAGCACTATGTCCTAATTCGCAGATCAGCGGAGGAGGTCCCATCTGCGATGACGGTACAAGCATTACCACTGTCAGCATCCTCATCAGCGGCTCACCCGGCCCCTATACATTCACTTACGCGATTGATGGCATAGACCAGACACCTGTGGTTGATTATAACGGAGCGATGCCGTATCAGTTTATCACCAGCACTGCGGGATTATATACACTGACTTCTGTGACAAATCAAGTATGTACTACGGGCGGAATAATTACGGGAAGTGCGGAAGTTATTTTAAACCCATTGCCGGTTCCCTCTTTTTCTGAAGGCGATCATGCTCCATGCCTGAACAGCCCCGATAAGGTTTACACAACTGAAACGGGTAAATCAGATTACATATGGACAATTCCCGCTGAAGCGACCGTCACTGCCGGTGGTGGTACCTCTGAAAACAGTGTAACCCTGACCTGGAACACCGCGGGAAATTATTCTATCGGCGTAAAGTACACCGATCCCACGACAACATGTACGGCAGCCACTGAGACCATTTTTTCAGTTGAAGTCAATACTTTGCCTGAACCATCCTTTACCGCCGGCGAAAGTTCTGTATGTCTGAACATCCCCGATAAAGTGTATGAGACTGAAGCCGGTATGTCAAATTATATCTGGACAATTCCTCCCGAAGCCACCATAACTACCGGAGGTGGCACATCAGATAACAGTTTAACCCTGACCTGGAATACGGCGGGAAATTATTCCGTCGGGGTAAAGTACACCGATCCAGCCACGACCTGTACAGCAGCCAGCGCTACCAATTTTTCAGTTGAAGTTAAACCTTTACCTGCACCCTCCTTTACCGCTGGCGAAAATTCTGTATGTCTGAACATACCCGGTAAAGTATATGCGACTGAAGCAGGCAAGACAAATTATATCTGGACAATTCCTCCCGAGGCAACCAAAACTGCAGGTGGAAACACTGACGACAACACGGTTACCCTGACCTGGAAGACTGCAGGAGTTTTTTCGATAGGGGTTAATTACACCGATCCCACAACAACATGTACGGCAGCCACTGCTTCAACTTTTTCAGTTGAAGTTAAACCTTTACCCGCACCCACCTTTACTGCCGGGGAAAACACGGTATGTCTGAACATTCCCAATAAAGTGTATGAGACCGAAGCTGGTATGTCAAATTATATATGGACAGTCCCTCCGGAGGCAATAAAAACAGCAGGTGGAAGTGCTGCCGATAACAGTGTAACCCTCACATGGAAAACGGCAGGAGTTTTTTTGATCGGGGTTAATTACTCGGATCCCAATACAACGTGCACGGCAGCCACCGCAACCACTTTTTCAGTTGAAGTTAAAACGTTACCCACACCCTCCTTTACAACTGGTGAAAACGCTGTATGTCTGAACATTCTCGATAATATTTATGCAACTGAAGCCGGTAAATTAAATTATATCTGGACAATTCCTCCGGAAGCAATAAAAACAGCAGGTGGAACTGCTGACGATAACAGTGTTACCCTGACGTGGAATAAAGTGGGAAATTATTTTGTCGGAGTCAATTACACTGATCCGGCTACAACGTGTACCGCAGCCAGCGCGACCACTTACCCGGTTAACGTAAAACCATTACCTTCCCCTTCATTTATTGCAGGTGAAAACGCAGTATGTCTGAATGTTTCCGGTCAAGTTTACACTACTGAAGCCGGGAAGTCAGATTATATCTGGTTGTTGCCGCCTCAGGCAACAAAAACTGCCGGCGGAGGTCTAACGGATAACAGCGTTGCAGTGACATGGAACACGGTTGGAAATTATTCCATCAGCGCCAATTATACCGATCCTGGTACGATGTGTTCCGCTGCTACTGCAACTCCTTTTACAGTGACGGTGAATCCGCTTCCTGTTACCACCATCACCCCGGGAACCGGGCCCGAATGTGAACTTCAGCACCATGTATATGAAACTCCGTCCGACCCGGCTTGTACTTTTACATGGTCTCCCCCTGGATGTGTTGTGTCAGGTCAGGGTACAAATTCTGCCACGTTAAACTGGCCCGTTTCCGGTCCGGCCACTGTTTCTGTCACCGGAACCTACCTTACCACTACAGGTTGCAAGTCTTCCTCCGCCTATTCCACAACTGTGAATCCAACACCTGTACCTTCATTTATCCCGTGTTTTGATTTGAATACCACCTCACATTCACAAAAAATCACTCTTCGGGGCGGAACACCCTTCCTTCCTGACCAGGGGATTTATACCGGCAACAGGGTAAATTACAATCCACTGTCCGGGAATTTCGAGTTTGATCCTGCAGGGGCGCCCTCAGGACCCTATCAAATCACGTATAAATACACCAATATATTCAACTGCACAGCTTCCTCGGCGGCTGTAACCATCAACGTATTCAATTCGTCACTCAACTGCGGAGACAGTCTGACCGATGTGCGGGATGGCAAAAAATATAAGACTTCGCTGATCGGTGGCAGATGCTGGATGCAGCAGAATCTGAACTATGGGACACCCCTGGTGTTGTCATCTCAGGCGCAAACGGATAACTGCATCAGCGAAAAGTTCTGCCTGCCCACCGATCCCACATGCAAGGCCTACGGCGGGTTTTATCAATGGGATGAATTGATGGCCTACTCATATACATCTACCGGCCGGGGACTTTGTCCGCCTGAATGGCATGTTCCATCTGAAGCAGAATGGCAATGGCTGATAGATGCCATCAGTACCGGTATTACACCTCCTGCTGACGGAGTTGCCGGAAGTTTTATTAAAGATACTCTTGTCGATCAAGGCTTCGGGGCGCAGACCAGGGGAATGGGCTACATGAACAAAACCTGGGCATTTACCACCGGACAGGAAGCCGGCACCATGTTCTGGACTGCGACGCCCTCTGGCTCAGTCCGAAGCATTGCCCGGGGCGTCAACTCCATCACGCCAAGCACCTCCAGATTTCCCGGGAGCAGAGCGAATGCGTTTTCCGTCAGGTGTATTAAAGATTAACCGAATGAAAGTTCTCCTCATAGAAGACGAAAAAGAATTGTCCTTTTCCATTACGGAATACCTGCAAAAAGAAAACTACCTCTGTGAAGCAGTATTCAGCTTTGATTCTGCAGTTGAAAAAATAAATCTCTATCATTACGATTGCATCATCGTTGATATCAACCTGCCTGATGGCAGTGGGCTCAACCTTATCAGGGAATTAAAAGAAAACAAGTCTGAAACCGGCATCATCATCATATCTGCAAAAAATTCCCTGGATGACAAAATAACCGGGTTGGAGATTGGCGCCGACGATTACCTTACCAAACCTTTTCATCTGCCTGAACTCAATGCCCGGATCAAATCCATTATTCGCCGCAGAAGTTTCGGCGGGGTAAATGAAATCCTTTTCAATGATCTGAGAGTTCTTCCGGAGCAGATGGAAGTTTCAGTCTCAAGACAAAAACTTATCCTGACAAAAAAGGAGTATGACCTCCTGGTATTCTTTCTTTCCAATAAAGACCGCATTCTGACCCGTGAAGCGATTGCAGAACATTTGTGGGGCGATGAAATGGATATGGCCGATTCTTTCGACTTCATTTATACCCATATCAAAAATCTCAGAAAAAAAATCATGGAGAAAGGTGGAGAGGATTATATCAAAACCATTTATGGAATGGGGTATAAATTCTCCGGGCAATGAAACTGCTTACAAGAACATCCCTTTCATATATCTATATCTCCGGGGTGGTTTTCGTTATCAGCGGACTGATTTTTTTTAATCTCCTTCATGATATTTTTAAACGCCAGATTGATGAAACACTCATTGAAGAGAAGCTTCTGATCGAGCAAACCATCAACTACTCTGACAGTGTTCCCGATTTCCGACTTATTTTCGGACATATGATCGATGTGACAATCCTCAATGCACCGCAAACCAAGACAGGCTATATCAGTGATACCCTGATGTATGACAGCGATTTAGGGGCATTTGCTTCATTTCGTCATCTTTTCGCCGAAAACACCTCAATCAGACACAAAGGTTATACGATCAATATTTACAAACCATTGCAGGATTCAGAGAAACTGATCACAGAAATCGTCATCTCCCTTGTCCTGGTATTCATGAGCCTGCTAGCCCTGTTAGTCCTTGTGAATTATTTCATTTCCCGGCGTGTCTGGATCCCGTTTTACCGGATACTTGATAACCTCAACAAATACGAGATCAATCAGACCGCACCGCTCGAACTGCCGGGAACCGACATTTATGAATTCAAGCGGTTGAATCAAACCCTTGAACAGATGTCAAAAAAAATACGGATTGATTTCATGAATCTCAAGGAATTTAACGAAAATGCAGCCCACGAACTCCAAACTCCCCTTGCTATCATTAAATCTAAACTTGAACTGCTGGTTCAGAAAGAAAACCTGGATGAAGACCAACTAAAACTGATCAGTTCTGTGTTTGAAGCAACCACGAGGATGTCGAAATTAAACCAGGGATTGCTTCTTATCTCGAAAATTGAGAATAACCAGTTCATCCATCCTGAGGAGATCAACCTAACACAGCTCCTGGATACCACTTTCGAACATTTTGAAGAAATGATCGCTCACAGGGGCATTTCCATTACGAAAAACTATCACCATTCTCTCATATTGAAAATGAATCACACATTGGCTGAGATTCTGATCACCAACCTGGTATCCAATGCGATCAGGCATAACATTTTCAAGGGGAGAATTGATGTGGTTGTTCAAAGTGACTCCTTTACAATTACAAATACCGGGCAAATTTTAAGAACCAACCCCCGTGCCCTTTTTGAGCGTTTCAGGAAATCAGAAAACAGCACCGATTCAGTCGGTCTTGGACTTGCCATCGTACAGAAAATCATCAACCTGTACCAGATGAAAATCGACTATATTTACGATGCCGGTTTGCACACCCTTAAAATATCATATAAATAATTCATCACTCCAAAATTCCAACAGAATCATACGTCAAATTTGCACCGCGATTGTTGTATTACAATGCCTCAAGATTTATGAAAAAAGTTTTTTTAATTATTTTATTTGGAATTTTCAGTTCCGTTTTATTTGCTCAGACCAAAACGGAACTTCAGCCAGCTGAACTTCAAAAACCCATTTTGGAGTATATTTCGAAGAATTTCAACGGGTATTCCATCGACAAAGTTTTTAAAGTCGATGCAAAAGGGATTATCACGTATGATATATGTGTAAACAAAGACAAAACTCACGAGAAACTTTTCTTCGACAAAGAGGGGAAATTTCTCAGAAAAGAGTCCTGCTCGCTGGAATGCTGTCAGGGGCCGGCGAAAAAATAGTTACTATTTTCAGGAGATTTTCTCTAAAACCGCTGCCAGGATTGCATCCTCAGCGGTTTTTGTTTTTAACACCAGTTCATCGGCCTCTTTCATGATCTCATCCAGAAACGCCTTATCCTTAAAACCTGCACCATTCACCTTCACATTCAGATAGGCACCGATTACAGCCGACCTTACGCATAGCGCCCCGACACCGGCATCGGTAACAGAATTCGGGTTACCGTTTTCAACCATGGCCCGGATTATATCAAACGATTCAAATGCTTTCTGCATGGTACGGAATGGCACCTCAATAGCGTAACGGGTCGCAGCCTGGATGGCCATTGAGCGAACCGTTTTTTCTCCTTCAGTTCCTTTCGGTAAACTAAATGCATCCATGATTCTATTAAATGCCCGCGTGTCTTCATCAACAAGAAACAACAATTCTTCCTTGAGTTTCTGCCCCTTTTCAGCCCAGATCGAAAACTCTTCCCAGCGCTCATCCCAGCCGGATTTGTGAGAAGAGAGATTGGCAACCATCGTTCCCAAAGAAACTCCCAGAGCCGCCATGTAGGCAGAAACAGACCCTCCTCCCGGAGCGGGTGATTCGGAGGCGGTTTCATTGGCAAACCCTTCGGCGGTCATACTGACAAGTTTCTTATCCCTGGGGTCCTCCAGCATATATTCGATGATCTTTTCACGGGGATTAAAAGGCTTCAGGTCATCCAATCCCAGTGATTTGACCGCTATCCTGATGATCTCATCCTCCGAAATTCCTACCGAGCGCTGCTGCTTCCGCAGAAAGTATTTCCCGGCATCAATCATGGCCTTTTTAGGTACAAGCCCAACAAGCTCAGATCCTGAAACCCGCATACCCCGCTCCTGCGCTTTCAGACAAGAGACCTCAAAGGCTTCATGAACGGATGTAATGCTGATATTGGTAAGATTAATAGAGACCTGGGCAATGCCATATTCTTCAATGAACCACCCGATGGCCTTACAGGCTTTGAGGGCTCCCGGTTGCCATATTTCCTGGCCGTTTTCATCTTTTTTAATCTTCCCTGTGATCGGGTTACCCTCGCGAACCGGCCGCCCCTTCTCACGGATATCAAATGCAACAGCATTGGCACGCCGCGTAGAGGTGGTATTCAAGTTGATGTTGTAAGCTACTAAAAAATCGCGTGCACCAATGGCAATGGCCCCAGTACGCGGATTAAATGCCGGGGGACCAAAATCTGGTTTCCATTGCGGATTGTCCAACTTTTGGGGCAATCCCTCATATTCTCCTGACCGACAATTCGCCAGGTTGCGCCGCTCAGGCAGCAAAGCGGCATTTTCATAACAATAAACCGGAATTTCAAGCTCTCTACCAACCCTTTCAGCAAGCTTGTGTGCAAACCGTGCCGTTTCCTCCATGGTAATGTTGGCAATCGGTACAAGCGGGCAAACATCTGTTCCACCAAACCGCGGATGCTCTCCATGGTGTTTGCTCATGTCAATTACCTCCGATGCCCTTTTAATCGCACGGAACGCGGCTTCAATCACTGCATCAGGCGTACCAACCATGGTAACGACGGTACGGTTGGTAGCCGCGCCGGGGTCAACATCCAAAAGCCTGACCCCCTCCACTTTTTCAATTTCATCCGTGATGACCTTGATCACGCCCATGTCGCGACCTTCAGAAAAATTGGGAACACATTCAATCAGTTGTTTCATAAAAGAAATAGTGAAATGGTGAAATGGAGAAAGAGTTTGCAAAAATAGATATTTTTGTTAATTTTGTTTTAAAGTTGTCAAACACTCTCCCATGAAAAAAATCCTGCTCCTTATGATGCCATTGGCCATACTGCTTGGACAATGCAAACCTGTTGAAAAAACCGATGAAAAAACCCCGGTTTCCTTTATCAAACAACCCACTATTGATTCTGTCATGCTCAAACTGACCAACCAATATGGTGAAACCGGTAAAACCCGCATGGAAAAAGGGGTGAAACAATGTGCAGCCCTATGGACACCGAAAGATGGCACAGAAAAGGATTTTGAAACATTCTGCCAGAAATTTTTTGTTGGTGATCCTGCTAAACGGGAATATTTATTCAAACGGTTTTCTTCCAACTGGGAATCACTGTTTGGCCATTTCAACATGATCAGCCTCGACCTGAAGCGTGGCATGCACCTTGACATCGGGGAGATGCTCAATATTGATGAGATGTTCGGCTCTTATGAGCCTGGGGCACATTTCAATGATGACTACTTCAATAACAAACTTGCATTCGTAACGGCGCTCAATTTCCCGTTCTATTCTTTGAAGGAAAAAGAGGAATCGGGACCAACATGGAGCCGTTACGACTGGGCCTGTGTTCGCATGGGTGATTTATTCACATCACGTGTGCCGGCAGATGTCAATGTTAAAATCGCCGAAGCCCTCACTGCTGCGGATAATTACATCTCCGGCTATAATATTTATGTCGGAAATCTTTATGATGACCAGGGAAAAACCCATTTTGCAAAAGAGATGAAACTCTTATCCCACTGGAACCTCCGTGACGAGCTTAAAGCCAACTATAATAAAGGTGAAGAAGGATTGCTCAAGCAAAAAATGATCTACGAGGTAATGCTCCGGATCATCAACCAGGATATCCCCGACAGCGTGATCAACAACCCCTCCTTTCAATGGAACCCTTTTTCCAATAAAGTTTTCAAGGATGGGAAAGAAGTTGCCAATACCCCTGAACCTGATACCAGGTATGCCAACCTGCTGAATCTGTTTAACAAAATGAAATTGATGGATCCATATACGCCGATGTACCCGAATTATATCGCCCGGACTTTTGACGGAGGCATGGAGATTCCACAGGAACAAGTTGAAAAACTTTTTACCGGGTTATGCTCTTCTGCGCAGGTCAAACAAGTTGGCGACCTGATCAGCAAACGTCTAGGCCGCCCCTTACAGCCATTCGACATCTGGTATGATGGCTTCAAACCCCGGAGCAATATGAACATGGAATTGCTCGACAAAACCACCCGCGCAAAGTATCCAAATACCCAGGCTTTTGAGGCCGACATTCCCAATATGCTTCTTAAAATGGGCTTCAAACCCGATATAGCCAAAGAGATCGCCTCCCATATAACCGTTGATCCCGCCAGAGGAAGCGGCCATGCCTGGGGTGCACAAATGAAGGGGGATAAAGCCCATTTGCGTACACGCATCGGAAAAGACGGAATGGACTACAAAGGTTATAATATTGCCATTCATGAACTTGGCCACAATGTAGAGCAAACAATTTCCCTTTATATGGTTGATAATTACACGATGCAGGGAGTTCCCAACACGGCATTTACGGAAGCATTTGCGTTTACGTTTCAAAAACATGATCTCGAACTGTTGGGCATCAAGGATAACGATCCTGATAAGGAGGCCCTTGCTGCCATCGACAACTTCTGGATGAGTTATGAAATCATGGGGGTATCGCTCCTTGACATGAAAGTTTGGAAATGGTTATATGAAAACCCATCTGCAACCAAAGAACAGCTGAAGCAAACTGTAGTTGCAACAGCCATTGAAGTTTGGAATCAATACTATTCGCCGGTTTTCAGGATAAAAGACACGCCAATCCTTGCAATCTATTCACATATGATTGACAATCCATTATATTTGTCAAATTACCCTGTCGGACATCTCATTGATTTTCAGCTTGATCAGTTCCTGAAAGGCAAAAGTTTCGCCGATGAAACAGTCCGGATCTATTCAGCCGGGCGTCTTATTCCACAAATCTGGATGAAGAACGCCGTAGGAAGCGAAATATCCATTCAGCCATTGCTGGATGCAACAGATGCCGCTTTAAAAAAGAATCTGTGATTACTCTGTCGGAATAACTGATTCCTATTGAAAAAATTCTTTTCCGGGCAACGAAGGATGTGTAATTAATTTCCCGTTCAGAATGATGCTTTCCGCTTTGTTGCTTCCATAAGCATAAGGCATGAACGAATAGGTAGGAATCGGTTTGGTGATAAAAATGTTGGCAATTTTTCCACGGGCGATGCTCCCATGATCTTCACTTAATCCCATGGCATAAGCGCTATTAATGGTCACTGCGTTGATTGCTTCTTCCGGGAGCATGCGGTATTTAATGCAAGCCATCGACAGGATGAACTGCATATTCCCTGAAGGTGAAGAACCCGGGTTAAAATCGCTGGCCATGGCAACAGGAAGTCCTGCATTGATCATTTTACGAACCGGAGCGTAAGCCATCTCCAGGAAAAATGCAGCGCCTGGCAACACAGTAGGCATCGTTTCAGTATCCATCAAACACTCAATCTCCTCCTCTCCAGTAAATTCGAGATGATCCACAGAAAGGGCATTGTATTTCACTCCGACCTGAATTCCTCCTGAAAAATCAAGTTCGTTGGCATGAATTTTAGCGCGCATACCATATTTCATCCCTGCATTCAGCATCCGGTCGGTCTCTTCCAAAGTAAAAAAACCCCGGTCACAAAACACATCAATATAGTCGGCTAGACCTTCCGATGCAAACT
>JAPLDG010000009.1 GCA_026391845.1 Bacteroidota bacterium | reverse complement strand
TTTCATTTAGGGCGACTCCGGTTAACGGCGGCGCCGCACCAGCGTATTTATGGAAAGTAAACAATGTTCCCAAAGGCTCAAACAGCCCTGTTTTTGCCTATAATCCAATCGACAACGATCAGGTAACCTGCGAACTTACCTCAAATTCCGTTTGTATCAGCGGTACCAATCCGGTTGAATCGTTTCCCCCGATTATCATGTCGGAATCAGCAGCACTCATTGCGAGTGTGACCATTGTCGCTTCTTCAAATCCGGCATGTCAGTGGCGCTACCAATAGCAGTTATTCCTTTGTGCCTGCGAATGGAAATGTCATCACCTGTGTTTTAACATCCCGTCTGAATTGTGCATTGGGAAGCCCTGCTACATCCAACTCAATTCTCATGACAATTACTCCCGCTGCGATTGCATCGGTTTCAATTGCTCCTTCGCTCAATCCGGTCTGTATAGGCACATCAGTAACATTTACAGCAACGGCTAACAATGGCGGAGCTTCACCACTATATACCTGGCGGGTAAACGGAACCGTAATCACAGGGGCAACCAATCCGACTTATACATGCGTTCCGGCGAACTATGATGCAGTAACCTGCCAGCTGACTTCCAATGCAACCTGCAATAACGGAATCCCTGTTATTTCGAACCAGGTAGCCATGTCAGTTAAGGCGCAACAGCCTGTTGGAGTTACGATCAGTACACCATCTCTGACTTTTTGCACCGGTGCTGCTGTTACTTTTACGGCATATCCGGTCAATGGCGGCACAGCACCACTTTACCAATGGCTGGTTGATGGGGTGCCAAAACCTGGCGCGACCAATTCAACCTATATTTTCCCGCCTGTACACGGCAATGTTGTAAAATGTGTGCTTACATCAAATCAGATTTGTATAAACAACAATCCTGACACTTCCAACGCGCTCACCATGATTGCGGGAACCGGATTCCCTGTCAGTGTCTCAATTTCGGCCGATTTTAACCCCGTATGCCCCGGAACCACGGTCTATTATACTGCTGTACCTTTAAACGGAGGATCAACTCCGGGTTATCGGTGGAAAGTGAATGGCATGAATGGTCCCGGAAATGCGACATTGTACAGGTATGAATACATTCCATCTGCAGGTGATGTTATTTCATGTGTCATGACCTCCAGCCTTGGGAGTTGTGTCATAAATAATCCTGATACATCGAATTATATCGAAATGCATTTAAATCCGGCGGTACCTGTTTCTGTTGAGGTGACCCCTGCTGCAAACCCATCCTGCGTAGGCAGCAGCGTTTGTTTTTTTGCAACCGTGATGAATGTTGGAACTGCTGCCCGATACCGGTGGAAAGTGAATGACACGGTCAAAAGCTCTCTGATCAATAATCCCAGCTATTGCTATTTTCCGAGAAATGGGGATAAGGTCGTGTGCCAGATTGTGCCCGATACTACTTGTCCTGCGCCAAATCTCCCAACCTCCAACGTCGTGACCATGGATGTACGTGCGATTTCGACTTCCAGCGTCACCATTTCAGCTTCACTGAATCCTGTGTGTGAAGGTTCCCAGGTAACCTATCTGGCAACTCCGGTAAATGGAGGCACATTGCCGATGTATCAATGGAAAGTGAATGGGAATAATGCAGCCGGACCGACGACCAGCCAATCTTATACCTATCCTCCGGTAAATACCGATGTGGTTACCAACGTGATGACATCAAACGCGTTTTGTGTTTCATCCAATGTGGTCCCCTCGAACCCGGTAGAGATGACGGTGAGCCCATTCGTACCAGTGAGTGTCTCCATTGCAGCCGCCGCCAACCCTGTTTGTCAGGGGATGCCGGCAACTTTTGTTGCAACACCTCAACATGGCGGTTCTATTCCACACTATCAATGGATGGTGAATGGCATTGATGCTGGCACAAACAGTTCATTATTCTCATATGTGCCTTCTGATGGGAATTGGGTAACATGCAAATTGACATCGAATGATGCATGCACAACAGGTAATCCAGCCATATCAAATACAATTGAAATTTCAGTGACAGATACATTGCAGGTCACAGTAGCAATTTCAGCCTCTGAAAATCCTGATTGTCAGGGTCATTCAATTATTTATACTGCACGTCCTGAAAATGGAGGCACCAGCCCGCTTTATCAATGGCTTGTGAATGGAATGATTGTCGGGGCCAACAGTGAGGTCTTTACCTATGTGCCTTCATCCGGGGATGTTGTTGCCTGTCACCTTACCTCAAATGTTGTCTGCGCCAGCGGAAACCCTGCCTTGTCAAATCCGATCAGCATGATTTTTTGGCCGGTTCTTCCGGTTAGCATTTCCATCAACTGTTCTGCAAACCCGGCATGCCAGGGAACATCGGCTACTTTCACAGCGACTGCGGTTAACGGAGGTTCGGCGCCGGTTTATCAATGGAAAGTAAATGACACCGCAGCAGGCGGGAACCAGCCTTTCTTTGCATACAATCCGGCAAACGGCGATGTGGTCACGTGCAAATTGATTCCTGATATCCCTTGTCCTTCAAGTTCGCTGGTTGCATCGAATTCTGTCACCATGTCTGTTCTCCCGCCGCAAACAGGTGGCGTATCAATCTCAGCATCGGCCAATCCGGCTTGTGCCGACAAACCTGTAACTTTTACTGCAAATGCCTTGAATGGCGGAGCATCTCCGGGATACCAATGGAAAGTTAATGGAATAAACGTTGGCTCTGGTACTGCGGCATATGCCTATTACCCATTGAACGAAGATGTTATTTCATGTCAGCTGACCTCAGGCATGACATGCGTGATCAACAATCCTGTTACTTCCAATGAAATCATGATGGAGGTCGGAACTGATTTTCCGGTCAGCGTAACCATTACTCCCTCTGCCAATCCGGCTTGCAGCGGACAACGGGTATATTTTACCGCAACCCCGAAAAATGGCGGGATAAATCCCGTTTACCAGTGGTCTGTCAATGGAATCAGCGTAGGATCAAACAGTTTAACTTATTCGTGTTATCCATCCACCGGAGATGTCATCGGGTTTCAGCTTGCTTCCAGTTTTTCCTGTGCCACAGGAAGTCCCGCTGTATCAAACGATATCACCATGACCGTAAATCCGATCCTGCCAGTCAGTGTCTCTATTGGATGCTCATCCAATCCGGGTTGTCTGGGGATTCCAATTAATTATACAGCCAATGTTATCAATGGAGGCCCGACTCCTTTCTATCAATGGAACGTGAATGGACTGGATGCCGGTGCAAACCTCTCTACCTTTATCTATGCCCCCGGAAATGGAGATAGTATCACGTGCCGGGTTACGTCAAGCGAAGCGTGTGTCAGTCATAATCCCGACACCTCCAATCAGATCAACATGATCGTTGGCTCGACTTTTCCCGTATCCGTGGCTATTACTGCCTCAGATAACCCCATTTGCGTAAATACACCTGTTACTTATACTGCAACTTCATCATTTGGAGGGCCTACACCGGTGTATCAATGGTATGTCAACGAGCTGCCGGTTGGAACGAACAGCACAACGTTTTCCTATTTTCCTGCCCACAGAGATTCCATCACATGCGTCATGACATCTATTCTGACATGTGGAACCGGGAATCCTGCAGCCTCAAACACCATTGGCATGACTGTTCTTCAAACGCCGGTAATGGTTACAATAGACGTAGATCCTCCAGGATTTATTTGTGCCGGCACAAGTCTGAAATTCACATGTCATCCTGTCAACGGTGGTGACAATCCAACCTTTCAATGGAAAGTAAATGACACCATCAGGGGAACGAACGACACGATATTTTCATATCTGCCCGCAGATGGTGACAGCGTTACCTGCACTTTGATGTCGAATGCAACCTGTGTATCCGGGAACGATACGACATCACTGCCGATCACAACCCATGTTAATCCGAATTTACCGGTAACTTTGGCGATCAATGCCGATCCTGGAGAAATTGTCTGCGCAGGAACCGAGGTCATTTACACTGCATCAGCAACGAACGAGGGTTCAATGTCTGTTTTCCAATGGAATGTCAATGGAAACGATGCCGGCCTGAATAGTCCGACATTCAGGTTTACCCCGTCGGAAGGGGATATCATCCAATGTGCTTTGACTTCAAATGTCACTTGCGCCATCGGAAGTCCCGCGACCTCGAATAGCATTGCCATGACCGTTAATCCAAATCCTCAAATCGGTATTTCGGTTTCAGCATCCATTAACCCGGTATGTGCCGGAACTCAGACCACACTAACGGCTATTCAGGTTAATGCAGGCAGTACCGCAGTATTTCAGTGGCAGGTGAATGGACTGGATGTTGGAACCAATTCGCCCGCTTATTCCTACGAACCGGTGAACGGGGATGTTGTCAGATGCATTGTTTCAGCAAATGATGCGTGTCTGATCAATAATCCTGCTACTTCCAATACGGTTGAAATGGTCGTGAACCCGGTTTCTCCGGTGGAAATAAACGTAACAGCTACCCCTTCAACGGCTGTTTGCGCAGGAACATTCGTCACTTTAAATGCATCTGTCAGCAATGAAGGTGCAAATCCGGTTTACCTGTGGAAAGTCAACGGGACGATTGTTGGCAGCAACGATATGACCTATGGTTATGTGCCGTTTATCGGGGATTTGGTGTCCTGCCAGCTTACTTCAGATGTAACCTGCAGTACCAACAATCCTGCAACAGACACGTTAACGATTTTACTCAGTCCTTCACCGGTAGTCAGGTTTAATGCTTGCAATGATTTGATTACAAGCATTAATGGAAAGCCGATTAAACTTAAAGGCGGGTTACCCCTGGGTGGTGAATATCAAGGCAATGGTGTGATCAACGGATTTTTCGACCCCGTTGCAGCCGGGTTTGGGCTGCACCAGATAACCTATTCTTACACAAACACTGGGGATTGTTCTTCTTCAGCTTCCGTGTCTATCAATGTACGCAATGAAATTGCAGACTGCGGAATGCCTGTTACAGATTATCGGGATAACCAGACCTACCCGACAGTTTTAATCGGCACACAATGCTGGTTTACCAAGAATCTCAACATTGGCGCCTGGGTGAATTTATCTACCGGACAGACGGACAATTGTATCATTGAAAAGTATTGTATGAATAATCTTTCAGCCAGTTGTGAATCCAATGGTGGTCTTTATGAATGGGATGAACTGATGTGGCATGATCCGGCACCGGGAGGTCAGGGATTATGTCCTGCGGGATGGCATGTTCCAACAGATCAGGAATGGCTTACTTTGCTGAATTATTATGGTGGCCGGTCGGTGGCAGGTGATTCACTTAAAAATCAGCAAAACGGAAGTTTCCGTGCATCGCCGGGCGGTGTGTTATACCAGAATCACACCTGGTCGTTTGATCCGCCTGATTTAGCGGTTACCTTTTTTTGGACTTCGGAACCTGAAGGTCTGTTAAGAGCAAAATCACATGGAATGAACAGTGAGGTAAGTTCCGTATCAGATTATCGGTCGGGCAGGGGAAATGGATTTTCTGTCAGGTGCCTGCGCGATCAGTGATAAGCGATCCTTGGCAGAATGACTTCCAGAATCTGGGAGACCGATTTTTCAATCGAAAATAAATCCGTACGTATTTCAAAATCAATGTTTTCCGGAGTTTCAAACGGAGAGGTAATCCCGGTGAACTCCTTTATTTCTCCCCGACGTGCACGACTATATAATCCTTTGACATCCCGGTCTTCACAAACTGTCAAAGGTGCATTTACATAGATTTCTATAAAATCATCCTGACCAATAATACGGCGGGCCATATTCCTGATATCTTCCGTTGGGCTGATAAAGCAATTGATTGTGATGACACCACAGTTTACAAACAGTTTAGATATTTCAGCAATTCTTCTGATATTTTCAAACCGGTCATCCTCAGAAAAACCCAGATTGTTGTTGATCCCGGTCCTGATATTGTCCCCGTCAAGAATCTGGGTGAAATATCCCTTATCGGATAATGCCTTTTCGAGATGCTGCGCCAGGGTTGTTTTTCCGGCCCCTGAAAGGCCGGTCAGCCATATCACTTTTGCACGCTGGCGCAAAACCTGCTCTTTTTCGGTCCGGCCCAGAATCTGATGAAATACAGGGAATATATTCCCGGAGTTAGATTGCATGTTCGCTATGTGTAGTTGGATTCGTTTGACTGCAAAGATAACAGTTCTTTCAGAATTACATCACCCGGCTGTTTCACAACGACCCATGCTCCCGGAAGTCCGCCGTAGGCTTTCGCCTTTTTTCTCTCTTTGTCATTGTTTTAAGATTTAAAGGTTAGCAAATGTGATCCTGGCCGGAATCGGTTGGCTTGCTTGAGGTATCAGTTTTGGACCACATAATTGTAGCCATGATGCCTATTATTCCTTCGCAGATGAAGGTCCCTTAAGATTATTGGCCCCGGGAAACCTGTGCTATTTTATTCTCGTACCTGCAAAATGAATAATAGAGAGCTGTCGACATAAGAAATTTCAAAACAATATCACAATGCGTGTATCTGATATCGCAATTATGGTGTAAATTTACTGCTTAGGTGTCATTTTTTACTGGGCCGATAGTCAAAAACAGGTGACATATGGCGGTTAGGGAGAAGTGTTATTGGTAATTGCCGCAGAAATGTATTTACAGGAAAAATCTTGCCGGACTTCTTCTTTTACCAATCGAGAAAAATGAAGAGAATAATAATATTAATATTCTTCATTCCGCTTATTGGAATCAGCCAGTCATCTAATTCCCCATCGAAAGCTGAACTGGCAAAAATTTATTCTCAGGCTATAGCGGATTTTATCAAGGCCGTAAATGAAAACCATCAAACCAGTTTTGACACATTATTCTTTGGAAAACATGTTTACGGGCAACCTGATGATTTTCCAAACATAGAATTACCTGAGGCTATTGAAAACACTCAGATAAGACTTATTACGCCTGAAGATGGTTTGATTAAACAGCAAGCAAGGAAGTCGTTGGTTTACATAAATATGATCGGATGGGTAGAACAAAAACAGGCGGAGTTTATTTTTGTAACATTTTCAAACGGAGGTGAACATCAATACGACTATTTTATTGATTATATTTATATTGCAGAACGGAAGTCATGGAAGGTTGAAAAGGGACGATTTGAATATTATCTTTACAAGAACAAACCATGAGGGCAGGTTACAGAATCGAAATGTAATTGTTTGGCGGTAAATACCTGTAACACAATAGGTTAATGAACAGTGCAACCATAAATCATAAGCGATAAAAATAATGACAAAATTTAACTTTACATTTATAACTCTGACTTTAATTGCGTTATCGGCAGTTGCGCAGGAACCCCAAGGGAAATTTATAGCGGACAAACGAACAGGTTGTAAAGTTTGGGACCCTTACTATTCCACAGATGACAGTATTACCTGGATTGGCAACTGTAAAAACAAAATTGCAGAAGGTTTTGGAACATTAACGTGGTTTGTAAAAGGGAAACAAGAAGCACAGTATATTGGCATGATGCAAAAGGGTGTTCCAAATGGAAAAGGAAAATATAGTTATGCAGATGGCTTTAACCAGGATGGAAATTTTTTTGATGGAGAGTTTTTGAACTTATCCGACTCGTACTTAAAATTTCTACAAAAAAACACCTTGTCAATTATTGACAGCACAGATATTTTCGTAAATGATGGTGGTTCAAAATCCCTTTTTTACTATGCCCTTGCTCCAAAAGATAGTATTAAATAATGTGAAACTTACTGAACTTGCATTCTACAACCATTTGCTGATGATTATTCCATCTATTAACTATAATCCTTGCCTAAATGCAGTTACCCTGAATTTTCTAAATGCAGCTTTCAACGATATGTTGAAAAAGTATAATCCACCACAAGAAAAAATTATTATTGCCGGTTTTTCTTTAGGAGGCATGAATGCAATACGATATACAGAAATGGCTTTAGAAAATAATTCAACCACAGCAATAAAACCTAAAGCCGTTTATGCAGTTGACCCACCGTTGGACTATGCTCAAGGGTATTGTACAGCTTTGCGAAGTATAGAAAAAAACTTTTCAGCGATTTCGATAAATGAAGCAAAAGATGGCATTCGGAAATTAAACAGCCAATTTGGTGGAGCACCTGATAAGTTTCCTGAAAAATATATACAGTATTCACCTTATTCCCGAAGTGAAAAGAACGGTGGCAATGCAGCAATATTAAAAATTATACCTGTAAGAATTTATTGCGACCCTGATATAAATTGGTGGATGAAAAACAGGCGAATGGATTATTATGACATGAATGCTTTAAATCAAACAGCAATGATTAATCAATTAAACATTCTTGGAAATGAAAAAGCAGAATTTATTAATGCACTTGGCAAAGGTTATCGAATAGAAGGGACAAGACATCCTCATTCCTGGTCAATTGTTGACGCAGACGATTGTATAAATTGGATAAAGAAATGCCTGCAATAAAAACGACACAAAGCAGTACCTAAAAGAAATTGGCGGTTCAGTGGCTATAGGAGCGATTTTTCATTCTTTTCCTTGTCTGGATAGAAGACGATAGATGCCATATTTTGGGGGTTATAAAAAGTTGTCAGTCCAAAGATACGACTTGTCAACTTAACTGTCAAAGTTGTCAGTAAAAGTTATAAACAGGCAGGAAATGGTTGTAAAAGGGAGTAAAAAAAAACCAGCGTTTCCGCTGGTTTCCGTTGTTTTGGCCTGATTGTCAAGACCTGTTTTGTGATCAGCCTGGGGCTTGGACGGTTTCACTGTATCGCCTATGTACGTAGGGTTTTCAAGGTGTCATTTGTTAATATTTCGTTCACTAAATAAAGGTAAATAATGTGTAATTTGTATAATTCTTAATTTCCCAAAAAACCGAAAATATTTGCCAACACTGATGCATCGTAACCAGGCAAAAAAAAAGGAGGCCGTTAAGCCTCCTTGGTGATCCGCCTGGGGCTTGGACGATTTTCTGCTTTGCCTATGTATCTAGGGTTTCCAAGGGGTCAATTATTCATGGTATCAGATTTGCGTTATTTTGAGAAATAGGATCCAAAAGGGATCCGAACCCTTGAAAGACAGATACAGTCTACTTTTCAAACTTTTGAAGATCTCTCCATGATACAATTTTGAATCCTTTATACATGAAAGTGTCATCGCCACCATATATAATTGACTTATTATCCTTTCCTGCATCCTCGTATTTATCAAGAAACCTGAATGTGGTAAGAAAATCAGGTGAAAAAGTTCTTGCTGATTTAATTTCTATCCATTGCAGCAACTCATTTTCTGCTACAACATCCACTTCATTATGATTACTGTCGCGAAAGAACCAGATATCCTGAGGGGTTCCATTGTTAAATCTCTGTTTCAGTAACTCAAGAATGACCAGGTTTTCGAACAGAGCCCCTTTCAGGTAGTGCGTTTTCAATTGCTCAGCGCTTTTTATTCCCAGAAGATATGAAACCAGTCCCGGATCGGTGAAATAGATTTTGGGAGATTTGATTACTCTTTTTCCATAATTCTTGTAGTAGGGATACAACTGGAAAATAATGTAACCTGCTTCCAGGATTGAAATCCAGCCTTTAATCGTACTGACGCTGACACCGGTATCTTTGGCCAGGGAAGAATAATCAATCAACTGGCCTGTACGTCCTGCACATAACCTTACAAAATTGGTAAAGGTGTTAAGATCCCGGACATTCTGAATCTCCCGCACATCCCGTTGCACATAAGTCTCCAGGTAGAACGGATAAAATTCCTCAGGTGAAATTTTCTGATCATAGGTTCTTGGGAAAAATCCTTTAAAGATAAAGTCCTCGTAAGAAAAATCCTTTACATGTTTCAAATTATCAATTTCATTCAGACTAAAGGGGAAGAGTTTCAATATTGCCGTTCTTCCGGCCAGTGTCTGGGATATCTTTTCACTGAGTAACAAGCTCTGGGAACCGGTCAGTATAAATTGTCCATGTATTTTTTGTTCATCTGAGATAACCTGTATATAGGATAATAATTCAGGAACATGCTGAATTTCATCCAGGATAAGCAATTGATCCTTCCGGTCAAAAATACTCTTAGGATCATTAAGAGCGATAATCCTTGTTTCCGGATTTTCCAGGGATATGTATTTGTGCTTTGGGAAAAGCGATCTGACCAGTGTGGTCTTGCCCGACTGACGGGGGCCGGTCACAGAAATCACCGGGTATTTTTTTGCAAATTTCAGGATGGCGGCGGATAATTTCCTTGGTATCATTTTATGTAATTTTAATTTTCAATTACAAAAATACATAAAAACATTGAAATCCGGATACTAAATTTTTTATGATTCCATATGTGAGTGCTAATAAAAAAGAATCTGAAGTCAATCACATGTTACCAGAAAGCAAATATGCTGTGATTTCGGAAATTAAGGATGTATCAATTTCGGAAAATAGCGATGCATAATCGTGGGTAAAATTAGATTAAATATGTTCTTAAAAAATGGTTTTTCTGTTTTCCATGCGGTAACTTT
>JAPLDG010000045.1:3852-5036 GCA_026391845.1 Bacteroidota bacterium | reverse complement strand
TCTGATTTTTTGCGTTAGCGCTCCCGGTTTCGGGAATCTTTTGTAGCTAAACACAAGTTAAACAATAAATAATTAACCCTGGAGCATTTCTTTTACATTGGCTTCATCGGCCTTATGGACCATTGTCGAATACGTCAGATTACGTTTCCGTTTGGTGGTCTTCTTGGTCAGGATGTGGCTTTTGTAAGCATGCTTCCGTTTGATTTTACCGGTGCCTGTAAGAGCGAATCTTTTTTTAGCGCCGGATTTGGTCTTCATTTTTGGCATGTTACTGGTTTTGATGATTAGATATTAATATGTAAGCGTAATTTATCTCTTAATGTGTAATATAGACACACACTATAGTGTGTGTCTACGTTTTGGGTGTGTCTACTTTTTAGGGGTGATGATCATGATCATGCGTTTTCCTTCGAGGCGCGGCATCTGCTCAATTTTTCCAACTTCTACCAACAACTGCGCGAATTTCAGCAGGATCAGCTCTCCTTGTTCTTTATAAATGATCGAACGTCCTTTGAAAAAGACATCAACTTTAACCTTTGCACCCTCTTTTAAAAACTTAATCGCATGATTCAATTTAAAATTAAAATCATGTTCATCTGTATTCGGACCAAGCCGAATCTCTTTCACAATTATTTTTGCCGTTTTGGCCTTCATTTCTTTCTGCTTCTTCTTAAGCTCGTAAAGAAATTTTTTGTAGTCTATCACCTTGCAAACGGGAGGATTCGCAGTTGGTGAAATTTCAACAAGGTCGAGACCTTTCACTTCGGCAATATTCAACGCCTCGCGAATGTTGTAGATGCCAGGTTCAATATTTTCTCCGACCACACGCACAACCGGGGCTTTGATCCACTGGTTGATGTTGTAAGGCTCCTCTTTTTTTCCCGGTTTTGGATATCGTCTCGGGCCGCTGAATTGTGTTACTATTGTATTTCCTCCAATGATTAATGAATACTAAGATTCTATATTAACTGATTTCTCCTAATTCAACCCTGATCTCATCCTGAACAAGTTGAATGAAATCTTCAATCTTCTGTGGTCCGAGATCCCCATGTCCATGTTTACGAACCGACACACTCCCTTCACTCTCTTCACGTTCTCCCACAACAAGCATGAATGGAATTTTCATCAGTTCAGCATCCCGGATTTTCTTACCAGCCTTTTCATTCCGGTCGTCAATCAGGGTG
>JAPLDG010000045.1:0-3834 GCA_026391845.1 Bacteroidota bacterium | reverse complement strand
ATCAGGGTGCGAATTTCGGAATTATTTAGCAAATTAAAAACTTTTTTTGCATATTCCTGATATTTCTCACTGATTGGCAACACAATAGCCTGATCAGGTGTAAGCCACAGCGGGAAATCCCCGGCAGTATGTTCTAACAATACCGCCACGAAGCGTTCCATGGAACCAAACGGCGCACGATGAATCATCACCGGACGATGCTTTTGGTTATCGTTTCCAATATATTCAAGTTCAAACCGTTCGGGCAGATTATAATCAACCTGGATAGTGCCTAGCTGCCATTTCCGGCCAAGGGCATCCTTCACCATGAAATCCATTCACCATGAAATCCATTTTAGGGCCGTAGAAGGCAGCTTCACCAAGTTCAATCACGGTATTTAACCCACGCTCCTCGGCAACCTCCCTGATGGCACGTTCAGCTTTTTCCCAATTTTCATCGGAACCAATGTACTTTTCCTTATTTTCAGGATCTCGCAGGGAGATCTGTACAATAAAATCCTTAAAGTTTAGGGCTTTAAAAATCAGCATCACGATATCCATCACACCCTTGAACTCATCTTTCACCTGTTCGGGTGTGCAGAAGATGTGTGCATCGTCCTGGGTAAATCCCCTGACACGGGTCAACCCATGCAACTCGCCACTTTGCTCATAACGGTAAACGGTACCGAATTCAGCGAGTCTGACCGGCAAATCCCGGTATGATCTGGGTTTTACCTTGTAAATTTCACAGTGGTGAGGGCAATTCATGGGCTTCAGGAAGAACTCCTCGCCTTCAACCGGAGTGGTGATCGGGCGGAATGAACTTTCACCATATTTCTGATAATGCCCTGAGGTTTTGTACAATTCAACATTCCCGATGTGAGGGCACATCACCTGCTCATAACCAGCCTTTTTCTGGACCTTTTTCAGGAACATCTCAAGCCGCTCGCGAAGCGCAGCTCCTCTGGGCAACCATAAAGGCAATCCCAGACCAACTTTCTGCGAAAATGCAAACAGTTCAAGTTCTTTGCCCAATTTCCGGTGGTCACGCTTTTTTGCTTCTTCAAGAAAGACAAGAAATTCATCCAGCTCCTTTTGCTTTGGAAACGAGATACCGTAAATACGTGTCAATTGCTTCCGCTTTTCATCGCCACGCCAATAAGCGCCTGCAATGCTGAGCAATTTAATGGCTTTGATGAAACTGGTATCAGGAATATGAGGTCCCCGGCATAAATCAGTGAATTTCCCCGATTCATAAAAGGTGATCTGGCCATCTTCCAAACCCTGCAGCAACTCAACCTTGTACTCGTCGCCTTTCCCGGTAAAATAGCCAATGGCTTCTGTTTTGGCGACATCCTTCCTCAGGAAATTCTGCTTTTCCTTTGCCAGTTCAAGAATTTTTTTTTCAATTTTAGGAAAATCATCTGAGGATATCGGATAATTTCCAAAGTCTATGTCGTAATAAAAGCCGTTTTCAATATCAGGGCCAATGCCGAATTTCACGCCGGGATAGAGCAATTCAATGGCTTCTGCCATCAAATGTGCAGAGGAATGCCACATCGTCGCCTTGCCTTCCGGATCGCTCCAGGTGAGCAATTTTATTTTTGAATCAGATGAAATTGAGCGTGTTGCATCCCAAATCTCATCATTAACCTGGATTGAAAGCACATTTCGCGCCAGTCCTTCACTGATACTTTTTGCTATTTCGACGCCTGTAACTCCTTCAGGATATTGACGTACCGAACTATCGGGTAAGGTAATATTGATCATGTAAAAAAGCGCTATTTTAAGGGGTGCAAAGGTACAAAATATATATTTAATTACCAACCACTTTAAATTCGGTGCGGCGGTTATTCGCTCTGCCCGATTCGGTCGTATTTACATCGATGGGTTGACGATATCCATACCCTTCGAAAGAAAGACGTATTTTCCCGATGCCGTTTGAAACCAGATAATCATAAACCGAGCTGGCACGGTTCCTGGAAAGCCCGAGGTTGTGTTCTGAACTTCCAACGTTATCGGTATGTCCGCTGATCTCGATTTTCAACTTTGGATTTTTCTGAAGGAAACTGAGCAGTTTCTGCAATTCAGCCAACGATTCCTCTTTGAGTGAATATTTATCGGTATCGAAAAAGATATTCTTCAATACAACGGCCTCTCCTATCTTGATCGGCTTCAGCGGGATATTCTTCAAAAAGGGTTTGGATTGCGAGTTTGTTCCTGTCAGAAAAAAATTGTCGGAGTAGAAAAGATAACCATCCTTTGAAACATTTAAAGCATAGTTTTTCTCCGTTGGCAACACAAGTAAAAAGGCTCCTGTAATCTTGTCTGACGAGGATTCGGCACATGTTTTTGAATTAGCAAGGTCAATCAACTCGAAACGGGCTTCAAGTTTTTCTTTGGTGTCCGCATCAAATACCACACCCTTGAAATAGGTTGCCATGAGAGGGCGGGCCTCCTTATAAAGCGGGAACTGATAGATGTCCTGACGTCCTCTCCCTCCTGGTTTATCAGATGAAATATAGGCCAGATCGCCTTTTGCGCTAACCATCAGCGTAATTTCATCCGCATGGGTATTGATCGGGTATCCCATGTTAACAGGTGCGCGCCATTCACCCTGTAAGTCTTTGCGGGAATAAAACAGATCGTACCCTCCAAGCCCGGGATGTCCCTTTGATGAAAAATAGAGCGTCTGATCATCCGGATGCATAAACGGAGTCATCTCCTCAGCCATGGTGTTGATCGAATCGCCCAGGTTTACCGGATTGCTCCATTGCCCATCGGCCTGAAGCTGTGTCTTCCATATATCCGAACTTCCCTTTCCGCCCGGGCGTTTGCTGGCATAATACAATGTTTTTCCATCAGAAGAAAAAGATGGCTGGGAATCCCATTGCGGTGAATTCACGGCAGCGCCCAGATTTTCGGGCTCCGACCAACGGTCTCCAACCCGCCTGGCCCAGTATAGATCAAAACTCCCGAAGGAAACATCCCGGTCACTGGCCGCAAAAAAGAGGTACTCCCCATCCGGCGAAATATTTAAAGCGCCTTCATTGCCGTGTGTGTTGATCGGCGAACCCATACTGGATGCACCCAGCCAGATTGAACCGGGGCGATGACTGAGATAGAAATCTTCCTCGTACTCCCTGGTTTGATCAACAGATTGGGCATTCTTTGGATTTTTCCGTGTAAAATAGAGCCACTCCTCATCAGGCGTGATGGCGTTGACGTACTCATCAAATGGAGTATTAATGCTGTCTCCCATATTTACAGGATCAAATGGAACCGGATGGGCGACACATTGAACAGCAAATTCACAGGTTTTTATCCTCTTTTCTGCCACTTGCCTCTTAAGTTCGGGAAGTTGTTCAAATTCAAGGAACCGCTGGAAATTTGCTCTTGAATCAGCATAACGGCCAATTGACAACTGCATGTTGGCCAGAAAAAAATAGAGATCGGGGGAAAAGGGATTGTTCGTTTTAACGGCAGATTGATAGGAATCTATGGCTTTATCATATTGTTTTTCATCAGCATATATATCTCCTTTGAGAATGTATGCTTCCGTGAATGCCGGATCCAGTTCAATCGCTTTGTTTGCTTCGCTTACCGCTCTGTCAAAAAACTTTGCCTGGTAAGAATCAATCGCGGAATAAAACCACTTCCCGGCTTTTTTATTCTGCGTCGAAAGCTGACGTCCCTGTCCGTAACCTAAGAACAATGAACAATGTAAAATGATCAATAAAAGGAGAATCCGCCGGAGGATCATGGGATGTGCATGTATTTATGACTCTGGAGCGAAATCCTCCATTTGGGATTCGCATGGAGATAACGGATAATTTCAGGCATCATTTTTTCATG
>JAPLDG010000105.1 GCA_026391845.1 Bacteroidota bacterium | reverse complement strand
GGAAAAAAATACCCGGCTGCCCCGCTTGGTTTGCTCACCGTCGCAGCGCTGTTTCCACAGCACTGGCAATTCAAACTGATCGATGAGAATGTTGAACCGCTGCTCGATGAGCACATGCGGTGGGCTGATCTGGTTTGCATCGGGGGAATGCTGCCGCAACAAAACAGCATGCTTGATCTCATTACCCGTGCGCATGAGCTGGGTGCGGTGGTGGTGGTTGGAGGTCCTGATCCCACCTCTCAGCCCGATCTTTACAAAGATGCCGATTTCCTGGTTTTGGGAGAAGGAGAGATCACCATACCCATGTTTCTGGAGGATCTGAAGCGTGGTGTGAAGCGCGGAAAATACGTTTCGCCCGACAGGGCCGACATGCTGAAAGCGGTGGTTCCGCGGTACGATCTGATCCGTTTTGATGACTACATCATGATCGGCCTGCAATTCATCCGCGGATGTCCGTTCAACTGCGAATTCTGTGATGTGATCGAACTGTATGGCCGTATTCCCCGTTTCAAGACCAATGAACAGGTGATAAAAGAGCTGCAGTCACTTTACGATCTGGGGTACCGGGGCCATATTGATATGGTGGATGATAATTTTATCGGAAACAAAAAAAAGGTCAAAGATCTTTTGCATGAAATTATCGCCTGGACAAAAGCCCGGAAATATCCCTTCTATTTTACAACTGAGGCATCCGTAAACCTTGCAGACGACGATGAACTATTGCAACTTATGAAGGATGCCGACTTCAGGTATGTCTTCCTTGGAATTGAGACGCCCGACAGTGAAACCCTTGCACTGAACAATAAAAACCAGAATGTCAATAAGTCCATCGAAGACGCCGTGATGAAGATCATGTCGTACGGGATGGTAAGCAATGGAGGTTATATCCTTGGATTTGACAGCGACCGGCCACAGATTGCCGACCAGATGATTGATTCCATCCAGGGAACAGGGATCTGCATGGCCATGATCGGCCTGCTTTATGCCCTGCCCAACACTCAGCTGACCCGAAGACTTATCACTGAAAACCGGTTATTCCAGTATCACTCTAAATCGGTTACCGATGGCGACATCGACCAGATGACAAGCGGGTTGAACTTTCTGACTGTCACATCCCGGGTGGAAATTCTGAAGAATTACATCCGGATCATCGAGGCCATTTTTAAACCGGAAAACTATTACAAAAGGGTTATTTACACTGGTTTGCACGTAAAAACAGATTACAAGCACAAGCCCGGTTTCACCACCTGGCTGATCTATATGCGCTCTTTTCTGAGGGTTTGCCAAAAGGCTGGTTTTTCCAAGGCTACCGGGTCTTTTTACTGGAAAATGTTTTTCACGGTTCTGTTCCGGAACCCGAAGGGCATTGAACCGGCAGTGAATCTGGCTGCCATGTTCATCCACTTTCAGAAACAAAAAAAGTACATCGTTTCTGTAACGGAGCGGATGATTGCGGGGATTGAGGCGGATGGAGAAGAGGCGTTTAATGCGAGGATGATGGGGAAAACGTGACACGTGACGGAAAACGGTGATGCTCACCCGTGTCACGCGTCACGCGTGACGCGTCACGATTTAATCAGCACAAATACACAAAAGCATAACTATGGCAGAAATGATTGTGGAGCCGATTGAAAAATACGGGCTCAGCAAAGAATCTCGGCCCAAGATCCTTTTCTCAAAGATCGGGATTGTCGGGTGTGGCAGTGTGGGCCAGGAATTGGCAATCACTGCCTCAAAACACGGAATTGAGGTGGTTTTTTTGGAACTCAGCGACGATTTGATCCTTCATTCGTTTGAGGAGATCAGGAAGGAGCTGGATCATGAAATAAATCACTGGGGACTTACGCCGGGGGAAAAGTCAGCCATCCTGTCAAGGATCAGGGGAACACTTCTCTATTCTGATTTTCACAACTGTGAACTTGTTATTGAGACCATCAAATCGAAGCAGGGGCAATCCAGCTTTGATTTGCGCAAAGAGGTTTTTTTAAACATCGAAAAAGAGGTGAGCAAGGAGTGTATTATTGCCACAAATTCTTCAACGATTGTCGTAACAGAACTCTCTTCCGAGTTGAAACACAAGGAGCGGTGCGTGAGCCTGCACATATCGACTACGGCTCCGGGTGCCAGCGTTGTGGAACTGGCAAAAGGGCTTCATACGACCAATGAAGCCTTCGGGAAAGTCATGAAATTTGTGGAGTTGCTTGAAAAAATATCCATCCCGGTGATGGAATCTCCCGGGCTGGTGAGTGTACGCCTTTTTGTCGTGTTGTTGAATGAAGCCTGCGAAACCCTGATGGAGGGTGTCAGTTCAATGGAAAATATTGATCTGACCATGCGCTCCTGCTTTAACATGCCGCTGGGACCCTTCGAGTTTGCCGATAAAGTCGGATTGGACAAGGTCGTTCGCTGGATGGAAAACCTGTACAGCGAATTCGGATCATCCCGCTATATTGCCTCCCCGATGATCAAGAAACTTGTCCGGGCAAACCGGCTTGGAAGGATCAGCGGTATTGGATTTTATGAATATGATGGCAATGGAAATAAACTTACTGAAGAAATTTAATCCCCATGAATATTTTAGTTTTAAACTGTGGAAGCTCCTCCATCAAATACCAGCTCTTCAACCTTGAAAGAAACAGACTTTTCGCCAAAGGGATTGTGGAAAAAGTGGGGTTGAAGGGCTCGTTTTTAAGACATGAGAAGGAGAACGGAGATAAGGTCAGGCTGGAAGGCGAAGTCATCGATCACCAAACCGGTATCGAATATGTGCTTGGGGTGTTGATCAGCAAGGAGCATGGCTGTATCGCTGCCTTGTCGGAAATCGATGCCATCGGTCACCGGATGGTACATGGCGGGGAACGATTCCAGGAGAGCAGTTTAATCAACGAAGAGACCATCAAAGATTTCAAAGCCTGTATTCCGCTTGCACCACTTCACAATCCGGCAAACCTCAAAGGGGTTCTGGCCATGCAACATTTGCTGCCGGAGGCGCCACAAGTGGCGGTATTTGACACTGCTTTCCACCAAACAATGCCTGCGCATGCTTATATGTATGCCATCCCCTACTCCCTTTATAAAAAGTACGGTATCCGCCGCTATGGCTTTCATGGTACCAGTCATTATTATGT
>JAPLDG010000015.1 GCA_026391845.1 Bacteroidota bacterium | reverse complement strand
TGTGGAAGGCCATTTCAAAATGATGCCAGTTGTTCTCCTTGGTTTGCAGATCAAGATCTTCGAGGATTTCCCTGATAATCGATTGAGCTTCCGGCGGACCGTCAATCAGGATTTCAAGCCGTCCCAGATTTCTGATGATCTCATGGTTGAACTGGTTGTTCCTGGTCAGCAACATGGTTTTCTGGGTCAGTTCAAGATTTTTGCCAGCCAGTTCCTTCCGGTGCATCTCCACGTATTGAATGGCTGCATGGGTGCGTGCAGCCTGTTCAGTATGTTCAACGGGTTTTCTCAGGTAATCGTACGCGCCGGCCGAAAGAGCAATCTCAAGATCGGCAGAAGAGAGCATCACCCCGGTGACGATGATAATAGGAATGTGCGCCGTACGGCCATCGGCTTTCAGTGCCCTGACCAAGTCGATTCCCGACATACCCGGCATATCCCAGTCGGAAACAATGAGGTCAATCTTCATGGTTCCGGCGAGCTCCAGAGCCGCTTTTCCCGAGGTAGCCTGGTAGAGGATATACTCCGGATGAAGCGTTTCATAACACCTGGTCAGGGTTTGAATGTTATCAGGAACATCATCGACAATGAGTATTTTATACCGGTTCGTCATGGCAAAGTCTGATTAATTCATTGTATTTCGGTTCGTTGCACGCCGATAACGCCTGTAAAATGAGCTGTTTCCAGATGGAAAGATGATCCGATCTCTCTTCAATGGTTTTAACGATGTCTTTAACCTCTGTAAGCTGATAAATACTGAGGTTTCGCAGCGCTTTGCAATATGGAGCCAGATATTCCTTCTCTTCCGGGGTAAATTGCAGGCCGGAACTGACCTCCGCGGTTCCATCAGGCTGAAATGGAATGCCAGACATCAGTGCATTTGATTCTGCGAGCGGTAAGGTCAGCCAGAAGGAGGATCCATGGCCCCTGTCAGAAACGACACCAATGGTCCCACCGTGTGCCTCAACAGCCATTTTACAGAAGGCCAGTCCGATTCCGGTAGACACGGAAAATCCCGAACTGCGGGGGATCTCCTGTGAGAATTTCTTAAAAATGAAAGGCAGGTAATCGGGCGAAATTCCTTCGCCTTCGTCCTGTACGATAATTTTAACCACGGATGCGGAGATTAATTCGGTGAAGATACGGATATGCCCTCCGGCCGGCGAATACTTGATGGCGTTGGTGAAAAGATTGACAAACACCCTTTTGATGATCTCCTGATCTGCATTGACCAGATAACCGGTTTGGAAATGAAAGACCAGCCGGATGTTTTTTTGTTCAGCGAGGTATGCTGTTTCGTTGAATGCCTGACGAATGATTTGTGAGAGCCATACATCGCCTGTGGCCAGACTCATGCTGGTGTGCTCATATTTGCCAAGGTCGAGCAGATTCGACACAATCTGGAGCATTTGCCAACCCGATTGCCTGACGCCCTCAGCCTGCTGTTGTGTAATCTGGCCCGCATCGAGGTTGATGATCGTATTCAAGGGATTTTTCAGGTCGTGTACCAGAAATGAATTCATCGAATCTTTGTATTGTGAATACGCCATCAGCTGGCTATTTTTTATCGCCAGCTCCTCCACATTCGATGAGATCTCGGCATTCTTCAGCGCCAGCAACTCATGCGCTTTTTTCAATTTTTTCCTGTTTCTGACCACAACGAAAACAAAACCCAGCAGAATGAATACAAATAGAATGACAGAAACCATGATGGCCCGCTGCAGATCGATGGTTTTTGACTGCAGTGCATTGGTTTGTATGAGCATTGTGTTCTCCTTCATGGTCTGTTCAGTCTTGAACTTAACCTTTAATGAATCCAGCGCGGAATTAAGTTCATTTTTGTTCAATGAATCCCTGATAGAGAGGTATCTTTCGTAGCAAGCCACTGAGCGGTCGTACTTCTTCAGGCCATTGTTCGCTTCAATCAGCCCCTCATAAGTGACGAGCAGGTCGGACCAGGCCTTCGATGCCTGGAAAACCGGCAACGCATTTTCGAAATGCTTTACCGCCCCGGTATAATCTGATAAAGCCTTACTGGCATCACCGAGCCCGAATTCTTCATGGGCGACCGAAAGCGGGTCGTTCAACTTTTTGGCAATAGCAAGGGCCTGTTGGTGAAAATCAATGGCTTTGCGGTAATTGCCCAGCTGCTGGTATACATTGCCGATGTTGTTGTAGACTGCAAGCAACAGTCTTTTGTTTTTAATCCTGCCGGCTATCTCATTGACCTCCATGTAATACTGCAGGGCCTCTTCATACTTCTTCTGATACATGAACATGATGCCCAAAGCGTTGATGGCAAGAGCTGCCGTCTGGAAATCTCCTGCCTCTGCCGAGAGCAGCTTCCCTTTCTGATACCACTTTTCTGCCGCGGAAAAATCACCGGTTTCAGAATAGACCCTTCCTATTTTGAGGTAAACCGAAGCCAGTTTGTTTTTGACTCCGGCGCTTTCAAAGGATAATTTTGCTTCCATGAAAAAAGATAAGGCGGTTTTCATCTCCCCACGATGAAGATGGATCATCCCGATATTTTCGTTCAGGACTCCGGTCCTCTCATTGTTCTTATTATGCTGATAATAACGCAATGCAGTTTGAAAGACCAGCAGGGCAGAATCAAAAGTGCCGGTTTTCTCATAAACCAGCCCCAGCCTGTTGTAAGCGGTAGCCATCTCCATTGAATCTCCGGCTTCGCGGGCATATTGCAAAGCCTGTAGAAAAGTGTTTCGTGCAGCGGGATGGTTGGATTGGGCTAAATAATTTGCACCGAGATTGTTGCAGGCTTTGCCTTTGGCTCCGGGAAGTTTCAGGGAATCGGCCAGATGTATTGCCTGCAGTCCGTATCGGACTCCCATTGCCGGATCGACGGTGTAATACAGGAAACTCAACTCGGTACAGGTTGCAAGCCGTTCTTTTCCTTTTGAGGCCTCAATTATTTTAAGTAGTTTTTCAATTTCAGGAGTTTGAGCCTGTAATTGCAGAGACACAAAACACACAACGATGGCCAGGATCAGGGATGGGTATTTCATAAGTTTGTCTTTATAAACAGAATGAAAAACGCTGGTGTTCAGCGCCTTAAAAACGATTCATATCAGAAATGGAACGCGGCAGTTACAACTGCAAAATAAAAAAAATTTCAATACAATTGTTCATTTTGCAACAATTCCTGACTTTGACACCCTTCCCAAGATATCGATTCCCAGATATTGAGGTGGTGGAAAACAGGTTACAGATATGTTCAAAAAAAAATCACTCACAAAATTAAAGGTAAGTGATTGTTTTACTGTTGTTCAAGTCGCGGTGAGAAGACTCGAACTTCCGACCCCTGTTCGCCCAAGTCATGTGAATTTTATGACATATTGCGCTGATTCATAATTGTTTAAGAACTGATCAAGATTTCAAACCCTTTATTCCTTCGAAGCGGGGTAACGAATGTGGCACTCAAGCCGCTTCATTTTCATTATTGTAAAAGCAAAGATAAACAAGCTGGCAATTGCTTTTACTGGTACAATTACCCTTTTTGATCCGAACCCCATAGGTGTTCTATTGGCACTCCCAAAAACCATAAAAAAGAACCCCGACCAAATTGCTTTAGCCAAGGCTCAACCCTACATAAAATAAGTACCCTTGATGCTTGGGGTATGTCTATATATTATATTTTAATGTTGGCTTTTTACCAAATTTCAGTTAAATATTATCATATATTTATCCAATTATACAATATTTTTCTTGTTTGTCTTGATAATTTTGACAAATAAACCCGCATTACTGCAATATACGTGGTTTTTCCTTTTGCATCTTAAATATAATGTAAATATATAGCTTTAATATTAATTATACATTTTAAAGTATTAGCTTTATATTTGCAACACAATATTAAAGTCATCGCTTTATGAAAACGCAAGAACTCATTTTAGCCCAAACCGACAAGAGGATTCGAAAATTTGCCAAGATTACTGAAGATACTCCACCAAAGGGATGGATATACACTTTACGTACATCACTCGGTATGTCCATGAGGCAACTGGGTAAAATTGCAAATATTACCCCACAGGGTGTGATGGACATTGAATCCCGTGAAAAAGAAGGTAACATTACGATTGCAGCTTTGGAACAACTTGGGAAGCATTTGAACATGAAGTTGGTTTATGGTTTTGTTCCACTTGAAGGATCACTTCAAAAGAAAATTGACAAGCAAGCCCTTGCCATGGCAAAGAAAATCATATCCAGAACCTCAAACAGCATGACGTTGGAAGATCAGAAAGTCAATCCAGCAATGCTATCGAAATCAATAAAAGCTAAGGCTCAGGAGATCAAACAAAAAAACCTGAAATCATTATGGGAATAAAATTGGATTACAAAAACGGTCAGACACCACTGAATGAAGATGAGATTGCGGGGCTCAAGGTCAAGACTATTACTACTGTGGGTGAACTGAACGAACATGAACAAAACAACATAGAAGAGGCAGTTCAGTGGGCATTCAATCGGAAGATATCCTTTGACACCATATTAACAAAAGAATGGATATTCAACCTTCATAACAGGATGTACAAAAACGTTTGGGAATGGGCTGGGCAAAAGCGGACATCAAATAAGAATATCGGAGTTGACAAGAAATCAATTGATGTAGCAATATACCATTTGCTGGATGACATCAAGTATTGGATCGTTAATAGCACATATGACCCGATTGAAATTGCAATTAGATTCAAACACAGTCTGGTCTCGATACACTGTTTCCCAAATGGTAATGGCAGACACGCCAGATTGTGTGCCGATATCCTGATCAAACAGTTAACGGGACAGGATGGATTCTCGTGGGGCAGCAACATAAATCTTTATCAGGAAGGGGAACAACGGTCTGCATACATTAAAGCGTTAAAACTGGCTGATGCTGGTGATTACAAGCCATTAATTGAATTTGCCTGTTCATAAATCGGTCATTGAATTATAAATTTAATCAAAGAGAATATGAATACATTAAGAGAAGAGTTGCTCAAAAAACAAGAAGAAGTGGATTTAGAATTATTTGAAAAGATAAGAACCAACCCGAAGCCTGATCCTCTTGATTTATGGGCTTTATCACCTGAAAGGTTCGTTGAATGGCGAAAACTTAATGACTTCCCGATTTTACTTAATCACTTTGATACAACGCTTCTACTTTTTCAGGAATGGAAAGCCGTCCATAATCTGACCAATGACATCCTAATAGCCAATGGAGAGCTAACTCCGTTTTTAGAAAATAAGAAGCTATCAAAGGATAAGACTCTATACTTGACAAGGCAAACCAATGATAGTAAAACCAGAACTTTTGTTGCATACAAGAAAATAGAAGGAGAGAAAAAAGATTTTGGAACAACATTCAACTTTGAAGTCATACAACCATTCACCTCATATTTAGATTGGCTTAATCTAAGAGGCAAAAAACAAGAAATTCTTAAAATAAACTCAAGGCATGCACCTGAATCAGATTATGAGAAAGTATTTATCCATGCAGATGTGTATGCTGCTAAATCTGATTTTGAATTACTTAAGATGGGAGGCATCAATATTCCTGTTAATGGTTTTGGGATTTTATTTCGAGGTAAAAATCTTGAGTTTGTTAATCTCTGTGGTTTGAAATTAAAAGGCACCATCTACTTTGGTGATCTTGGAAATTTAAGCTGCTCCTACTGCGCTTGTGATAACTGGGAAGCTGAAGATTTCTCAATGGCATCTTTAAGGTTGGAACATTGTAGTTTAAGTAATTTCACTTTAAAGAATTCTAAAATTCAACAGTGGACTTTCTATGACACAGAAGTATCAGGCGATTTTTTCAATGTAAAACTTTCGTTTATAAATATATATGGCGGTAGTTTTAGACCGATTTTACAAGATTGTTCATTACTTGATGTTAGTATAAAAACAGACAAGACTATAGAGGACAATAATTATTACGCTTACAAGCCGCTCATCGGGTTCTGGCCCAGTCTTACCGTCACAAGTCCGCAAAGGCCGTCAAAACTTTTGCGTATATCGGTCGGTTCCCGGTATAGGTAATACCGGGCGGCACCAAGGGAGAACATCAGACCTATATGTTGATCAGTGATTTCAAATATCCGGCTGACACCTGGGCTGGCAAAATCAGTTCAACCCCGTTGGGATACCGGATGCTAATGCCAGATGAGACTAGGCCGTTCAATTGGATAAACCCTGAACCATGTGTTTCACCGAGCCGTTGCTTATGGATCCAGTAACGTAACGTCGCGAGGTTAATATTCTGTGCATGGGAAAATTCTGTCTAGCTAAGCCCACTTTGTCGCCATAAATCCACCATCGTGGTCATCTGCGAACGTTTGTTCTGAAGAGTCATAGATTTTTTAGCTGCAAATTGGTCAGGTTCTATTAACTCTGCAAGATGCTCGTGGCCGGAGGGATACCTGTAAGTTTCAATATCCAAAGCAGGATTATGCGGGGAACCAAAAAGCGCAATGTTGAAAAGAACCCAAGGCAGCGGTTATATTTTCGGACGATGTTTGGTATCATGGACCTGGAACCTGAGGTACGTCCTCTTGATTTCATCTTTTCCTAGCTATCAAGTTGCAAAATTCAAATTCAATAGGCCATCTTAGTGACTCTTCTATTCAGAATCTAATCAAAGCAAGGATTGTCAAAATAATTATAAAAGAATCTGTTCCTTCGGAAAAGGTGTCTTAGATACCGCAAGATCAGAATAACATCAGATTGCTCCTCGATGGAACTTATTCTTCTTTATGTTTTTTAATAGATCCAAAATAAAGAGTGAGTGAAAGTTCGTGCGCTTGCACCTTCGATCCGGCAAATTCCTTATTCGCTAAATCAATGCTGTAAATAAAGCGGATAAAGGATTCCTTTGAAAATGAGATCCGATATCCTGCTTTGATTGAAAATACTTCTTCTGGATAAGGTCGCGTTATATTGTACCTGAACCAAAGACCAAAAATGAAGTTGAACTTGATCATGTCCGTTCCTCCACGGATTGTGTTGTATCCCGATTGATATTGATACATAATACCAGGCATGATCTGCAACGGATCGGCAAACCCGGGTAATTTTAAAGCACATGTGGAGCATTCTCTGGTAGATATCCGAAAGTCAGTGTGTACAACCCATTTTCGTGGGTATGGGCTTGAACCTGATGAAAGAAAAGATACATTTGGCTCAAAAATATGATCAACGGCAATCCCAGTTGTATTTGCGAAGATGCCACTTTTGCTTACATATTGAAGGATAAATCCGGCCCCGAGATCCCCAACAGTTTTTTTATCTGCATCAGGCGGAATGAAGGTCGACTGGTAAATATTACCATACTTTGGATCTAATTGACTTGCAAACACAAGGTCATCCCAGTTCACTTTCCTTTGTATGATTGAACCGATGATACCAATTTGAACATATAGCTCGGATGAAAGTTTAATTCGTCCACTTAGGGAAACTCCTGCCTGCAAATTATCTATCAACCCACCTTCCTTTCCTCCATTGATTATCAGTCCAATACCCCCAAGGCCTGGAAGCATGCGCTGTCCGAAGTCACCTGAAAAATTGAATGACTTGATAGGAATGGGTAAACTCATCCACTGTAAACGACCAAGGGAATATGTGTGTATTCCAGGATCTGCTCCTGTTAATGCTGGATTGAAATAAAGGGGTGCATTTTGGTACTGAGTATAATTTTGATCTTGGGCATCAGCAAATAAACAAACAATGCTAAACAGAAATGCACAAAAAGAAGCCTTAATTACTGTTTTCATTTATAAGATCATCGAGGTTTTACTCAGCATGTGGAACTTGTGAAAGGCTAAATTAAACCAATATTTCAATGAAATGGTAATTTAAGGATACATGACACCATATTACAGACTTTCGCATTTACGATTGACTTGGAATTTGAATATTTTTCAAGTGAACCTCGATCATCAAATAGAAAATGCCATAATACGGATGATGGAATGTGAGGTCTAGAATCCTTAAATCGCAAAACCCCTTGTTCAACATTACCGCCAAACCATTTAAAGCATGTCACGGTAACAAAAACAGGAAGATGCCTCCATTGTTATAAAAGAAGTACTGGAGGACGTCAGGATGCCAACAAACTGAAACTTTTGGCAAAGAGAGAATGTGAACCCTGTACCATTACCATTTTGTTCAGCTTTTGGAGTATTCAATGAAAAAAGAAACAGCTTACTCTTTATCAACAATTTGAATATTTATTCCGGGAAACATCTTCGTTCCATCAGGTCCCAAAATATTAATGTTTTCAATGATTATCTTGTCTCCTTCCTTCATACTGCTTATTATTTTCAGCATATCATCATTGAATTTATTTCCATTTATTTCCCCAGTTAGAACATCGCCATTTATTAGAAGGTTATAAGTAAAAGATGTTACTTCGAATTTTAACTCTAAGGGTAAATTCCATGGTATTTTAAGTTCTGTATTTTTTAATAAATCATTTTTATTGATGAATATTTTTTGATTATCAGGACGATAGTTGCCAAGCGATATTATTGGATCAGGTATACTGAGAACTCTGAATAAACAACTGGCAACTCTTTGAGTTTCCCCAGGTTTTATCTCTGCTGACACATCAATAATAGCCTCAACTGCCTTACCTGGTTTAACAATATAATGCCCGTTGCTCCCGCTAATTGTTCCATTTTTAATTGATACTTGAAGTTTGTCACTTGTAATACCTGGAACAGCAATAGATATCGGATTATCAATTCCCCGATATAATACATTCATTTTATCTGCTGAAATTACCGCAAAATCTGCAGTCTGCGAGTACAATGGAATAGTAATCATCAGCGAAATGAATACTATACTCATGGATAAAAGTTTTTTCATAATTTTTGTCTTAGGTTTATGTTTATCGAATAATTCGTATCATGCTACTCCATAGATACGATTGCCTAAAGTCGGGTCACTCAGAGAAGTTTCACCCTTGCATCCCCACAACCATACGTGAACCTCTCGATTCATAATGGTCTTCCATCTCTATCACAATTACAATAGGAACATTGAATTTAACTCTCAAATCTGACTCGATTGAGATCACCTCTTTTTGTGGAGAAGAGTAACTCCTGACTATATGCAGAGAAGGCAGGTACGAAAAGGCAGGATTGCCATATATAAAAATATTGAGAGGTTAAAGTTACAATTTTCTTTATGCAACACTTCTTCAGATATTTTTTTTCGTAGCATTCCAAACTAAATGCCTCCGTTTACTACATTCTTATACACCAACAGGCGACCAACCTCATTTCCCTGTTTTTCTGATAGTTTTCATTCTGCTAATCCAAACCCATATGGCCACCGACATAGATTAAAAGAAGTATGACAATAAAGAGTCCAGGGATATACCGATTGACCTCTGATTACGTGCTACTTACAAC
>JAPLDG010000210.1 GCA_026391845.1 Bacteroidota bacterium | reverse complement strand
CCTTGATGAAATATTCAGGCAGATCATGATGGACGAACTTGTTCAAAATATTGAAATAAGATGTGTTAAAAAAGATCGATCACAATTTGTGAGTGAAACCAGGGCCACCCTCCTGCACGATTCCTATGGGAAACCAATATCCTACATGATCATTATACGGGATATTTCACAACGTAAAAATCTCGAAATGCAATTGATTCATTCCGACCGCATGGCTGGATTGGGTGAGATGGCTTCGGGCATTGCCCATGAAATCAATCAACCTTTAAATACCATCTCCATGGCGATGGATAATATTCTCGGTGAAATTGCCGCTGATGAAAAAATCGAACACAGCTACCTTCAGAAAAAATCTGATAAAATCTTCGAGAACATAACCCGGATCAGGAATATCATCGATCATATCCGGGTTTTCTCACGCGGTCATGATGATTTCATGTTCTCGGGGTTCAGTGTCAATACGAGCATCCGGAATGCGGTGTCTATGATCTCTGAACAATTTAAACACCATGCCATAGATCTTCGGTTGATCCTTGATGAACAAATACCTCAGGTTAACGGAAATACCTATAAATTTGAACAGGTAATTCTGAATTTGCTCTCCAATGCCAAAGATGCACTGCTTGAAAAAGAGGTTACTGAAAATGTTCCATTTAATAAATCAATCGAAATCAGGTCTTTTGAAGCAAACTCCTTCCTGATTGTTGAAGTGTCGGATAATGGGATCGGCATCTCTGAAGAAAACATCAATCAGGTGATGTTGCCTTTTTTCACCACAAAGGATCCAGGAAAAGGTACCGGATTGGGATTGTCGGTCTCCTACCAGATTATCAAAGAGATGCATGGCTCGATCGAGTTTTTCAGTAAATTATCTGTAGGAACCAAAATAAAGATAATTTTGAATGTTCAAAACTGATTAGCGAATGACCAGACAAGAAAAGATTGAAATCCTGATTCTGGATGACGAGAAACAATTCACCGAAGAATTACACGAATTCCTGCAAAAATCAGGGTATGAGTCATTCGAGACCAATACTTTTCCTGAAGCCAGAGATGTTCTCGACCATCACGAAATTGATTTAATGATTCTCGATGTACGGTTACCTGGCATTGATGGCCTTGACATACTGAAAGATATTAAAATCGAGCGTCCCGACCTGGAAATTGTGATCATTTCCGCACATGGAGATATGGATACAGTTATCAAAGCCATGCGGCTTGGAGCCTTTGATTATTTGCGCAAACCATTCAGGCATATAGATATCCAAATTGTTATTGAGCGTACAAAAAAGTACTTGCATCTCCAACGAAAACTAAAGCTGGTAGAAGAACGAAATTCCCTTATTTCAAAAACACTGGAGGAAAAAATTGACAGACATTTTATCGGGATCAGCTCAAAGATCCGTGATGTATTTGACTCAGCACTTGCTGCTGCAAAATACCCTGACGCAAATGTGCTGATCACAGGTGAGAGTGGAACCGGAAAGGAAAATATTGCAAGAATCATTCATTATTCAAGCGACAGGAAAGATCATATGTTCTGCGCAGTGAACAGCAGCGCAATTACTGATTCGTTGCTCGAAAGTGAATTTTTTGGTCACAAAAAAGGATCATTTACCGGCGCAATAGCTGATAAAATGGGTTTTTTTGAAGTCTGTAACCGTGGCACGCTATTTCTTGACGAGATTGCCGATATGCCATCAAACCTCCAGGCGAAAATTTTACGCGCAGCCGAAGAAAAGGTGATAACACGTGTTGGCGATACCAGCATTGTCCGCACCGATTTCAGGATTATTTCATCGACAAACCACGATATTGAGAAGCGTGTGGAGGAAAACAAATTCAGGCTTGACCTGCTTCACAGGTTGAATACCCTCCACATTCATATTCCACCGCTCAGGGAAAGGCCGGAAGATATCAAACCCCTCCTGATCCACTTTGTCAACAGCTTTTCACAGAAATTAAACCGACCCAATCTCTCCATTAATAATGACGTATTTAAAACGTTAGAGCGATATTCATTTCCCGGAAATATCAGAGAATTGAAGAACATGGCTGAACGCGCAATTATTCTCTGCAAATTTAACTCGCTGGGCATCGATGATTTCCCATTAACCTCCCGGAAAAGCATTCCATCAGAATCAGGGCCTGAAATGATCAACCTGAAATTTCAGGAAATTGAGCTCATACGCAAAGCGCTTATATCCAATAAATTCAATCAAAAAGCTGCAGCAGATGACCTCGGTATCACGCGCGATGCCCTTATCCGTAAAATGAAAAAATACAACCTGACCATTGGTAAAAGTGAAAATTGATAATCAGATTCGCACACATGTGCGATAATTTCACAATTCTGCACTGATCAACTCTTAATATTAGTATAAGTCAACCTTTCCTGATAATATTTTTCAAATTACAACACCCTCATTACGTGTTATTTACCGGAATTAAAACCGGCCAGAAAGTATTTCCGGAACACAGCGGATCGCTTTTTGCATTACCTGTTTGCGTAAGTAATTGCAACCAGGATGAAAAAATCAGGTTATATCGTCGGAATACTCGTGATGATGGGAAGTTTTTCCGTTCCGGTTTTTACTCAAAATTCAAGAATCACATCTGCCGGCGCCAATATTGTCAGAGGGATAACCCTTTCAGAAACATCCAACCTGCACTTTGGCAGCATGTCTGTTCCAACTGCTGCAGTAAGTGTTAAGCTGACAACTTCTAATGATCGTATTACCACTACTCCCGGGAATATAGAACTTTTAGCACAAGCTCCTTTGCCACAAAATGCTATGTACACGGTTTCCGGTACCGGAGATGCCACCTATGCAATTACCCTGCCCATCAATGGCGCTGTTAGATTGACTTCAGGTTCAGAGCATATGGAAGTTATTGACTTTGTTGCCCATCCGGCTTCAGCAGGTGCAGACGCACTTGCCGGAGCACTTAACAATTCAGGATCAGATAGTTTCACCGTAGGTGCAACCTTGCAGGTAGGCGAAGCGCAGCCCTATGGAGTTTATGCAGGAACATTTTTTATTGCAGTAAATTATAATTAAGTTTGGTTTTCTCATGGCGAGGAAGGTTCAGATTCTGGACCTTCCTCTTGTATTAATTTTCCCAATCCAATACCCAGCCATGCAAGGAGATGATGATGTTTGCAGGGAATGTAACAAAGCCTAAAAAAATGTATATTTGCCTTACTGAAAGAGATGTTACATTCCTTAAAAAAAGCACCATGCAAAGAAAATTATTTTTCCTGCTGATATCTATTCTGGCATTTAATTTACAATCGATCGCTCAGGGCGATTTGCTGATCACCCCTACCAGGGTTGTTTTTGAAGGCTATAAGCAAAAAGAGGAGCTCAATTTAGTGAATACCGGAAATGATACAGCCATATATTCTATCTCCTTTCTCCAATACAACATGAAAGAGGATGGAAATTTCACCCAAATAGAGACACCGGATTCAGGACAAATGTTTGCCGAACCATACCTGCGCATTTTCCCAAGAAGGGTTACACTAGCCCCCAGAGAACCCCAGGTTATTTCGCTGCAGTTCAGGCGCAAACCGGAAATGCAATCGGGTGAATACCGCTCGCATCTATATTTCAGGGCAGAAAAAGACAACAAACCGCTTGGCTTAGATAAAGCTACAGTAGATACTACGCAGTTAAAAGTACAATTGATTCCCATATTCGGATTAAGTATCCCGATTATCATCCGCACCGGAACCATAACTGTTGCCGCTTCACTGAATAACTTAAAAATAGAGAACCGGCAAGATACGATTCCATACCTGAACCTGACCATAAACAGAACAGGAAATATTTCTGTTTATGGTGATATAAGCGTAGAATACATCCCTGTTGAGGGCAAGTCTTATGAAATCGGCACGTTAAAAGGTGTTGGCGTTTATACAAATATCAACAAGCGGAATGTCTCAATCAAACTGAATAAAACACCCGGAACAACACTGAAGAACGGAAAATTGAAAGTTCTATATACAGGATTCAACGAAACGAAACGCTTTAAGTATTCAGAGGAAGAGATGGAGGTTAAATAATTCCAAATGAAGAATTCCGATGTAACATGTATGAACGGACGAAACACAAATATCAGTTTTTTCATGCTGCTCTTTTTTGTGATGGCGTTGTTTGTCTGTGTCGGCACTTCTTATGCTCAACCTGCACTGCCACAGCGATCGCTAACGGTAACCGCTACACAGGCCCTCCATTTCGGAACGTTTTGTCTGACAGGAGGAGCAGGTGGAACAGTAATCCTGGGGTTTGACGGAAGCAGGACCTCAACCGGGAGCGTCACACTTTTATCGATGACGCCAGCGGCCCATCCTGCCATTTTTGAAATCAAACTTTGTCAGGGACGTAATGTTATCATCACTTTTTCTGCCTCGACGACATTGAGCGGCAGCGACGGGGGGGTGCTTTCTCTTGAGGTTGGACCGACAGAAAGAGGAGGTAACAGCGCAATGTTTGCAACAAACAACGATTGCAACTTCATCACTCCCCTGCGTGTGGGGGGCACCCTTCATATACCAGGTACTGCCACACCGGGAACTTATTCCGGTAATTTCTTCATTACCTTTAACCAGGAATAGGTCAATGAAAACCAATTTTAATTCACCGTTTTGAAGAAAAACACATCGGTTGCGTTATAAAAATACTGTATGCTGATTGCGCAGGCCAGGTTCTCCTATCTATTTAAAATCCTCACCATAATTGCAATAATAATCGCTTCCCCTGAATTTAACACTTTTTCACAGAATGTTGCAGGTGACAATGGAAAAAGTTCAACAATCAAATTTGATGAAATCCCTGTCCAGATAATCGTCGAAGGTTATGGCAGTTTTTACTCGTATGTATTATATTCCAATCACGATTCGCTTTATGTCAATATTGAGGATTTATTTAAAACCCTAAAAATTGCCTGCATCACCGGGAAAAACGGTGATAGCCTTGGTGGATTTATTGAATTGGAAAGCCGGACATATTTTGTTGATTTTAACAACGGAAAAATCAAGGTTGGCGACAATACTGTAGAATGCCGAAACGGGCTGGTGAAGGAGTCGGGCTCACTATACCTTGAGTCATCATTGTTTGCGGAGGCGTTTGGTATAACATTGACATTTAATTACCGGAATCTGACAATTATTCTGAAATCGAACTTTGAGCTGCCAGTCATCAAACAGATACGCGTTGAAAAAATGCGCAACAACATGTCAAAGATAAAAAACGAGATAATCCCCGACACAGTTGTAAAAAGGGACTACCATTTATTCAAATTCGGGATGGTGGATTGGTCGGCAGCATCTGCACAAACATGGTACCAATCAACGGATTATCGGTTTAGATTGGCCGTTGGAGCGGAGCTCTTTTATGGCGAAGCAGACATTTCTGTGGATTACTACAATCAGCAAAAATTCACCAATCGTCAGTTTCAATATCTCTGGCGGTGGGTTGACAATAACAAGAGGTTTGTCAAACAGGCACAAGTTGGAAATATAGCTGTTCAATCCATCGCATTCATTAATTCTCCAGTCATTGGCGCTGTTGTCAGAAATGCATCAACCACGGTGAGAAAGGCAACAGGGTATTATCCGATAAATGCCTATACGGAACCCAACTGGACTGTAGAACTTTATATCAACGACGTTTTGGTGGATTATACTACGGCTGATGCCTCGGGTTTATATGTGTTTAAGGTACCGATTGTATATGGCAACACCATCCTGAAATTAAAATTTTTCGGTCCGATGGGTGAAGAACGCATTGAACAACGCACCATCAATGTGCCCTATACGGTTATGCCCGTTAACGAACTTGAATATGGTTTGTCTGCCGGTATTTTACAAGACAGCAGTTCAAGTCGTTTCGGAAAAGCAGAATTGAATTACGGTATTAACCGTTTTTTAACCGTTGGCGGAGGGATGGAATATCTCTCTTCCATCTCCGGCACCCCATTTATTCCATATGTAAAGTTTACATTGCAGCCATTCAGTAAATTGACATTAAACGGAGAATATGCTTATGGGGTGAGAACAACAGGTTTAATGGCACTATATTTCTGGAAAGATGCACTTTTAGAAATTTATTATGCCAATTATGTTCATGGGCAACTCGCTACACGTTTCGATGCCAACGAAGAGAGAAAAGCACGGCTATCGGTTCCATTCCGGATGAAAAAGCTGAACGGATATGTAAAAATTGATTACCAGCAACTTGTATACAAGGATTTTTATTATAACCAGGGATATGCAACGATTTCGCTTTATTATAATCAATTCAGCGCCAATACCTCCACTCAGCTCACCTGGATTGATATGAAAACACCATATGTCACCTATGACTTAGCCCTCTCGTACAGATTTAAAAACGGATATATTATTCGCTCATCGGCTCAATATAATATCAGTGAGGGAAATTTTATGACCACAAAAGCAGAAATTGAAAAAAGAATCATGCAGGGAAACATATCAGTTTCGTACGAACGGAATACAGTGTTCAGTACAAATACGTTAACGTTAAACTTCAAATATGATTTTTCTTTTGCCAAGACCAACGTTTCAGCTTCTTTGAGCAGAGGCAATATTAATATTTCAGAGAGCGCTCAGGGCAGTATTGCGTTCGGGGCAGGGAACTATTACACCTACCTGAACAATAATTCATCCGTCAGTAAAGGTGGAATAGCGCTTTATCCATTCCTTGATTTGAATAACAATGGCGTTTTTGATCACGGTGAACGCATGATGAAATTAACTGCCGTAAGAGTGATGGGTGGTAATGCGTTTTTCAGTAAAAAAGATTCAATCGTTCGCGTTCCGGATCTGAATGCGTTTATCAGTTATTATGTAAGTTTTGATAATGCCGATCTGGAAAATATTGCATGGCGCTTTAGAAAGAGACTTTACCAGATATTAATTGATCCAAACCAGTTTAAACGTGTTGATGTTCCGATCATTGTTGTTGGGGAGGTGAGTGGGATGGCCTATCTGAGCAAAGGGGATTTATTGAAAGGAGTGGGCAGGATACTGGTGAAGTTTTATCAAAAAAACAACAATAACGCGATTGCGGAAACACTCTCCGAATCAGATGGATATATTGATTATATGGGACTTGCAGCGGGCGAATATTTTGCCCGCATTGACGCTGAGCAATTGAAAAATTTGAATTACACGGTTGATCCACCGCAAAGAGAGTTCACTATTCGTGCATCTGAGCAGGGTGATATCGTCGAAGGCATTGACTTTGTTCTGAAAACGGCAGGTAAGTAACCTCAACACATTTTTTTATACCTTTGAACACCCATGGGAAAACTCTACGATAAACTCGCCGAAGATGTACGCTTCACTGAAGGACTTAAAGCCTGTTTAAATTGCGGAACCTGTACGGCCATTTGTCCGGCAGCCGAATTCTACAATTATCAGCCCCGGCAGATTGTTGATATCCTTCAAACCCGTGATGATGAGCAGATCACATCCTTGATGAAAAGTGAAACAATCTGGTACTGTGGCGAATGCATGTCATGCGTCACCCGATGCCCTCGTGGCAATGCACCCGGGTTGCTAATCACAGTGCTTCGCTCGGTATCACAGGAATTGGGATATTTTGTAGAATCGGAAAAGGGCCGCCAGCAACTTGCCATAAAACGGACGGTGGGTGATTGGATATTAAAATACGGCTATTGCCTGTATCCCTCGGAAATTTTACCTGAGATGCACCCTGAACAAGGCCCCATTTGGGAATGGGAGCATGCAAACATGGAAGCAGTGATGCACCGGTTGGGAGCAAACTATCGGAAAACCGGACCCGGGATCCTACGCAAAATCCCACAGGAGGATCTGGATGAAGTACAAAGAATTTTTGATGAAACAGGCGGCACCGAACGCTACCGGCAGATTGAGGAATTCTCACGCATTAAAGCCAAAGAGATGGGAATCAGCCTTGATAACGGGTGCGACAGTGATTATTTCCGTCACATTTATACTACCAATCAAATAAACCACACGAAGGACGAATGAACATTGACGGAAAACGCAATATCTGGAAAGAGTATCAAAAGGAGATCGCCACCGACCGGTTTTTCTATGTCCGAAGTTGTGTGCGGCAAAATTTTTTCCCGGGATCAGAAAAAACATTCCTGCGCATCATGCATGAGGAATTGGATAAGGATGTTCATGAAAATGCAGCACATACGACCTGTTCAGGCATTGGGTATCACAGCGATGTTGTTCCTTTTGAAACAACGATGACGATGGTGGCCCGCCAATTTGCGTTGATGACAGAGGCGGGCTATGAGAATTTTACAACCTCCTGCATCACATCCTTTGGTTTGTATTCTGAGATTCTCGAAACATGGAATCATTTTCCGGAGGTTGAAGCACGCGTGAGGCAACATTTGATCAATGCAACAGGTCGGACATTCACCAAACCTGCCAATCTATCGCATGCCAGTGATGTGTTTTTTAAATTCAGGGGAGAGATTGCAGCCCGAAGCAAGTACCGTCTGGTAAACAAGTTAACCGGAAAACCTTTGCAGGTGGTGGAGCATATCGGTTGTCATTATGCCAAAATGTTTCCCGGGAAAGGGGTTGGGGGCGCTGAATATCCTTACGTGCTGGCCGGTATGATAGAAGATTGGGGTGGTGAAGTAATTGATTATCCCGAGCGCCGCCATTGTTGCGGGTTCGGGTTCAGGCAATACCTGGTACAGGCCAACCGAGGTTATTCACTGGCCTGTTCAAAAAAGAAATTTGATTCCATGGCGCCCTATAAACCCGATTTTATCCTGACCAACTGCCCCGGGTGCCCGATGTTCCTCGACCGCTGGCAATATGCGCTTAGCGAAATGGAAGGTGTGACCTATGGTGAAAACGGACTTGGAATTCCTGTTTTGACTTATGAGGAACTCGCAGGAATGGTTTTAGGTTACGATCCCTGGGATCTCGGCTTGCAGGTTCACCAGGTTCCGATAGAGCCTTTGCTTGATAAAATCGGTATTCCATATGACTCCCGGCGAAAATTCCTCACCCTTGATGGTCAAACGATGGGACAGCCCAAAGCCCCTTCGAATCTTAAATTTTATCAGCATGAATAACAAGGTGGTCGTGATCGGAGGTGGCATTGGCGGCATGACCGCTGCCGGAGCGCTCTCGGAATTGGGACTGGAGGTGGTTTTATTGGAGAAGGAAGCACAAGTGGGAGGACATGTTGGTAAATGGGACCGCTTATTCCCAAGCCGGCGGCCGGGGAGGGAAGTGATCGACTTCATGGAAAAAAACCTTCGAACAGGGGTGGATGTGCGCTGCGGAATTGAGGTGACTTCGATCGGCCGCAACAATGGCGCTTTTACCCTGCATCTTGGCAACAGCGAATCGCTGACTGCTGACAGTATGGTACTTGCAACCGGGTTTGAACTTTTCGACGCCCACAAAAAAGAGGAATATGGATACGGCATTTATGACAACGTAATCACCTCTGCCGAGCTGGAATTCATGTTTAAATCGGGCAAAAAAATTACCACCCATGCAGGCATGACACCCAAACGGATCGGGCTCATTCATTGTGTGGGTTCACGCGATGAAAAAGTCGGCAACCTTTACTGTTCGAAAGTTTGTTGAGCCATTGAGATCAGGGAAATGCTGCCTGACTGTGAGGTTTTTTCGTTTTACATGGACCTTCGGATGTACGACCGGAATTTTGAGGAATTATATTATGAAGCACAGCAGAAATGGGGTGTCAGTTTTATCCGTGGCCGCCTGTCGGAATGTGCCGAAAACCCTGATCATTCATTGGTTCTGAAAACAGAAGATACCCTGACAGGCCGCCCGCTTAAAATGGCTGTTGACCTGATGATTCTGCTCGTTGGATTTGTGCCCTCCCCCGAAACACGAAAAATTGCAGCCATGCTCGGACTGAAATCCGGTCCTGATGGATTCTTACTATCTTCTGACGAGCATCTTCAGGATAACAGTACCACCATCCCGGGTGTGTTTCTTACCGGTGCGGTAAAAGGCCCGGCCTGCATTGTAAACACCATTGCTGATGCAAGAGCGACTGCGATGCAGGTGAGGACTTTCCTGACCCCACCCTGAAGTATAAAAAGGTATTATGTCAATAAATTTCGGATATAGCATTCTTCGTGACGAATCCATCGACTTCGACCGCAACGACAAGCGCATCGCTGATTATCTGATGGAACATGAACCTTCTGTCAACCTTTGTATCGGCTGTGGAAGTTGCACAGCGACATGTTCAACCGGGCACTTTGCCGATTTTAACATCCGCCGGGTTCATACGTTTATCAGGCGTGGCGAGACGAAAAAGATCAAAAAGGAGCTTCAGAAGTGCATGTTTTGCGGCAAATGCCAGTTGGTTTGTCCACGGGGCGTGAACCTCCGCAATGTCATTTTAACTCTTAACCGGGCCATCGAGCATTTGGGATGATCAATTTTAACCTCTTTGTACTGCCTTTCTTTCTCGGGCTGATCTACATGATGCTTGCGATCGGGAAAAGCTGGTACCGCTGGATCAAGGCATTGCCAGCCATTGATAAAGTCAGGTTCATGACCGGAATCCGTCACCCGGGGCAGTTGTTATCTGCGCTCAGGGAGGTCGTTATGGAAGGGCTCTTACACCGGCGCATGTGGAAACGCAGTCCGCTGCTCGGTTACATGCATATGAGTTTTGCATTGGGGTGGTTCCTGCTGATTGTCTTTGGCAATATCGAAAGTCGTTTTTACAGCGGAACTCATCTGAATGCGCCGTATTATCCGATTTTTTTAAAATTCTTCATTCACGACAAACTGGTCATTTTCTTTGAGGTTTTTTCTGTGCCTGGATTTTTCCGGTTCCTGATGGATTTTCTGCTGCTTTTCGTTTTAAGCGGACTGGCGCTTGCTCTGATAAAACGGCAAAAATCCAGGTGGTTTGGAATGAAACGAACCACTGAATTCCAATTAACCGATTTTGTTTCTCTTGTCTGCCTCTGGCTCATTTTCCCGATGAGGCTCCTGGCCGAAAGTTTCACCGCTGGCTATTATGGCAGCGGAGGTGGTTTTTTGACACAACCAATTGGTGATTTTCTGGTTTGGATATTGCCTTTACCCGATGATGCCATGGCCTACTCTCTGTGGTGGGGATATTCACTGGTATTGGGAATCTTTTTCATAACACTCCCCTACTCCCGCTACATGCACATTCCTACAGAGGTTTTGCTGATTTTTTTTCGCCATTTCGGAATCCAGCCGCGGAAATGGTATTCGAGTTTCTCAGACGTTGAAGTTCAGGCCTGTTCGAGATGTGGCGTTTGCATCGATGTATGCCAGATGAACGATGCCGGCATCCATGATTCACAGGCGGTCTATTTCATCCGTGGCGTGCGTGAAAAATATGTTCCTGAAGAAATTTCCCGAAAGTGTCTTGTTTGCGGCCGCTGTCAGGAGGTCTGCCCCGTCGGCATCAGCGCTGATTCGTTGCGTCTGATCAAGCGACGGGAATTGGTTTCGGGGCAGGCTTCGGATTTTTCATTCCTTCCCTCCGGATACCCGGCAATCGGTCAGGTTGAAGTGGTTTACTTTGCCGGTTGCATGTCGCATCTTACCCCATCCATCATCCGGGCCATGAAAGGGATCATGCAGCATGCCGGGGTTTCATTTTACCATCTGGATGAAGACCGAAGTGTTTGTTGTGGACGGCCGCTGATGATCGCCGGAAAAGACCGTCAGGCACACGACCTGATCGAATGTAACAAACAGATGATCCGTAACAGCAGGGCAAAAATCCTAGTCACCTCCTGCCCGATCTGTTACCGGGTTTTCCGGGAAGAGTACAACCTGCCCATCCGGATTCAGCATCATACCCAGTTTATCCTCGACCTGGTGAAAACCGGAAAAATCCCTTTGCAGGAACATTTCAATAAAGTTACATACCATGACCCCTGTGACCTCGGAAGAGGCTCAAGGGTGTACGAAGCTCCACGTGAACTAATCTCGAAAATTGCAAATCTTATCCCTTCAGGGCAGGAGGCAAACAATGCCATGTGTTGCGGAGGTAGTCTGGGTATCTTTGAAGCTTCACAGGATCAACGCAATACGATGACAGCCGGCGCCTTGGATATCCTGCTGAAGAACAAACCGGATATCCTTGCAACGGCTTGTCCGCTGTGTAAAAAAACATTGGAAAAGCAATCCCCGGTGGTCGTAAAAGATATTGCTGAACTGGTTTATGAAGCTATCCCGAAACCTGTTTACTGCTCCGTTTCCGGTCGATCTCATCCAGTAAAATCTTCCGCAGGCGAATTGACTTCGGTGTAACTTCCACGTATTCATCACCTTTGATATACTCCATGGCCTCTTCGAGTGAAAATTTCGTGGCCGGGTAAATGACCGCTTTGTCATCGGAGCCCGATGCCCGGACGTTGGAAAGTTTTTTGGTCTTGTTCACATTGATCACGATATCGTCACTCCTCGTGCTCTCACCAATCACCTGGCCATTGTACACGTCTTCAAAAGGCTCGATAAAAAACTTGCCACGATCCTGTAATTTATCAATGGCGTAGGTAATTGCCAGTCCTGTGTACATGGAAATAAGAGAACCGTTATTACGCCCCGGAAGATCACCTTTCCATGGCTGATATGCTTTAAAACGGTGCGCCATCACAGCTTCGCCCTCGGTTGCGGTAAGTACAGGATTTCGCAATCCGATCAGGCCGCGGGCAGGAATATCAAACTCCAGGATAACCCGTTCGCGTTTGTGCTCCATGTGTGTCATATCGCCACGGCGGCGGCTGACAAGTTCGATGACTTTGCCTGCAAAGGCTTCAGGAACCTGGACTTTCAGCAATTCAACCGGTTCGCACTTCTGACCGTCAATTTCTTTGGTTAAAATTTGTGGCTGGCCAAGCTGAAATTCGTAACCTTCGCGACGCATCGTCTCCACGAGGATTGCCAGGTGAAGGATTCCACGGCCAAATACCTGAAAACGATCGGGAGAATCCATCTCTTCCACTCTCAATGCCAGGTTTTTTTCCGTCTCCTTGAATAACCGTTCCCGGATATGCCGGGAGGTAACAAAGGTACCTTCCTTGCCGGCAAACGGAGAGTTATTGATGGTGAACAACATGCTCATGGTGGGTTCATCCACACTGATGGGCGACATTCCTTCCGGATTCTCAAAATCAGCGATGGTATCGCCAATGTCGAAATTTTCCGGGCCAAGAATGGCACATATCTCGCCGGCACTCACCTCAAATTTCACCTTTTCTTTGCTAAGCCCCTCGAAGAGGTACAACTCCTTGACAACCGATTTGATAACCGTCCGGTCGTTCTTGACCAGGGAGATAGGCATACCTGCCTTCACGGAGCCTCGTGTGATACGGCCTACCGCAATCCTGCCAACATAGGAGGAATAGTCGAGCGAGCTGATCTGCACCTGTAGCGTTCCAGGTAACTGCAGGGGAGCAGGAATATGTTCAATGATCTGATCCAGCAGGTAGCTGACATCGGTGGTCTCATTGCGCCAATCGCCCGACATCCAGCCATGTTTTGAAGAACCATATACCGTTGGAAAATTCAGCTGGTCTTCACTCGCATCGAGGCTGAACATGAGGTCGAACATCGCCTCGTGCACTTCATCCGGGGAGCAGTTTGGCTTATCCACCTTGTTGATCACAACGATGGGTTTCTTACCCAGTTCCAGCGCTTTCTGCAGCACAAACCGGGTTTGGGGCATGGGGCCCTCGAAGGCATCAACGAGGATCAGCACGCCATCGGCCATGTTGAGAACCCGCTCGACCTCACCGCCAAAATCGCTGTGGCCAGGTGTGTCGATGATGTTGATTTTAACTCCTTTATATCTGACTGAAACATTCTTTGACAAAATCGTGATGCCACGTTCACGTTCCAGGTCATTTGAATCGAGGATGAGATCACCCATCTCCTGGTTGTCGCGAAACATGTGAACCTGGTGTAAAATCCGGTCAACCAGGGTTGTTTTTCCGTGGTCGACGTGGGCAATAATAGCGATATTTCTGATATCCTGCATGTTGAAAAATTAAATTGGGTGTTTGAAATGGTTTGCAAAGGTACGATAAATATCAAAGCGGGGATTGGTTGACACCATAACTAAAAATAACATCCCTGGAGTCCGGTTGGAGTTCCTGGCGCTCAGAATGTTCTGATCATACCCATTACAGCGTCAAACATGCCGGTAGTTATGGTCCAGGGTTTCAGCTGCAACAATATCCTGATTCAAACCGGAGCAACGCTCACCGTAAACCCGGGGATTATGCTCACGGTGAATGGCCATCTTACCATCGAAGGGCAATAGTAAAGAAAGGTTATCTTTACGCCATGAAAATTAACATCATCGGTGCCGGGGTTGCGGGATTATCTGCAGGCTGCTACCTTCAGATGAATGGTTTCGAAACAACGATTTTTGAACGTCATTCAACATGCGGGGGACTTTGCACCAGCTGGAAACGAAACGGATACACATTTGAAAGCGGAATGCAATGGTTGCTGGGCTCAGGTAAGAGCAATCCGTTTTATCAGCTATGGTCTGAGTTGATTGACATGGATTCCATCCTGTTTGTTCACCATGACGTGCGGATGGAGATCGAAGTGAAGGATAACTACGATATCTTTGGTGATAAGGTGTTTCATCTGTTTACAAACCTCACCCGGCTCGAAAAATACTTGATATCCATTGCGCCTGAGGATGAAAGTGTTATCAGGCAACTGATCCATACCATACGAAGAATGCAATCGTATGAGATTCCACCCTTGATCAAGTCGGTTCCGGAACTGCTTCCATGGTATCGTAAAATCAGGTATATCAAATACCTGCCCCTGCTCATTTTCCTGAACCAGGTGAAACGGGAAACCAATTTTACTTTTGCGGAAAAATTAAAAAATCCGTTTCTGAAAGAGGCCTTCAGGCTGCTCTTTGATGGAGATGAAATGCCGCTGCTTATCCTCACCATGCCCCTTGCTTTCAATGACCTGAATGGAACCGGCTACCCGATCGGTGGATCTATTGACTTTGTCGGACATATTGAGAAAAAATATATTGAACTGGGTGGAAAGATCAGGTATCAATCTGATGTCAAAAAAATCGTTGTGGAGAATAACCATGCGAAGGGAGTACTACTTTCAACAGGGGAAATTATTCCTTCCGGTATCACGGTTTCTGCAGCCGATTGGAACTTTACAATTTTCAAAGCGCTGGAAGGTCATTATGTGAATCAAACCATCCTGGAACTTCAAAGCCAGGAAAAACTGAAGGTCTATTATTCGGTTTTCATGGTATCCCTTGGCGTTGCCGCAACCTTCCCCGACAAACCGCATTTTCTGCGTTTCCCGCTACCGCAGCCATTGATATCTCCTGATGGCAGCAAATATGAACGCATGGAGGTACACATCAATAATTACGATCCGACCTCCGCCCCCGAAGGAAAAACCGTGATCTCCATCAGTTATTATACCCGGTATGCTGACTATTGGATTGATCTCCGGCATTCGGATCAGTCAAAATACGAGTCTGAAAAAAATAACTTTGCCCGATTGATGATCGATGCAGCGGATGAGAAATTCCATGGGCTGAAGGAAAAAATCGAAGAGGTTGACATTGCAACGCCTGCCACATTTCAACGATATACCAACAACTGGAAAGGAAGTGTGCAGGGATGGCTTCCCGGAAAAAACATGATCGCGCAATCACCGGTCAAAACCGAACTGCCCGGATTGAAAGACTTTTACCTGATCGGTCATTGGACCATTCCGGGGGGTGGGTTGCCGGTAGCTATAAAATCGGCGAGGGATGTTGCGCAAATGATCTGCCATCAACAAAAAACGGTTTTTAAGACCCCATCCCCCTGACCCCTTCCCCACCAAGGGAAGGGGAAATAAGTCCCTCCCTTTTTGGGGAGGGATTTAGGGTGGGGTTACATCAACCCTGCATTTTTAAGAATTTCCCTTAGTTTTGGCTGATGTTCAGCAAAGTCGCGAAGAGCATTGAGGGTTCTCAGATTATCCCGCTTCATTGGAGCCAGAGAGAGTTTACGATCCCAGAATGCAAAGCCAAACACACTGACCATCATGGCGGTGAAAATACCAATAAATGCCCACAGAAAGTTAAAGAGCTGATCAAAACGGGCATTTATTTCCGAACGAAAGCCGGTAAATTGTTTATCCACAGCTTCGAACCTGGCATTCATTTCAGTTTTTACCGATTCAATCTTTTGCTCTGTCCGGATGATCCGGTCACGGTCGTCTAAAGTAAATGGAATTTCCTTTGTTTCTGCTTTGCCAAAGATTGGCGTTACCAGCAGGAAAAGCACGATAATTTTCTGAGTTGTTTTCATTTTTCTTTACGGATTTAGTTATCATGCTTAATCCGGATTTTGAACAAAGGTAATACAGAAAACGGCCAAATTTTTCAAAAATCTCACCTTTTCCCAGTCTTGAACACCTTGTTATCAATCATCTGCTGAAAAAAATCGACAATTGACTTTTCAATCGGCCGGTAGTGCATTCCCAGTTCTCTGATACTTTTAGCGTTATTGACCAGCCACGGATACCCCACATTCAGCCAGATCATTTTACGCTTGAAACCTGCCGCCGGTGCAATAAGCCAGATAAGTATTTTAGGCAGAACCTTTTTGGGGAAAGGATAAGCGTCTCCAAACTTCTTTTGCAGGAAAGCCGCCAGTGTCATGAAGTCGGTGTTTTCGGCCGAAATGATATGCCTTCCATTTGCTTCCGGAGTAAACCCGGCCAGAAAATGGGCCTCAGCCAAATCCCTCACATCCACCACGCCGATGTAAAAAGATGGAACACCCGATTTCATGGAGCCATCGCCCAGCTGCCTGACAAGGTTAAAACTTTCTGAGGTGGCATCCGGATTTATCCCGGGACCAATGACGAAGGATGGATTGATCACAACCAGATCCCAGCGGTTTTGTGCCTTGCTTATTTCCCATGCAGCTTTTTCCGCTACAGTTTTTGAGTATGAGTATGCCTGATGATCAACCGTGGAAGTAACATTCCATTGTGCTTCGGTGGCAATGCCGTTGGGATACCCCAGGCAATCCTTCGCATCGCCAATAATGGCGGCACAACTGCTGGTTAATACCACACGTTTTACCGATGATGTGCGATTTACAGACCCCAGAACATTTTTTGTTCCAATCAGCGCCGGGTCAACAAGATCCTTCTGGGGATCTTTGATTTTGCTTGTAAATGGGGAGGCCGTATGAAATACCAGCTCACATCCTTTAGCCGGCTCATCGAAAGCGCCTTCTGTCAGCAAATCTGCTTTAAAATAACGGATATTACCCTTTGCTTTCACGGCCAGGGCATCCAGGTATTTAAGCGATTCTTTGTTTTCGGGATTCCGAACGGTGGCATGCACCGTGATTCCCTCTTCCAGCAGCTTTTTAATGAGCCAGCCGGCTACATATCCGGTAGCACCGGTAACCATTACGGGTTTGCTTCTATCTATGTTTTTCATTTTTATCTGATTAGGCCTCTGATCTGTTCTTCCAGCACCCTGATCCTGGCTGCTGCATCATCCTGCTTTTTCCGCTCGGAGTCAACTACTGAAGCAGGCGCATTGTTTACGAAACTGGCATTGTTTAGTTTTTGCATGACTTTTCCGAGAAAACCGGTTGTGTATGCCAATTCCTCCTGCAGTTTTTTCAGCTCCTCAGCAACATCTATTTTCCCGGTTAACGGAATAAAAAACTCGGTGGAACCTGTTACAAATGAAATGCAGCCATCCACTTTTTCTTCGACATAGCCAAGCTCACTGATGTTGCAAGCTTTCCTACAAGACTGTCGTAGGTTATATCCGGCGCTTCATTGTTATTTTTGCGGATGAACAACCGGATGGCCTCTTTCTGAGGAATATTTTTTTCTTTACGTGCATTGCGTATGGCCATGATCACCTCTTCGGCGTAACCGAACTTATCGATCAGCCCCTGATCATAATCTTTTGGCAGAGGCTGACTACTTATCATAATGGATTCCCCGGTTTTCCGTTCCTCCAGTATCTGCCATATTTCTTCGGTGATAAAGGGCATGAATGGATGCAGCACTTTTATAAGTTTCTCAAAAAACCCGATGGCAGCCTCCAGAGTAGGGCGGTCGATGGGGTGCTGGTATGCCGGTTTGATCATCTCAAGGAACCAGGAGCAGAAATCGTCCCAAACGAGTTTATAGGCAGCCATCAACGCCTCGGATAACCGATAATCATCATACAATGCATTGATATTCTGCAAAGAAGCATTGAATGCCGCATCGAACCATTCAACCGATACTTTGTTCACATCCGGTTGAGCCATGGAATCATCTACCGGCCAGCCTTTAACGAGCCGCATGGCATTCCATAATTTATTGCAGAAATTACGGCCTTGCTCGATCAGGGCATCATCATAAAGCAAATCGTTTCCGGCAGGAGAACAGAGCAACATACCGACACGCACGGCATCGGCGCCATTCAGCCTGATCAGGTCAAGCGGCTCAGGCGAATTGCCAAGCGATTTCGACATCTTGCGTCCCTGCTTGTCACGCACGATCCCTGTGAAATAAACATTTTTAAACGGGATTGCCTTGCGGTATTCCCACCCGGCCATGATCATTCTGGCCACCCAGAAAAAGATGATTTCCGGTGCGGTAATCAGATCATTCGTCGGATAATAATATTGAATATCAGGATTATCAGGTTTCCGAATGCCATCAAAAACCGAAATTGGCCACAACCAACTGGAAAACCAGGTATCCAACACATCTTCATCCTGTTTCAGATCCGTTAATTTGAATTTTGAATCTTGATCCTTGCAATTTAAATTTGCTATAGCAAGGGCTTCCTCCCTGGATCTGGCCACAACAAACGTTCCATCAGGAAGGTAGAAGGCCGGAATCCGCTGACCCCACCACAGCTGACGGGAAATGCACCAGTCGGTGACGTTGGCCATCCAGTGGCGGTACATATTTTTATACTTGGAAGGGTGAAAAAGGATTGTATCATCCTCGACCAGGTCAAGCGCCGGTTTGGCAAGTTCTTTCATTTTCATGAACCATTGCACCGAGATGCGAGGTTCGATCACTTCATCCGTACGCTCGGAATAACCGACTTTGTTGGTATAATCTTCAATTTTTACAATGTGGCCATTGTTTTTAAGTTCCTCGGTTATTTTTTTGCGTACGACGAAGCGGTCTTCCCCTACAAACAAGCGGGCGGCTTCGCTCATCGTTCCGTTCGGGTTGAAGGTATCGATGACTTCAAGCTTATATTTAAGCCCGAGATTATAATCGTTGATATCATGGGCCGGGGTTACCTTCAGGGCGCCGGTACCAAATTCCCTGTCAACATACTCATCGTATATGATGGGAATCGAACGGCTGATCAGCGGAACGAGTATCCGTTTTCCAAGAAGGTGCTGATAACGCTCATCTTCCGGATGGACGCAGATGGCTGTATCTCCGAGAATCGTTTCCGGGCGTGTTGTGGCAATGGTTACCCACTCATCAGGAGTGCCTTCAACCCTGTAGCGGACGAAATACAATTTCGAATTGACCTCCTTATGGTTCACCTCTTCATCCGAAACTGCAGTGAGTGCCTTCGGGTCCCAATTCACCATCCTGATTCCACGGTAGATCAGACCCTTGTTATAAAGGTCGATGAATACATCAATGACCGATTCATACAAGGCTTCATCCATGGTAAAACAAGTACGTTCCCAGTCGCAGGAAGCTCCCAGCTTTTTTAACTGATCCAGGATGATCCCACCGTGTTTCGTTTTCCATTCCCAGGCATGCCCGAGAAATTGCTCACGGGAGAGATTGGCTTTGTCGATTCCCTCTTCTTTGAGTTTTGCAACAACTTTTGCTTCGGTAGCAATGGATGCGTGGTCGGTTCCGGGAACCCAGCAGGCGTTTTTTCCCATCATCCGGGCACGCCTGACCAGGATATCCTGGATGGTATTGTTGAGCATGTGCCCCATGTGGAGTACGCCTGTAACATTCGGGGGAGGAATCACGATGCAGTAAGGTTCCCGCTGGTCGGGAACGGAGTGGAAAAAACCTTGTTTCATCCAGTATTCATACCATTTATCTTCTACACCGGAAGAATCGTATTTGGAGGCAATTTCAGTAATCATGCTGAATAGTTTATCTTAAATGTGAAATGGTGAAATTGAGAACCGGCGAAATTAGTAAAAATAAGGGAAGGTCAAAAAAGCTTGCTCCGCTTGACAAGGTACGGGAGCAGCACCTGCTCAAAGCCAGCATTGATGTCCGCTTCAAGCAGATCGATGTGATATTGTCCGCACCGGAGTTTCAGTTCGTTTCTGAACCTGGCCAGAGATTCCACATACTTCTCCCTGAGTTTCGACGGATGAACGCGTAATTGTTCACCGGTCTCAATATCTATAAATTTGTAGGGGCGATCCTCAAAATCAAAATCAAGTTCCTTGCTTTTGTCAACCACATGAAACAGGATTACTTCGTGCTTATTGTGCTTCAGATGCTGTAAAGCCGAGAACAACTCTTCAGGTTGAGCAGATTTATCAAACATATCGCTGAAAACGATCACCAGCGAGCGTTTGTGAATCCGTTCAGCGAGTTCATGAATGGCACGGGCCACATTGGTTCCTTTATGTTCATCCGGCGACCTTGGAATCAGCAGTTTTTCCAACTCGGCATATAGGTAGCGGTGATGCACAGGGTTGGATTTTGTCTGGGTATGCAATTCCACACTATCCGAAAAAACGCTGATTCCGGCGGCGTCCCGCTGTTTCCTGAAAAGATATATCAAGGCTGCAGCAACATATACCGAAAAAGTTATTTTATTGGGATGGTCAATATCAGGTTTGGCCAGCACCGGATAGTACATGGATGATGAATTGTCAATGAACACCTGGCAGCGCAGGTTGGTCTCCTCTTCATAACGCTTGGTATAGAGCCGGTCGGTACGACCATAAAGCTTCCAGTCGATCGAACGAATCGATTCACCGTCATTGTATAACCGGTGCTCTGCAAACTCGACACTGAAGCCATGGAACGGGCTTTTATGCAAACCGGTGATAAATCCTTCAACAACCTGCCGGGCAAGAAATTCAAGGGAGGAAAATTGCTCCAGCCTGCTTTGCTCAATATTAGAATTCATCTTGCCTTATCACCCTGTTACCCTGTTACTTTGTCACTCCATTACTCTGTTACTCTGTTACTCTGTCACTCTGTAACTCTGTTACCCCATTTCTACAGATACTTCTCAATCAACGCCTTGTACGATGCCTTCGGAACCGCACCTACCTGTTTATCAACAACCTGGCCGCCTTTGATAAAAAGAACGGTAGGAATGTTCCTCACTTTATAAAGCGCTGTGACAGCTGGATTGTCATCCACATTGAGTTCGCCGGCCACAATACGGCCTTCGTATTCAGCAGCCAGTTCGTGAATGATCGGTGATACCATGCGGCATGGGCCGCACCATTCGGCCGACAAGTCAACAACTGCGAGCTTATCGCTTTTTACAACTTTTTCATCAAAATTTGAATCTGTCAATGTTTCGAACATAGAAAATTATTTTTACAGGTGAGTTTTTATTCAGGTTGCTAAATTACAAAAAACCTTTCAGATTAGAGGGGGGATAAGGTAACAAAGAACAAAGTAACAAAGTAACAGAGTAACAGAGTAACAGAGTAACATCTAGGATTCGCCGAAAACACGGATTTGGATTTCGGGCATCTCAGTCAGAGCCCTGATCATCTCTTTGGGGTTTACCTTGTATTTTTTTGATGGCAGATCGATGGTGATGTTTTCTTCCGGATCATGAACCCTGATGCGCATCTGGCATTTCCCTTTCGACTTTGAGGCCGCCTGATGCAATTTATAGATGGTATCTGCCATCAGTTCATTGAGGATGATGGTAAGTGAAAGGACCTTTGTAAATTTCTCCATGACCTCGGAAAGCAGAATAACCTGATTGATGCGGATGGTCATCTGATCAGGGCTGTCGAACCTTGATTCGATGCGCGCTTTGAGAAAAACGTACTGTCCTTCTTCGAGCATATGTTTCCATTTCAGGTATTCCTCAGAAAACATGGTAAGTGAGATGAAGTTGAAATAGTCTTCAACAACAAACGACCCATACGGCTTCCCCGTCTTTCCGATTTTGTGATTCGCCTCTATCACAATCCCTGCAAAGGTGATCTCCTTGCCCTTCAATGGCTTTAAATCCTGCTTAAGGTCCTCGATGGTTTTGTTGCAGAATTGGTCCATTTCAAACTGGTAGTCGTCAAGCGGATGCCCGCTCATATAAAACCCCGTTACATCCTTCTCAAACTTGAGTTGCTCCAATTTTGACCATGGGCGGCACTCCGGCAATGTAATTTCCTTAAAATGAAATTCTTCAGCCTCTCCGAACAGGGATTGCTGGATGGAATCCTTTCTAGCATGGTAATCGGTGGCATGCCGGATTATCTTTTCGAGAAAAATCAGGTCATCGCTGTTTTCCTGGTAAAAATACTGCGCGCGGTGGGTGTTTTCAAAACAATCAAAGGCGCCTGCTTTAGCCAGCGATTCCATACACCTTTTATTGACCATGTGAGAATTGATCCGTCGGGTCATGTCAAAAATGCTTGAGTAGGGACCATTTGTAATACGTTCATCCACAATGCTTTTTACCGCAGCCTCTCCGACATTTTTAATCCCTGCCATTCCAAATCTGATCTCCCCTTTTTTATTCGCTACAAAGGCGGTGGAACTTTCATTTACATCGGGGCCTAAAACCGGGATGTGCATCCGTTTGCATTCATCGAGGAAAAGTGTGATTTCCTTCAATTCGGTCAGGTTACGACTGAGTACAGCCGCCATAAATTCAGCCGGAAAGTGCGCCTTCAGATACCCTTCGCGGTAAGCCAGATATGCATAACATGCTGAATGTGACTTATTGAAAGCATAATTGGCAAATGCTTCCCAGTCCTTCCATATTTTGGTGACAACTGCCGGATCGTGACCATTTTGTTTGCATCCGTCGAAAAATTTTGGTCTCAGATCATCCATCATGGCCTCGATCTTTTTTCCCATGGCTTTGCGAAGCGAGTCGGCTTGTCCCTTGGTGAATCCGGCCAGCTCCTGCGACAGGAGCATCACCTGTTCCTGATATACCGTAACCCCATATGTATCCTGAAGATACTTATCCATCACAGGAATATCATAGGCGATTTTTTCCCTTCCGTGTTTACGGGCGATGAAGCTGGGGATATAATCCATCGGACCAGGCCGGTAAAGCGCATTCATGGCGATGAGGTCCTCAATTTTATTCGGTTTCAGGTCCCTCAGATATTTTTTCATCCCGTCGGATTCGAACTGGAAGATGCCGGTCGTTTTTCCCAGGCTGAAAAGCTCGAATGTAGGAGCATCGTTGAATTCCAAACTTTCAGGATCCACTTCAATGCCATGTGATTCGCGTATGTTTTGAACAGTGTCCTTGATGATGGAGAGGGTCTTAAGCCCGAGGAAATCCATCTTAAGCATGCCAACCTTTTCAATAAACTGGCCATCAAACTGGGTGACAAACAAATCCGATTCCTTGGAAATTGTGATTGGGATATGATCCATCAGGTTATCGCGGCTGATGATAATACCACATGCATGGATGCCGGTTTGACGTACCGAGCCTTCAAGACTTTCGGCAAAACGAAGCGTTTCAGCAATCTGCTTATTGGATGAGGAACGGGCTGCTTTTAATTCCGGAACCTCCTCATAGGCAGTTTTAAGCGTAATTCCAGGTCTGTTCGGGATCAGTTTTGTGAGCCGGCCCACTTCATCCAGGGGTAACCGCTGAACACGCCCTACATCACGGATAGCTCCTTTGGCAGCCATCGTTCCGAAGGTAATTACCTGGGCAACCTTGTCCTGTCCATATTTTTTGACGACCCACTTGAGTACACGATCCCTGCCATCTTCATCGAAATCAATATCGATATCCGGCATTGAAACACGATCGGGGTTTAAAAACCGTTCAAACAGCAAGTCAAACCTCATGGGTTCCACATCTGTGATGCGGATACAATAGGCTACAACAGATCCCGCAGCAGAACCGCGACCCGGCCCCACAGAGACTCCCATATCCCGGGCAGCATTTAAAAAATCCTGAACGATGAGGAAGTAACCGGGAAACCCCATTTTCTTGATGGTAGCCAATTCAAATTCAATTCTTTCCGTGATTTCAGGAGTTAGCGCCGGATACCGTTTAACGGCTCCTTCATACGTGATATGCCGCAGGAATTCATCCGGATCAGAAAAACCTTCCGGGAGCGGAAAATCGGGCATGATGGGGTCTTTTTTCAAACTGAATGATTCAACTTTGTCAAGCACTTCAATTGTGTTCTCAAGTGCTTCAGGAACATCCGCAAAGAGCTTGTTCATCTCCTCTTTCGACTTGAACCATTCCTGACCGGTATAACGCATTCGGTCAACATCATCCATGAATTTGCCGGTGTTTACACAAAGCAGCCGGTCATGCGCCTCGGCATCAATCTCATTTAAAAAATGGACATCGTTTGTTGCCAATAATTTCACATTCAGTTTGCGGGCTAATCTTACAAGTTCATCTCCTACAATCATTTGCCGCTGATATACGCTCCCGTCACGAGTCGGATCCGTTGCCGGATGGCGCATCAGTTCAAGGTAGAAATCGTCGCCAAACATCGCCTTATATTCCAATATTACCCGTTCGGCTTTCGCCACATTGCCCGCATGGATCGCCCTCGGAATTTCACCTGCCAGGCACGCAGATGAGGCGATCAGCCCTTCGTGATGTTGCTGCAATAACTCCTTATCGATCCGTGGTTTATAATAGTGACCCTGGGTCCAGGAAAAAGAGATCAGTTTGAGCAGATTCTTGTAACCAATTTCATTTTTGGCCAATAAAATAAGGTGATCTCCTTTCCTGTCAGTCAATTCAGTTTTTTCAAACCGGCTCCGGTGAGCAACATACGTTTCACAGCCAAAAATCGGTTTGAATCCTTTCTGTTTGGAGGCTTCTTCAGCAAATTCCATCATGCCGAATAAATTCCCATGATCCGTCACGGCCACGCCTTTCATGCCAAGTTCAACTGCTTTGCCAACCATTTCTTTGATACGGCAAGCCCCATCAAGAATTGAATATTGTGTATGTAGGTGTAAATGAATGAAATCAACCATGGATAAGGGAAATATTAATCATGTGGAACGGGATTGTAAAATTATTTTAAAATCGCCTCCGAAATAGTGTTGTTGATAAATTACTTTTATCGTACTTTTGTTAAAAACTAAACAATCATGTTTAACTCAAGTCATTTCCACCCGATGCTGGTTCATTTTCCCATTGCCATTATCGCTGTTGGCTTTTTATTCGATTTGCTCTCGCATTTCTTAAAAAAGGAAGTCTGGTTGCCCAAAGCTGGCTACTGGCTTGAAATTATTGGCATGGCGGGCGCCATCTTCGCTTTTGGTTCCGGTTACTTTTTTACCAGCCCGATGGAGGGCGAAGCGGGCATCATGCGCGAAAAGCATGAATTATATGCAACTTTCACATTGATTTCCATCATCATTGCCACCCTTTTCCGGATCGTGATTGTTTATATAAACAAGGATAACACAAATCTTAAATACCTCTCACTGGGACTGTTGTTCATCTCCTTTGTTTTTGTATCCATTACCGGTTACCTTGGCGGGACACTGGTACTTGAGTATATGATCGGACTTTAGGGCGTGACACGTGACACGTGACGCGTGACTAGTAATTCAGAGAATATCAACCTTTACAAAAACCAACTTTATGAAAAAAATGATGTTGTTATGCATGGTTTTCGCTTACAGTGCCGGACACCTGCTGATTGCCGGAGGAACCGATAAAACCATTGAAAACTTGAAAGCTGCCTTCAAAGGGGAGTCAACTGCAAGTGCAAAATATGCAGCATATGCCATACAGGCTGCAAAAGACGGACTGCCGCAGATTGCAACCATGTTTGAGGCAACTTCCAGAGCAGAGAAAATCCACGCTGCAAACCATCAGGCTGTGCTGACAAAAATGGGACAAAAAACTGATCCGGGTAAAATCGACGGCAGAAAACCTTCAGGATGCCATCACCGGGGAGACATATGAAATGACCACCATGTACCCGGGTTTCATCGCCACTGCAAAATCCGAGGATGTTGCACCTGCCGGAAAATCCTTCCGCTGGGCCATGGATACGGAGAAAAAACATCAGGTAATGTACCAGAATGCCCTCAATGCGGTCAATGCAAAAAAGGCAGACTCCCTTCCAAAAGTTTTTTGGGTATGCCCCAAATGCGGCAACACATACGATGTAGCCAAACCGGAAGCATCCTGCTCCTTCTGCAGTACAAAGAGTGATAAGTATATCAAATTCGGGAAGTAAATTTCCACGCCGGTATTGATCTCCCTCAAAGACAAAAGGTTGGTAGATTCAGGATGAATTGTTTATTTAATTGGTTATTTCAAAAAAAATGCCGAATTTTGCACCCCTTATTAATAATCAATTCAATATTTCATTCAATCAATCATTTAACAAATGCCAACCAAAATCAGATTACAAAGAAGAGGTAAAAAAGGACAAGCTTTTTACCACATTGTTATTGCGGATGGTCGTGCACCACGTGACGGAAAGTTCATAGAACGAATTGGCATCTATAACCCTGTTGCAATACCCGCTGAAATTGAGCTCGAATTCGACAAAGCCCTCGACTGGCTGAAGAAAGGCGCTCAACCCACTGATACCGTAAAGGCCATTCTGGCTTACAAAGGTGTCATGTACAAAAACCACCTGCTGAAAGGCGTTGAAAAAGGCGCCATGACCATGGAACAAGCTGATGTTAAATTTCAGACATGGCTTGACGAAAAACACCTTAAAATCTCGAGCAAGAAAAATGAGCAGGATCTGACTATCAAAGAATCCCGCAAAAAGAAACTGGCGGATGAGGTGAAAGTGAATGAAGCGAAAGCGGAAGCCATTGCAAAAAAATTAAATAAAGTCCGCCTCGATGAAGCTGCACAAGCCGCAGAAGCCCGCGAAGCCGCCGCTGCAGCCCTCGCTGCAAAAGTAGCTGAAATGGCAGAAGCAGCCGAAGCCGCGAAAGCCGCTGAGGTTGTTGAAGAACCGGTTGCTGAAGTTGTTGAAGTTGCTGAAGCTCCTGTAGCCGAGGTGATCGAAGTACCTGTTGCCGATGTTGTTGAAGCGCCAGTGGCTGAAGTTGCACCTGAAGTTGTTGCAGAAACCACTCCTGAAACACCTGAAACAACCCCCGAAGCTTAAGCGAGCAATATAATTCATGAACAAGGATGACTTTTATTACCTGGGAAAAATTCTAAAAACTCATGGAAATAAAGGGCAGGTTCTGATCCACCTGGATGTAGATGAACCTGAAGCATATCAAAAACTGGAGTCCGTTTTCCTCGATTTGCATGGAGAACGGATTCCTTTTTTTATTGCCTCCATCGAACTGAAACACAACAGGAAAGCGGTCGTACAGTTCCAGGACTTTGAATCGCTGGAGGATGCTGAAAGTCTGCAGGGCCTTGAAATGTACCTCCCGATAACCAAACTTCCCACCCTGAAAGGCAACCATTTTTATTACCATGAAATTACAGGATTTCAGGTAGTGGATCTCAACCATGGGAATATTGGTGTGATCGACGATATCCTTGAATTGCCGCATCAGTCCCTCTTCCAGATTCGCTTTGGGGAAAAGGAGATCCTCATTCCAATCGTAGATGAGATCATCCAAAAAGTTGACCGAAAGAAAAAGATCCTGATGATCGAGGCCCCTGCAGGGTTGATCGAAATTTACCTGTAAGCTATCCCATGGCCTTCCGGTTCCGCCAATTTACGGTTGAGGATAAACAAAGTACGCTGCGTGTCGGTACAGATTCCATGTTGCTGGGCTCCTGGGCAAATCCGGGAAATACAAAAAAAATACTCGACATCGGAACCGGTTGCGGAGTACTGGCATTAATGATGGCTCAAAAATCTGAGGCAGCGATCGAAGCGATCGAAATAGATCAATCCTCCGTGATTGAAGCACAAAACAATTTTCTCAACAGCCCCTGGCCCGCAAGAATTTCGGCAATTCATCAATCCCTGCAGACTTTTTCAAGTCAGGCAGTGGCAGATTACGATTATATCATCACCAATCCCCCCTATTTCACCAATTCCCTTCAGTCACCCAGTTCACGGATCAACCAAACCCGGCACGACCAAAACCTGTCCCATGTGGAACTGGTAAGAAGCGTGAATCGATTGCTGATTCCTGAAGGCTGCTTCGCACTCATTCTTCCTCCGGAAACAAATGACCGGTTTGTGTTGATTTGTGCTGAAAACGGACTTTATCCCTCCCGCCGGCTGATTGTATATCCCAAGCCAGCCGGCAACGCGAAAAGAATTTTAACGGAATTTAAAAAAGTCAGGACCGTCCGGCCTGAAAATTCGGAGCTGACCATTCTCGACACATCTGACAGGTTCACACCGGAATATTTAGCCCTGACAAGGTGCTTTCACAACTTTTAATTCATATTTTTGCTTGGCAATCCACATTGCACCAAACATATCATATGAAGATACGCATGAATGCAGTAATCATTCTGCTGACAGGAATATTATTGCTGAACCAGACCTTCTGTCAACCGGTTCCATTGAAAATAGGCATTTCCAAAGCCTCTCCGAATTACATCACGTGGCTGAAACGTTCTGACCCTTCAATTCAAACAGTTGACCTTTATACCCTGTCTGTTTCATCTGCAGTTCAGCAACTCAGCCATTGCAGCGGGTTACTTCTTACCGGCGGAGAAGATGTATGGCCCGGCCGTTATGGCAAGGAATACGACACCCTGAGATGTACAGAGATGAATCCTCATCGCGACAGTCTCGACATGGCCCTGATTGAAAAAGCGCTTGCCATGAAAATGCCGGTTGTCGGAATTTGCCGCGGTCATCAGATTCTGAACGTCTATCTCGGCGGAACCCTGATCATTGACATCCCAAAAGATTTTGGCGCTCAAATCATCCATCAGTGTGATGATTACCTTCACTGCTTTCACCGGGTCAGCATTACAAATGCATCCATGCTCGGAAATATCTGCAGGTGCGATTCAGCACAGGTGACCACAAACCATCATCAGGCGGTTGATCATTTGTCACCATTTCTGATTGCAAATGCCGCTTCTGAGGATCGGCTCATCGAGGGAATTGAATGGCGCGATCCTGCAGGAAAATCTTTTTTACTGGGCGTCCAATGGCATCCTGAACGAATGGACCCGTCAAACCCGCTTTCAGGCAAAATAGCGGATGAATTCATTAAACAGTCATCGGACTTTTCTTTAAACCGTTAAAATAATTAAAATGAGAATACACGACCTTTACCTGCATGGCATCACGGTATTTATGGGATTTTTTGCCATGCTTAATCCGATCGGCAACATTCCGGTTTTTTTGGGCATGGTGCAGGATTTTGATAAAAAAACCCAGAATAAAGTTGCGCTCAGAGCTACTTTTACCGCTTTTTCGATCATTGCCATCTTCTGCGTTTTCGGACATATTATTTTCAGGGTTTTCGGGATAACGGTGCCGGCATTTCAGATCGCCGGTGGGATCATCGTATTTATCATTGGTTTTCAGATGCTCAATGCAAAGGAAAATCCCATCCATGCTCAATCATTGGAGGAAAAGGAACAAATGGAGAAAATTGCCCACGACATGGCAATCACTCCCCTGGGAATTCCATTGCTTGCCGGCCCCGGAACAATTTCAACAGCCATGAACTTCGTAGGAGCTGAAAAATCATACACAAATGTAATCCTGGTGATCGTTATTTTTGGCATTATGTGCATGATCACCTATCTGCTGTTTATATCCTCGCGGGTAATTGCCAATAAAATAAACCCCGGAATGCTCAAAGTTGTATCACGCATTATGGGATTGATTCTGGCAGTTATAGCCGTTCAGATGCTGATCAACGGCATTGAGGGAACCATCGATATTTTCAACAAACCGCAATGATGAACCGAAGGCTTTTTGTGCTATTTTTATCGGCTATCATGTTTGTGTCCTGCTCACGAACCAAAAGTGAGTACTGGCCCAACGGAAATAAAAAATCGGTTGTCTCGATGAAAGGGGATAAATATGACGGCAAGGCGGATTACTGGTATGAAAACGGCAACATTCAGATATCAAGCACCTACAAAAACAATTTAGTTGACGGAGAATTAAGAAGTTACTATCCTTCCGGGGTTCTTCAGATCAAACAATTTTATATCAAAGGAGTACTTGACGGACCGGCCCAGGCATGGGATTACCAGGGGAAACTGACCTCGTCAGCGCATTACAGGAATGGCAATCTTCATGGCAGGTATGCAGAATATTACGAAAACAAAAACCTGAAAGTTGAAGGAAATTATGTGGATGGTGATCTCGATGGAATCTGGCTCTATTATGACCCCTCGGGGATGATCGTCGGAGAGGGAAATTTCACACGCGGCACAGGGATTCAAACAGCTTTTTACAATACAGGACGTGCGAAACAGATTACCCATTACACAAAAAATGTAAAAGATGGCGAGGAGGTTTTTTACAACCCCGATGGTTCGACAGATGTGGTTAATTTCTATGTAAATGGAAAACTGACAAGCAAAATCAAAAAGTAGTTTCTATAAAATAATTATGTGGTTTTGTTTGGTCAACCGGTCAGAACTCTGTAATTTTGTGGTTGTTATTTTGTTCACAATATTCGTACTTTAACTAAATCATCATAACTGGTCACTAATCATTAAAACTGAATCAAAATGAACTTAGAGAAAATCATGAACGACCTGGAGAAAAAACATCCGGGCGAAAATGAGTACCTCCAGGCAGTCAGGGAAGTACTGGAATCAATCGAAGAGGTCTATAACGAGAACCCTCACTTCGAATCGGCAAATATTATCGACCGGATCGTTGAACCTGATCGTATTTTGACCTTTAAGGTTTGCTGGGTTGACGATAGTGGCAAAGTACAGGTGAACCTCGGCTACAGGGTTCAGTTCAACAATGCGATTGGCCCATATAAAGGCGGTTTGCGCTTCCACCCCAGTGTAAACCTCAGCATCCTGAAATTTTTAGGTTTTGAACAAATCTTCAAAAACAGCCTTACAACCCTTCCGATGGGTGGTGCAAAAGGCGGTTCAGATTTTGACCCCAAGGGAAAATCAAATGCCGAAATCATGCGTTTCTGCCAATCGTTCATGCTCGAATTGTGGAAACTGATCGGACCGGAAACCGATGTTCCTGCCGGAGATATCGGAGTAGGTGGCCGTGAAATCGGTTTCCTGTATGGCATGTACCGCAAACTCGCCCGTGAAAACAGTGGCGTGCTTACCGGAAAAGGCCTCAACTGGGGCGGCAGCCTCATCCGGCCTGAAGCAACCGGTTTCGGCGCTGTCTATTTCGCCAAGGAAATGCTGGCAACGAAGGGTGAAACATTTAAGGGTAAGGTTGTTGCCATCTCCGGATTCGGCAATGTTGCCTGGGGCGCTGCCATCAAAGCTACCGAACTCGGCGCAAAAATCGTTACCATCTCCGGCCCTGATGGATATATTTATGATCCGGACGGAATTTCGGGCGAAAAAATCGAATTCCTTCTCGAACTGAGAGCATCCAACCAGGATATCGTTAAACCATATTCCTATGAGTTCCCCAATGCACAATTTCACCAGGGAAAACGCCCCTGGGAGGTGAAGTGCGATATTGCGCTGCCTTGTGCAACACAGAATGAACTCGGCAAGGAAGATGCGTTGAACCTGATTAAAAATGGCA
>JAPLDG010000177.1:9190-13186 GCA_026391845.1 Bacteroidota bacterium | reverse complement strand
GATTATCTCAGGATGAGTTTCTGAAAAAACTTGAATTGGTTTTTTCCATAGAAAAGAAAGGAAGCGAGATTTTCAAGCCAGCTTCATTGCATAACTTTGGTTTATACCTGGATGGAATCTGGTATTCTCTGACGGCAAAGGATGGAACCTTCAATGATTCTGATCCTATTGGTGTTCTTGACGTTACAATTTTGTCTCGTTTGGTTCTGGACAATATTCTTGGAATAACTGACCTCAGGACTTCCACCCGAATTGATTTTGTTGGTGGCATCCGTGGTCTGGGAGAACTGAAAAAGCGGGTTGATTGCGGTGAAATGAAAGCTGCATTCGCCCTCTACCCTGTCTCGATGAAGCAATTAATTGATATTGCTGACTCAGGGAATATAATGCCGCCAAAAACCACCTGGTTTGAACCCAAATTGCGTTCAGGACTGGTGGTACATTCGCTGGATTAACATTCCGTTTGCCGGTTTTGCGCCATGGTGAATAGATGCGGAACCGAGCGCAAGTCCTCGTCAGTTGCTCATATATTCTCCAAAGACTGTCTGAAGATAGGCCTTCCCCTCTCTTTTAATTGAATCTGCCAGGTTGGGATCTGTCCACCAATAGTAAAAATCAGCTCCCTTGTCATAGGTAAAGTATCCATATGGCCTTATCCAACCCAAACCATCTTCCGTTGTAAAATAGGCGAATTCGGATGAAGAAGGATTGAATAAGTTTTTGCTGAAATGAAAATCCTGGGCTGGTAAATTCAGTTGACTCAACAATGTTGCTGCAATATCATGTTGATTTCCAAGTTTATGACAAATACTGCCGTGAAACTCCTCCTTGATTACATTTCCATAAAAAAGCATAGGGATTTTATGATATTCTTTTGAATGAGGATGCCAGTTACGATAGGAATTATGGCTGTGGTCAGCGACAAGAATAAATAGTGTGTTGTCAAACCATGGTTCCGTTTTTGCTTTGGAAAAAAAATCACCAAGACAATGATCAGTATAGTAGGCGGCATTGATATATTCTCGCTCGTTATCTCCCCATTTCAATGGTTTGCTGAATGGCTGATCCCAGGGTGAATGAGTACTCAGGGTGAATAGTGCTGCAAAGAAAGGTTGTTTCATGTTTCCAATGTCATTCTCCATATAACTCAGGGTAAACTCATCATGAATTCCCAACTTACCCTGGGGAAGGTTTTTCGGAAAGTTATCACCTTCCATTATTTTATCAAAGCCATTGAAAATGATATAACTTTTGATATTTCCATAAATCAATTGCCCTCCGAAATAAAATGAAGAGCTGTATCCGTTTTTTTCAAGAACCTTGACCATGCTGGGCAATTTGACAAATTTGTCAGGCTGAACGGTTATTGAACTGATGGGATGGGCCGGAAATCCACTGAAAATAGCGGCCATTCCCTGTTCCGAACGTGACCCGGAGGCATAAACCTGGTCGAAGAGGATTCCGTTTTTCTCCAATTTTTTAAACTCCGGCGTAATTCCCGCCTCCCCTCCCAATTCTTCGATTAAATCTGCTGACCAGCTCTCAAGAATAATGAGAACAATGTTCGGCCGATCTGTTTTAAGAATACGCTGAACAGAATCAGACGGAGCCATGTATATTTTCTTCATGATATCTGCTGCGGATTTTTTATCCATGAAAGTGTAGGGGTCATGATTGAAGTTTTGCAGGTTCTCGAAAATGCTGATATACAAATTAAATGCATTATTTACCGCAGCGATATTCAGGATATTATGATCCGAATAATAGGACTGACTTTGGTTTATTGGAATTTGTTGAATTCCTCCGCGTAATCCAATAATTAATAATACCGGCATGCATCCGACAAAACAGATTTATGAAGATGGCGGCTGCACAAATTATAAGAAATATAATAACCAATATGTAAAATGTTCCGGTTTCAGCCGAGTTGAAGATTTCACCAGGATGACTGAGATATTTAATCACCTTGTAGGTCAATTTTGTTTTCCATTCTGCATAGATGCCCATTTCACCAACAACGGTGAGGCTGTACCCGATAATAATGAGGGATGCATAAATTTTATTGATCCGGTTCAGCCATCCCGGGCTCCATACAGATTGAACTGAAAGAAGTAAAAATGGAACAATCATGATATAGCAAGCTGTTGCCAGATCCAACTTGAATGAATGAAGAAACACACCGAACACTTCAGAAAATCGAATTTTCTCAACGAGTATGATATTCAAATAATAAATAACGAATATCAACCGCGTCAGATTGAAAAACAATATCCAGAAGACCAGTTGTCTTATAAATGATAAAAGGATTTTTCTCATGGTATAAAAAATGCAAAGGTAAACCATAGACACATTCACTCAAATGTGTATTTTTGCGTAATTCAAAACCATTTTATTTGGATATTGCGAAAAACATACTGTTGCTGAAGAGGTCGCTTCCTGCTCATGTCAGGATTGTTGCTGTATCAAAAATGCAACCTGTTTCTGCATTGCTGGAAGCCTATCATGCCGGACAGCGGATGTTTGGTGAAAACAAAGTTCAGGAGTTGATTGCGAAGCAATCTCAGCTTCCATCTGATGTTGAATGGCATTTTATCGGACACCTGCAGCGTAACAAGGTTAGATATCTGGCATCGTTCATTGCCATGATTCATAGCATTGATAGTCTGAAATTACTACATGAAGTTAATATGGAGGCTGGGAAGCTGAATAGGGTAATTGACTGTTTACTGCAATTCCATATCGCTTCTGAAGAGACTAAATTTGGCATGGATATGCTGGAAGCCAATTTGCTTCTGGAATCTAAAGCGTGCCTGTCGATGAAAAACATCAAAATAGCCGGCGTCATGGGAATGAGCAGCTTTTCAGATGATGCTGACTTGGTAAGAAGTGAATTCAGAAATTTGTATGAAATTTTTCAGAGGCTGAAATTGCTTCATTTTCAGGGTCAGGATACTTTTCAAATTGTGTCCATGGGAATGTCCGGGGATTATTTGCTGGCAATAGAAGAGGGCAGCAATATGGTGAGGATCGGCACTGCAATTTTTGGTGACCCTAATAATTAGTTTCCCTTTTACTACGGAAGGTTTGAGCTGGATTTTAACTTCGCAGCAACAAAACGATCCTTGCCATGAAAATCGGGCAAGACATGGACATCTTCAAAACCCAGGTTGTAAAGAAAGGCAGATATTGCCGCACCAAACTGTTCATTGATCTCAAAATACAGATAGGCAGGGGCGGTCAGGTGTGTAACTGCGAAAACTGAAATAGCTTTATAATACAATAAAGGATCATTATCTGACACAAACAGCGCCTGTTTCGGCTCAAAATCAAGTACATTCCGATGCATTTGTTTTTTCTCACTTTCCAACACATAGGGAGGATTGCTTACAATTATCTGATGTCTTCCGAGGTGTGGCCAATCTGTCTGATTCAGAATATCGGCATGGATGAAAGATATTTTACAGTGGTTGGACACGGCATTATCTTTCGCAACCGACAGTGCTTCTATGGAGTTATCAACTGCCGTTACACATGAATATGGATAATATTTTTTCAGATCAATTGCGATACAGCCTGAGCCGGTTCCAATATCGAGGATCGAAATTTCTTTGTTCTTTATTTCCTGATCATCTGCCTTAATAATGGAGCACAACTCTTCAGTTTCAGGTCTGGGAATCAGCACATTACTATCTACTTTTAACACTATTTCATTGAAAACTGATTTTCCTGTAATGTACTGGATGGGTTTACCGGTGTACAATTCATTCAATGCCTGGTTAAACAAAGTCAACTCCGGCTCCTGAATTTCAACATGAAGAGATATATGCACCATGATTTTATCCCATCCCAGATATTCCTCAAACAAGATATAGATCAACTGCCGCAACTCAGGATCCGGATAAATTCCGGCAAGTTTCCGCCGGAACCTCCATATCAAATTTTCCACAAGAAAAGGCCTTGGTTCCATTCCACGAAATTAAAAAAAAAAGTAACTTC
>JAPLDG010000177.1:2651-9152 GCA_026391845.1 Bacteroidota bacterium | reverse complement strand
CGTGATGGATACTATCAAAGATTCGTTTCTTTCAATTTCGAGTGAATCCCGCGGCATTTACAGGGAAAAGGCCAGCAAATTCATGTGTGTCGCTATGCCGGTTTCATCTGAGGAAGAGGTGAAATTGAATCTGGATGAGTTGAAAAAAGCATACCATGATGCCAATCATCATTGCTATGCCTATCGCCTGGGTTTGGAAAACCACGCATACCGGACCAATGATGACGGAGAGCCTTCCGGCTCAGCAGGGAAGCCAATCTACGGGCAGATTCTTTCGATGGGACTTTCCGATATACTTGTTGTTGTGATCAGATACTTTGGCGGAACTAAACTCGGAATTCCCGGCTTGATCCATGCATACCGGACTGCTGCAAGAGAAGCCCTTGAACAGGCCTCCATTATAGAAAAAATCGTGATGGTTCAGAAAAGAAGAGGGGGTTAAGATTGTACTTCAATCTGCAACTGAAAAGTGCGAAATCGATTTTCAGTTACGTAAAAGTCATACCGAAAAAATTGAAAATCGAATAAACAGACTCAGAAACATTACGTTAACAAAAAAGTAGCTGCAAAGTGTGATTTTTGGGTATGGAGAGATCCTGCAATTTTAAGCAAAAAGGTTGATTTTGCTAACTAATTGAAAGATAGACATCACGTTATTTATATTGAGTATAAATAGGTAAAATCAGTTCGTTTTTTCTACAATCAATCCATTGATGTAATGCCAAATAGGACTGGTCAGGTATATTTAAGCATGAACATATTCGGTCTTTTATGAAAACAATTTTTTAATTAATCAAGGGTAAAATGTTTTTTTTATCCACTTTTTTTTCCAAAATTTGTTAATTAAATCATGTGGCCCTACAGCGGAGGATTTTGATCAGGAAATAAATCCCAACACTTTGATATACATAAAGATACAAAAAGAGAGCAATCAATCATTGATGTAATTGAATGAATGGAAAAGAACGCAGTTGAAGTTTGGGAAAATTGCCTGAAAGTCATCAAAGATAATATAAACTATCAAAGCTTTAAAACTTGGTTTCTTCCAATTAATGCCGTGAAGTTACAGGATCATGTGTTAACCATTCAGGTTCCCAGTCAGTTTTTTTATGAATGGCTTGAAGAACATTATATTGGACTGCTAAAGAAGACGATCCGCAAGGAACTTGGAAATGAAGGCCGGCTTGAATACAGTATCATTGTTGATAATACCGATACTGAATCAGGACCCTACACGATCAAGGTACCTACCGGAGAGAAAAAAGCAACGTTAAATCAGCCCGTGTCTATGCCGATCGATTTAAACAAAGGCACTTCAAAAGAAATCCCGAACCCGTTTATCATTCCCGGGCTGAAAAAGATTAAAATCAACTCGCAATTAATTGAGAGTTACTCTTTTGATAATTTCATTGAAGGAGATTGTAACCGATTGGCCAGGTCGGCCGGTTTTGCCATAGCGGGCAATCCGGGAAAGACTGCCTTTAACCCACTCCTTATATATAGTGTTACAGGATTGGGAACAACGCACCTCTCACATGCAATAGGTCTTCAGGTCAAGACCAACTTTCCTGAAAAAACTGTTCTGTATGTGACGACCGATCAGTTTACTAACCAATTTATTGATTCTGTCAGAAACAACAACCAAAACGATTTCATCCATTTTTACCAGATGATCGATGTTTTGATCCTCGATGATATTCACAACCTCGCCGGCAAGGAAAAAACACAAGATGTATTTTTTCATATTTTCAATCACCTTCATCAAAAGAGCAACCAGATCATTCTGACATCCGACAAGCCTCCTGTTGAGATGAAAGGGATTGAACCTCGTCTTTTATCAAGGTTTAAGTGGGGATTATCTGCGGATTTGCAAATTCCGGACCTGGAAACACGCATAGCCATTCTTCATAAGAAATTATACAACGATGGTATTCAGATTCCCTCTGAAGTGATTGAGTACATTGCATATAACATTAATACCAACATCCGGGAACTTGAAGGCGCACTGATTTCTCTGCTGGCGCAATCTTCCCTGAACAAGAAAACCATTACCCTGGAACTGGCCAAGCAAATGATCGATAAGTTTGTAAAAAACACCTCCCGGGAAGTATCCATTGATTATATACAAAAGGTTGTTTGCGAGTTTTTCAATATTCCAATTGAAATGATTTACTCGAAAACCAGAAAACGGGAAATTGTTCAGGCACGACAACTTTCCATGTATTTTTCAAAGAAGCATACAAAATCCTCTCTTGCCAGCATTGGCCTGCATTGCGGGAATAAAGATCATGCTACGGTTCTGCATGCCTGCCGCACTGTCAACAATCTGGTTGAAACAGACAAACAATTCCGGCAGTTTGTAGAAGAATTGGATAAGCGGATTAAACTGTAACAGAACTTATTAGGGCTTTGATAAAAATACTTTTCGTCTGTACCGGCAACATTTGCCGGTCGCCTCTTGCAGAAGGTATTATCCGGGAAAAATTCAGAAAGAACAACATTACGGGTGAAGTTGATTCATGCGGATTTGAGTCATTTCATGTCGGAGATCCTCCCGATTCGCGGGCACAGGAAGTGGCAGGAAAACGGGGAATCGACCTGTCTTCTCACAGGGCGAGGTTGTTTACGGTTGAGGATTTTGATAAATTTGATTACATTTATGCGATGGATTCATCACATTATGACAAGATCACGAGACTGGCGAGGAATGATGCAGACATGATGCATGTTGATTTTATGCTGAATGTAGTAAATCCCGGGAAAAACCTTGATGTTGAAGATCCCTGGTACCATGGCCTTAAAGCTTTTGAAAAGGTATATCTCGAATTGGATGAGGCCTGTGACCGCATCGTTGATCAAATTATCATTGGTTCCGCATTAAAATGACCAAAAGTCAGCAAATACATTCTGCAACAATTCTTGATGCCGCCAGGCGTATATCACCACATATAAACCGGACTCCGGTGCTTACGTCTGCGACTATCGACCGACTTCTTAATGCACAGATATTCCTGAAATGCGAGAATTTTCAGAAGGTGGGCGCTTTCAAGGCCAGGGGAGCAACCAATGCAGTGCTTTCGCTGGATGAAAGTCAATTGTTGCATGGAGTTGCCACCCACTCATCCGGAAATCATGCACAGGCGCTGTCTTGGGCAGCATCCCTGAAGAATGTGAGAGCGTACATTGTGATGCCATCCAATTCTTCAAAAATAAAGGTTGAGGCTGTAAGAGATTATGGGGGCATTATCACTTTTTGCGAACCTACACTTGAAGCGCGGGAAACTACCCTTGCCGGTATTCTTGAAAAAACAGGTGCCATCGAAGTCCATCCCTACAACAACGAAAAGGTTATTGCTGGTCAGGCTACTGCTGCATTGGAACTGATCAGGGAAATTCAACATCTGGATATCATAATGGCACCGGTTGGTGGAGGTGGACTACTCAGCGGGACATCGCTTTCCGTACATTATTTTCTACCACAAGGGAAGGTGATCGCTGTTGAACCGGAGCAGGCCAATGATGCCTATTTGTCGTTCATCAACCGAAAACTGATCCCGTCTGAAAACCCCGATACGATAGCAGACGGACTGCGTACTTCACTTGGTTCCATTACATATCCCATCATTCAGAAACATGTTCATTCAATTGTCACGGTGAGCGAAGAGAGCATTGTGAAATCAATGCGCTACATATGGGAACGAATGAAAATCATGATAGAACCCTCTTCTGCGGTACCGTTTGCTGCACTGATGGAGGGGAAAATCGAAACTGCCGGAAAACGAATCGGGATTATCATTTCCGGGGGAAATGTTGATCTGGATGATTTACCCTGGATGAAAAATGGCTAAAGGAACATTGTATCTTCTGCCCGCCCCACTGGCTGAAGGCAGCGTGGAATCAGTTCTTCCGGAAGGAACACTCTTGATTATCAGGAGATTGGAGTTCTTTATTGTTGAGGAGCTCAGGACGGCTCGCCGTTTTCTGATCAAGGCAGGTATTCAGAAGCAGATTGATGAGCTTAATTTTCAGGTGTTTAACGAACATTCCAATCATCAGGATGTACAAGACTATCTTGCTGCTGCCATGAATGGCCATGACGTTGGTCTTTTATCTGAAGCAGGTGTTCCATGTGTTGCAGATCCGGGGTCTGTTATTGTCGGTGTGGCACATGAAAATGGGATCCGGGTGGTCCCTTTGACCGGCCCCTCCTCCATCCTGCTTGCCTTAATGGCATCGGGGTTCAATGGGCAGAATTTTGCATTTCAGGGGTACCTGCCTGCCGAAAAAGTGATGCGTGAGAAAAAAATCAAAGAGCTGGAAAAAATGATTATCGAAAAAGGTCAAACTCAGATATTCATAGAAACTCCTTACCGCAACCAACAGGTTTTTGAATCCCTAGTGAAAGTATGCAAACCGGATACGCTTCTTTGCATTGCTACCAGCATTTCCGGAGCTCACGAGACGATAAAATCGCAGCCCATCGCTGATTGGTATGGCAAAAAGCCCGATATACATAAGAAACCTACTATATTTTTACTAGATCGATCATAAGCGAAATTTTTATCGCTATAATATTTACCATTTTAATTCTCAGATTTTGGAAACCGTTCTCTCCATTGCCAACATTTCGAAACGCTACGGGAAAATTCAGGCTGTCAGTGAACTATCGCTTGAGGTTAAGAAAGGTCAGGTTTTCGGGGTTCTTGGACCCAACGGAAGTGGTAAAACTACAACACTCAGTGTGATCCTGGATCTGATCAAAGCCAATAGCGGAACCTTTCAATGGTTTGGTCAAGAGCCGACAAACGAAAGTCGCAAACGAATCGGTAGTGTGATTGAAAGTCCGAATTTTTTTCCTTACCTGAGTCCGGTCATCAATCTGAAGATTGTAGCAGACATTAAAGATCTCGGCTATGAGGATATTGACAGGGTTCTGCATCTGACCGGACTGTACGATCGAAGAAATACACGGTTTAAAACTTTTTCTTTCGGAATGAAGCAGCGGCTGGCCGTTGCTTCTGCCCTGCTGGGAAACCCGGATGTGCTCATCCTTGATGAACCCACCAATGGCCTTGACCCGCAAGGTATCGCACACATCCGTGAGCTGATCCTTCAGATTGCCAGTGCCGGAACTACCATCATCATTGCATCTCACCTGCTTGACGAAATACAGAAAATTTGCAGCCATGTTGCCGTGTTAAACAAGGGGAAGAAACTATTTGATGGAAAAGTCAGCGAAGTACTGGCAATTTCCGATTCTTTTGATCTTTCTGCAGCAAGCATTGAGCTCCTTTCCAGCACCATTCGGTTGCACCCTGCATTTCAATCGCTGCTTCCCGGTATTGATAAAATCCAGGTTTTCTTTAAAGATGAGATCGACGCAGAAGAATTAAACCGGTTTCTCTTTCAACATGGGGTTACCCTCACGCATTTAGCGGAACGTAAACGCAGCCTTGAACAACATTTTCTCGAATTATTAGACAACAACAACAAATGATCAAGCTACTCAAGATTGAATTTAAGAAAATTCTGACTTATAAGATATTCTGGATACTAACGGGCCTTTATTTTGTTTTCCTGACCGTTGGATTATTGATGGCAGAATTTATGATCAACAACATCGTTGACAATACAAACAAGCATCTGCCCATTCCGATACCCCATGTTACCATCTACTTTTTCCCTTGGTTGTGGCAGAACATGACATTTTTTGCAACGATTCGTTATGTCATGATTTTTCCGGCAATTGTGATCATTATTTTAATTACCAATGAATATACATTTAAAACGATCAGACAAAATGTAATCAATGGCATGAATAAGGCTGAAATTCTCATTTCAAAATTATTGCTTATTCTGCTTATTTCAGCAGTTATGACAGTTTTATTGGCACTTGGGACCTTGATCATCGGCATCGCGCACACATCTGACCTCTCTCTGGTTCAGGTGCTCGAAAAATCGTCGTTCATGATAGGTTTTTTTCTAACGATGATGACATTTCAGATATATGCACTGTTTTTTGGGTTCTTGTTAAGAAATACCGGACTATCTATCGCTTTGTTCACGTTGTATGTTTTCATTGCAGAACCAATTCTATACCATTTCCTGAAAAGCCCGATCGTTTTCAACAACAACATTTCACCATATCTGCCTGTTAATGCCGCGCTTAGTATCACTGAATACCCTTCGATACCGGTCTTAAAGAAATTAGTCGGATTAAATCTCCAGGATTCAATCAGCATTTCTGCCTGTTTGATTCCCATGGGTTATGCAGCCTTGATGATTGGAATTGTTTACTGGGCGCTGGTAAAGATGGACTTATAATCTGCCAGGCAAATTTACATCCCTTCACGTTTTCGGATCACCCATTCTATTGCAAGCAAAGCAATGATGAGTGCGAATAACCATGGATTTCCGATCAAATCCGACATCCTTTGCTGGTATATGGATACTGAACGGATATCTTCCCTTGCCAATATTTTTTCAGCCAGTTTTGCTATG
>JAPLDG010000177.1:0-2604 GCA_026391845.1 Bacteroidota bacterium | reverse complement strand
TTGGCTACAAGATCTGAACCTTCCAGATTCACCTGCTCAATAAAAAACTTTCCGGATTTCAGGAATATTTCCGATCCGACTTTTACGGACGCTTTATAGGAATATTCTCCGATCGGGAAGAGTCCTGCATTCAGATAGTATGTTTTATCGGTTTTACTGAAGACAAAGGGATAGGTGTTATTCTGGGCATCTGTGATGACTATGTTAACATCCGGATCCGTTATCATTTCGTAGGATGCGTTAAAGACTTCGGCTTCTATTTCAACAGGTTCATTTTCTGAAATACGGTTGTTTAGGTGCACTCTGAAGAAACTTTTGTCGTCTTTTGTTGCAAGATACTGTGCAATTTTATCGATCATCAGATCAAAAGATTCATGATTCGATTCCTGGGCAAAATCAGAAATTCTCCAGCGCCAGATATTTTCTCCCACTATGAATCCAACTTTCCTTTCAGCCACCCGCGTGAACATGATCATAGGGGTACGGGTAGTGACATTCCCGATTTTCTGATAATACAGAACATCGGCAAGCGGACTGAACTGGTAAGCGCCAAAGGGACATTGCAACGGGGGAAAATTACGGTAAACAGCCAGATTCTTTTTTTCGAGGGAAAAAAGAGAGAATTCCTCATTGACAACAGGTTGTGATTCTGAAAATGAGTTTTTCGCGGAGTTGATGATCAGGCCGGGTTTAAGGTTATTGAGTGAATTGATATCTGTTTGAGAGCCTACAATGATCAATAACGAGACCTTCGACCGAAATAAAGCGTTAAGATCTGCAACATTTGTGACTGAAGGGAGTTGGTTCAGGATAACCAGGTCATATTTATCAAAGGTTATAGGCAAATCGGTTGTGCGAAGCAGGTCAATTTCAAAGTGAGATGAGCCTTCGAGTCCTTTTTCTATGGCGGAGATATCCGGATGGGGCGAATCGAAAATGAGTGCAATTTTTTGTCGCGCATCGAGCACTTCAATGATAAAGCTTGCACTATTATTCTGTGTACTTCCCTCATCCTCAATACGAAGTCAACTCTTTGCAGGGTGTGCTCACTGGTTGCACGTATATCTTTTGATTCCAGCAAATGAGTTCCCTGGGAGAGTGTAAGTCTGGTCGACGACCCTGCACATTTATTCAGTTCAATCAGCACTTCCACCGGGAATTTATCGCCTTTATAGGCAGTTTTATTGACAAAGATTTTTCGAATAAGAATATCCCTTTTTATCAGGGTATCACCCAGTGCAATGGTATAAACCGGATAAGAAATTTTCCGTGCAGCATAAAACGGATCAGTTCCCTCGTTATAAATACCATCGGTTGCAAGTATCAGTGCTGCGGCATTCCGGTTGGAATAACGAGTATTGACCTCGTTAAAAAATGTTGAAATATCGGTTTTTAGTCCGCTGTATGAACCATCAAACCCGCTAGAGAGGTTGCTGCCAAATGCATATGTTTTGACATCACATTTTTTTTTCAGGATATTCTGCAGCGCTTCGATTGACTTAGGAAATCCGGTTCTGTAATAATTTGAATCGCTTGTAAGTACCATCGACCTGGAGTTGTCAATGCCAAGAATAACAATTGGTTTTTCAATTATTTTATCCGTTTGTTTAATCAGTGGGCCAAGAAGCAGAAATGAGATCAATGAAACAGAGAGAAACCTGAAAGCGACCATCACACGATGGGTCAAAGGTTTTATACCCTGTTTGATATCGCTGTAATACAAGATAAGTGCGTAAACTGCTCCCAGAAGAAGGCATAAAGGCACTAAGCCAACGGGGTAATCAGTAACAAGTCCCAAAGTTGCAGGATTAATCAGATTTGTCGGTTAGGTATGCAATCCGCCACAAACCGGTATTGCCTGGCCGGTAACATAGGAACTAAGGTCGGAAGCAAGGAACAGCGCCAGATTAGCAACATCATCAGGTGTTCCGGCACGTTTCATGGGGATATCCTGAATCCATTTGTCGCGGAATTCCTGGGGCAGCCTGGCCGTCATTTCGGTTTCGATATACCCTGGAGCGATTGCATTGCAACGAATGTTACGGGATCCGAGTTCCTGTGCGATTGATTTTGTAAAGCCAATAATTCCTGCTTTTGATGCAGCATAATTGGACTGGCCACTATTTCCTTCGACGCCAACTACCGAGCTCATATTAATGATGGAGCCAAACCTTTGCTTGATCATTACCTTTTGGATTGCTTTGGTAAGATTGAACACTGATTTAAGGTTTACATTGATGACCCTGTCCCAATCTTGTTCTGTCATCCGCAGAAGTAGGTTATCACGCGTGATTCCGGCATTATTTACCAGAATATCGATGGCTGCAAAATCCTCTAAGACCCGGGTAATTAATTGCTCACTATCGGTGAATGAAGAGGCATCGGAAGCATAGCCTTTGGCTTTGATCCCATAGACCATAAGCTCATCTTCCAGCAGTTTTGAGTCATCATTGTATTGGATATCTGAAAAGGCAATGTTTGCGCCATGTTCGGCAAATTTTATCGCAATTGATTTTCCGATACCACGATTTGCACCGGTAATCAATGCAGTTTTTCCTTCAAGTAATTTCATGTTTGATAGTTTAAAATTCAGAATTTAATGCT
>JAPLDG010000228.1:38478-84911 GCA_026391845.1 Bacteroidota bacterium | reverse complement strand
GTATGCCGATACAGGAAGTAGCGAATCAGTTCTGCATCGTGCTGCAATTTATAAAGTTCAAGCAATTCAATGCATGTTTGTTCTTTTGCGGCGCAGGTTGTGAGCGGATTCATTTTATACCAGTCCTGATACTGATCTATGGCACTGAACAGGGCCACCGGCAAATAGAATTGTTTGATGGCAGTTTCAAGGTACTCATCAAGATGCGACAGCATCTCTGTTGAATCAAAACAAGTCAGTGATTTCGATCTGAGGTCAGACTTTAGTTTTTTCAGGAATTTCACGGCTTCTTCTTTCCCCAGACCCTCAATGCACGCATCAAAGATCCAGGTAACTTCGAGTTGGTTTCGGCACCAGGGATAGATCGAGGCAGTTTTGCAGTAATAATCCTGGAGCATCGGTTCTACCAGCGATAGGGTGTTTTTATATGCAGACCATCCGGCAAGGGATAAGATTACGGCGCTTTCGCGGAAGTCCATTTCCGGAATGGCCACGTTAGATGGGGAGATAGCTCCCGGAACGATCTGGTAACCACTGTGATGCCAGGCTTTAAAGATAACCGAAAAAGATTTGATAAAGATCTTTTTCCAGGCATTGCCCCGGATAAAACCGGATGAACGATGGATTTCAGACAACTCGCGGATTTTATCCCATGCGGTCAAACCCCCTATATATTGTGTTGTCAGAACCCCAAGGTTTGGCCTGCTGCTTCCAAGCATCGGCGCCACAGCGGGTCCATAGGGAAACCCTGCCAGCGAAGCCAGCCAGTAAAATGTTTCCGGCCGGGGCCTGAAATCAGGATTCTCGCTCAGCACCATGTGAAGGTCGAAATGCTTGCCTTCAGTGGTGTTGATGGATAGCCTGTAATGTTTAAATTCTTTGAACGCAAGCAAACGCAAAATCCAAATCCCCTTGTCGGTAACATCTTCCAACTTAAAGTCACGTTCATTAAAGGTGAGAATAATACTCTCTTTAAGGAACGTAGTTGAATGAAAAATTTTGGTGATGCGTTTTTTTTCTGAGTCCGAAATTCCGTGTTCAAACACCAGCTTTGATCTCCATCCGGAAAGCTTTTCACGGGTTGGCTTCTTTTCGAATTCTTTTTCGAAAACAGCTGCCAGTGAATAAAAATATTTTTCCGCCAGTTTTGAAAGTGATGCATCTTCTTTGTGAAGAATCCAGCGTGAAAGTTCAGCACGTACCGGGACATAATATTCAAGGTGCAGCGCTGCAAAGTTGTAAAGCATCTCCAACACATCGCCGAATGCCTGCCGATGCTTTTTTGAAGCAGGCCAGCTCAGGCGTGTGCGGTACCAATAGAGCCTTTGTTTAAGTGCATCAAGCCTGTGTTTCCCGAAATTGCTGGAGGCGATCTCCCGAATTGATTTTTCATTGAGAAAGGAGAGCCCGGAATCGATGAAAGAGGGCATTTTTTGAATATCTTCCGGATTCGGCGCCTTGAGCAGAATGAGCCGATAGGCGAGACATCGAATCTCCTCCTCCGGGTGATAAGCCAGCGCTTCCAACCGGTGCCTGATGACAATCGCCAGTCGTGGTTCGGCATGAATGAGAATTTTCCCAAGTTCGTCAGTTGCCTGAAACGCTTCATGCAAATCCCGGAAAAACATTCGAAAGATAAGGTAGTTCACCTCGATCAACTGCTGATCGCGAATCGATTTTATAACCGGGAAGTTTTTTTCATCGAGCTTTTTAAACGTGTGGAGGTAAACGTTTGCCGAGATGTTTTTCATGGGAACGTCCCAACCCTCCTTAACCGGACAGAAGGCAATCATCGCAGGGTTTCCGGTCCATATTTTTGGCTGACGGGCGATCAATCCCATGTCGATGCTGGAAGAATCAATGTGGTATTTTAAGTGGCCGATCTGAAACCATTTCCCTTTCAACGCACGGACAATCAGGGTTGATTTATCGCGTCGGTTGATCAATCGATGCTGTTCATAACGGATATCTGTTTCCAGAATCCCCAGGTCGCGGAAGAACCATTTGGGGATGGATATTGTAAAAGAACCGGCATCGATTTTCACAACGGAGCTTTGATACAGCGCTTCAATAATATCCTTGAAATTGGTTTCAATGGCTTTACGGTTAAAAGAACCTTTCGGGGTGAGTTCGCCTTTTTCAGCGCTGAAATCCCGGTCAAGAAGTGCGAAATTGATCACCCTTTCATACGGAGCCACATCGCTGTTGGCCGCCATAACGATCTGATGAAAATATTCGCTCGTGTTGTTGCCTTGCAAAGCATTGAAAATGGTGTCGGATCTGTCGGGGGCGATGAGCAATACATTGTAGGGGCGGTTGTCGCCTACGAGGAAAACATTCTGAATCCCCGGAACCTTGTAAAATTTCTTTTCAATGACCTGAGGAGCAACTGTTTGTCCACGGTTATTTTTATAGATATCCTTCACCCGGTCAACAATCTGGTAATATCCATCCTTTGAAATTTTAAACACATCGCCGGTCGAAAGCCACACATCTTTTTCAGCAGAAACAGGATATGGGATGAGATCGTCAGGTCCGGCGGCTTCAAGGTAACGGCCAATATAGTGTCCGCTCAGTTCGAGCTCCGAATTTTCCGTGAGCCGGGTTTGTACTCCTGGCAGAGGCGTTCCGACGGTGAAATCCCGGTACATTCCGGGAGGTGTCATGGTAATACCCCCTGTGGCCTCGGTCATGCCAAAACCGCTGTTCAGATGGATTCCATAATGGTTGAAAAATCTGAATACCTCCGGATCAAGATAGCCGGCTGCCGACAAGCCCCAATGCAATCGCAGACCGACGACTTCGCGAACAGCCTGCTCTTTGAGTTCGGGACTTTCAACATGGCTGATCTTCTCCTGGCATCGTTCAAAAAGTTCCTGCCAGCGCAGCGGAATGCTGATAAATCCCGAAGGGTTCATTTTTGGGAACAATGAAAGCAGGGTCTCCGCTGAAGTATTGCCGGCAAATATGTATGTGCCGTTCCAGAAAATGGCGCCGGTCATCTCCAGGTATCTGCCAAAAGTATGAAAAAGAGGAAGATAACAGAGAAATACTTCATTGCCTACCTGTGGTAATGCGGCAGCCCGGGCAAACCGTTTGGAAACAATATTATAAGCCGAGAATGAAACGCCTTTGGGAAGGCCGGTACTTCCTGAGGTGAACATGGTTGTTGCGACCCGGTTGTTGGGATGAACGGGCAGACGATCAAGGATTAAATCCATATCCCAACGGGAGATTTTTTTACATTCCTCCACCAGATAAGGAATGTCGCGGGTTTTAAGCGTGACTGCCTGCAATGAAAAAATGGTGAATTTGATCGCTGCTCTTTCACGGATCTTCTGAAGGACCATCAGCCGCTCTTCGGTATCAGCCAAAGCAATGTTTATCTTTAACTCGTCGAAAATGGGAAGCAGCACCTCGATTTTGAAATGCGGGCTCAGCGGAGTATCAAAGATGCCGAACATCAGGCAGGCAAGGTCTGTGCAGGCCCCTTCCAGGCAGTTTTCAGTATAAAGTGCAACCCTTGGATCTGCTCCGGCGGTTTGATACAGCACACTGGTTATCTCCCGGAGATGCCGGTAAATTTGTTCATAGGTCCAGTCGATCGCCGTGGCCGATGACATATCTTTAAACAAAACATGATGCGGATGTTCGGATACCCGCTGTTCCATCATGTCGCGGAGATTGTAATTGGTATGCTGGATGATCAGGAATACGGTTTCAGACCATCTCTTACGGCTTTTTTCGTCGCCGAGTGCCTGCAGAAAAGCAGGGTTTTTGGTGATGTCAAGGAAGCGGAGCCAGAGGTCCCGGGGAACTGAATTTTCCTGGTGGCTGTTGCAAATCTTCTCTGATACTTCAATAATTTTGAGTGCAATCTGTTTGCCATCCGGGTCAGGATGATCCAGGCTTTTCCAATCTTCCAACAGGGATTTTAATTCAGACATACCAGCCACTATAGTTCCTCCTCAGAGATTTCCGCAAGCTTCATGATGAATTTTTGCAGACCTAGTTTCAGATCCTGGCTGCCATGTACGGGAACCGTGATCCGGATATTTCTGCCTTCGGTGAGATAAATATGATGACTTCCTGTTATCCGTGCAAGCTTCCAGCCTTTACTTTCAAGGAGTTTGCACATTCTTTTTCCACCAATGGTTTTCATTTTCAGACTGCGAGTTCCATAACTGTATCCTTGTTCTCCAGGTGGATATTCTCCATGTCGATGGCAAGGCATCCTTCAACGGCATCATAGAGGTTTTTAATCAGTTCTACCATCGACTCACCTTGTGATGCACAACCGGGAAGTGATGGTACTTCAGCCCAGTATCCTCCCTCTTCGGCTTCGTGAATAACAATTTTTAATTTCATTTGCGAATTTTTTTTAAATGACGGCCATTGCCGGCTGGTTTTACAAATTTACTATTTTTCCGCAAAGATCATTCTATGAAATATCCCTGACCCTCAACTCTCATACATTAAAATTGTGAAGAAGGTTGTTTTCAGATTTCTTCATCCATGAGCTCCCTCAGCCAATGATAAACCGGTCGGCGATCAGTGAAAGCATCACGATCATCATGAACAGGTTTGCAGAAATGAAAATCAGGCGGTAACGCATGATTGAAGCAAAAAACAGTTGATATGCCATCAGCAGCAGTAATACGATGTTCAAGCCGATGATGGTAAATCCGAAGGCAGGAAGATGAAGGATTTTAAAATAGACCAGCATGATGGAGGCACCTGATGAAGCGATCATCCATCCCATGACAATGGTTTTTATTTGAAATTCAGAAAAAAAATCGGTCAGCACAGGGAATCCGGCATTGCGGTATTCGTGGCCATATTTCAGGGTCAGCATCCAGAAATGGGGCATTTGCCAGATGAACAGGAAAAAGGCCAGGAACAGAACTTCCGGGGCAAGCAGCGACCCGCCCCCGGCTGTCCAGCCCATGAATATCGGGATGGCTCCGGTGAGGGCACCCGGAACGACGGCAAAGGCTGTTTTACGTTTCAAATAGGTATAAATACCATTGTACCACATCAGATTGATGAATCCAAGGATAAAACAGACCGGCGGAGCATAATAGAGCAGGATCAGCATGCCTCCGATGATGAACATCATGGCGTATCTCAGCGCTTCTGCCGTGGTGATGCGGCGTGAAGGGATCGGTCGTTTTTTCGTACGCTCCATTCTTTCATCATAAGGCCATTCCTGGTATTGGTTGAATGCTGAAGCCCCCGATGCCAGCAGGAAAATACCGGCAACCGGGATGAGGGATGAGAGGCTGAGGTGAACAGGGCTAAGTACCAGGGCTGCAAAAGCAGTGAAGGTAACAGCCAGCGAAACAGGAAACCTTGTTAAAACAAAAATTACGCGGAGGCCGGAGGTTTGCAAAGGATAACAGTAATTTACTTGATACTCTTTAAATAGTCGATGACCTTGGTCATTTCATCCTCAGATACAATGCCTTTGTAAGTTTTCATGATGCCTTTCTGATAGCCTGCAACCAGGTCTTTATCAGGTTCATACACAGATGATTTGAGGTATTCGTCATCAACAGTGACCGAGCGTTCTGTTCCATTGGTGACGACTTTTTCCGTCTTTCCATAAAGCCCTTTAAAAGATGCGCTTACAATTTTGGAACCATCAATGGAATGGCAACCGGTACAGGCATTTTTCTTCAAAATCAGCAGGCCCTCAGGCTCATTCGATTTCTCAGGCAACGCTTTCAGCCAGGCTTCATATTCAGCCTCGGAGACTACTTTTGTTTTGGTTTCCATGTAAGAGTGCCGCAATCCGCAATAAACGGTACACAACACGTCATATTCGCCAAGCTGTTGGGCGATGAACCACATGTAATTATTCTTGCCGGGGACTACATCTTCCTTGATCCGGAATGCGGGAATATACAGGCTGTGAATGACATCATCGGAATGAAGATTCAGTTTAACTGCTTTATTGATAGGAACAACCAGAACAGGCGACTGTTTTCCACCCTGGTATTCAAAGGTCCATACCCACATTTTGCCGATTACCGTAATGGGAATGGCATCTTTGGGAACAATACGCTGTGGACTGAAAGCGATGTATCCATAATAAAACATGAGCAATACCAGGATTAATGGAATAGTAATCCAAGTGATTTCCAGGATGTTATTGTCTTTAAACTGAACAGCATGCGGATGCCTTTTCCTGTTGTAGCGGTAAACGAAATAGAGCATCACCGTTGTAATTCCAACTAGGAAAAACAGGCTGATTCCGAAAATGACCTTAAAGGCCAGATCAACACCTTCGGTAAAATTTGAAGCACCCATATTGTAAAATTACGAATTAGGAATTACGAATTACGATTGTCATCAGTTCACTTCTCTACCTGAACAAATAATCGGACAATGTAAATAAAATTACAAGCACATAAATGGCCAATACCATGCCTACAAATACCCGGAACAGGGATGATTCGAATTTCAGGTGCATGAAATTTGTCAGCACGATATAGGCTTTTACCGAGGCTATCAATAATGCAATGGCCACCGTTAGTGCGGATAAATCAATCCAGGTAACGGTAATGGTGACAAATGTTAGTGCAAGGAGCGCGATCAGCACCCAGGCATGGGCCCGGTAGGGGGTTATGTGAACAGTTTCGGTATGCATATGTTGAGAATTACGAATTAAAAATTAAAGATTACGATTTTTGCTATTTCTTTATGTGATAAGGTACAACAGCGGGAATAAAAATATCCAGATCAAATCGACCAGATGCCAGTAAAGTCCGCCATTTTCCAGCAGGACATAACGGCTTGCGTTGATCGTTCCGGTTTGAACTTTAATCATGACGATGGTAAGGATAATTCCTCCGACAACCAGATGGAACATGTGTAATCCGGTCATAAAATAGTATAAGCTGAAAAACATCACCTGCCCGTGACTCAGTGAAACCATCAGGTCGGAACCCGGATAGAGGCCGATGTGAATTTTGTGTCCCCATTCAAAATATTTATTGACCATAAACACAGCAGCACATATAAGGGTTATGAACAACAGGAGAACAGCAAGTTTGTTGTTCCCTTTTTGCACTGCCGTGATCGACATGGCAACGGTAGCGCTGCTTACCAGGAGTACAATTGTGTTGATGGTTCCGATAAATGCATTCAGGTGGTGAGCTGCCTGGTGAAATTCGTTGGAATAGCTGAGGCGCATGATCGCATATACGAGGAATAATCCGCCAAACAGCAGGATTTCCGTAAAAATAAAGACCCACATGCCAAGTTTTGCACCAATGTCGTCGCGATGTTCCATAAATCAAATTAAAATTTAGAAATTAAAAATTACGATTTTTAATAATTTCGCTACTTCTCAGTTTCGTTATTTATAGTCATATGGCTGTTCATTCTCTCCCATTTCCGGCATGATGTCAAAATTTTCAAGCGGAGGGGGAGATGGAATTCTCCATTCAAAAGTTCTTCCTCCCCAGGGATTATCAGGGGCTTTAGCGCCTTTTTTGCTAAACAGTGTGATCAGCATGATGACAAACCCGATGACGAGTAAAACTCCGCCAAAGAATGAAAGCTGATGGCCGAATGTAAACTGTGGCAGGTAATCAAAATATCTGCGGGGCATGCCCATGATCCCGATGATAAATTGTGGGAAATAGAGCAGGTTGAATCCGCTGAAGAGGAAAACAAAAGACCAGTTGGCCATTTTAAAGTTATACATCCGGCCGTACATTTTGGGGTACCAGTAGTAGATGGCTGCAAAGAAAGCAAACCCGACACCGCCAAAAACGATGTAATGAAAATGGGCCACCACGTAAGCCGTGTCATGCACATGAATATTGGTGGCCAGGGCTCCAAGCGATAACCCGGTCATTCCCCCGATCATGAACAGGAAGATAAATCCGAGGGCGAACAGGAAAGGCGGTTTTACCGAAATTGAGCCTTTGTACATGGTGGCAACCCAGTTGAAAACTTTTATGGCGCTGGGAACAGCTACCAGGAAGGTGAGCAGTGAGAATATCCAGCGAGCGGTTGCACTCATACCGGACGTGTACATGTGATGAGCCCACACGAAGTATCCCACCAGAGCAATAGCCAAACTGGAAATGGCGATGGCCCTGTAGCCGAAAACCTTTTTTTGGGAGAAAGTGGGAATAATTTCAGTGATCACCCCCATGGCCGGAAGAATCATGATATAAACGGCGGGATGGGAATATATCCAGAACAGGTGTTGGTATAAAACAGGGTCGCCCCCCAGGGAGGGATCGAAAAATCCGATGCGCAACCAACGTTCGGCAATGATCATCAGCAAGGTGATCCCGACGATGGGCGTGGCAAGGACCTGGATCCAGGCTGTGGCATAAAGCGACCAAGGGAACAGTGGCATTTTAAAAAATGTCATCCCGGGAGCGCGCATGCGGTGCATGGTCACGATAAAGTTCAATCCGGTAAGGATGGATGAGAATCCAAGCACAAATGCGCCAAAAACTGCTGCAACAACATTGGTATGGGTTTGTATGCTGTAAGGCGCATAGAATGTCCATCCGGTATCCGGCGGACCATTTCCCATAAATTGCGAAGCAAGGGCGATGGCAGCTCCAAGCACATAAAGATAAAATGAAAACAAATTCAGCCGGGGAAAGGCAACATCTTTGGCGCCGATCATAATGGGCATTGAAAAATTTCCGAACACGGCGGCCAATCCGGGAATGACGACCGTGAAGATCATGATGATTCCGTGAATGGTGAATATTCCGTTGTACATCTGCGGGCCATAGAACTGCTGGCCCGGGAAGAACAGTTCTATTCTCATGATCATGCCGAGCAAAACCCCGACCGCGAAAAACACCATCATGGCATACATGTACATCAGTCCGATACGCTTATGATCGGTCGATGTAAGCCAGGCCATCAGGCCTTTATACTTACCGGTATCAACAAGGTAACTTGGCTCAGGGTGATGAGTCTTTTCTTCTGTCATATTAGGTGTTTTGTGTTTTTGATTTTTTCCGTGACGACCGCACAATGAGAATGATAAAGAGCGCTACCGCAAAGAATATGATGATGGTTGCCGTAATTTTTGTCACCTGAAGGGTGTATTTCCTTCCTTCGGGGTCATAACTGAAACAATATTCCAGCACCCGGTTGATCGTAGGCCTTGACTGTCCTTTCTGAGCTTCAATGAGCGCCATTTTTACATCAAACGGGAGGTATGAAGTTCCATAAAGATAACGGGTTACTTTGCCTTGCGGGCTGAGAACCATGATGCAGGATGGATGCATGAAATCATTGCCCGCCCGGGTGAAATTGTACCCGACAGCATGGGTCAGTGAATAGATGTTGGCACTGTCGCCCGTCAGGTAGGTCCAGTTTTCCGCCCTGGGTTTACTGTGGGCCCGTAAAAAATTCTTTTTCTTTTCGACGGAGGCTTCAGGCGTGTCGTCATCATTGAAACTGACGGTAATCACCTGGTAATCCTTGCCAAGTTCAAGTCCGATTTTTTCAATGACATCCGAAACCCCGGAAAGCAGTTGCGGGCAAATTCCGGGGCAGTCATAATAAACAAGTGTCAGAATTGTCGGTCTGGTAATCAACGATTTGAGTTGAACCGGCTGGCCCTGTTCATTGTTGAACGTAATATTTGCAGGAATGATCGTATCCAGATGTTCCACAATGCCCACTTCCTCTTCCAACCCCTCTACCTGCGCGACTGCCGGTATAGATAACAATCCTGCAATAACCAGCATCAGAATACCAAAACCAAAATTTCTATTTTTCATAGTCTTCTATTTACCCTTCGCACTTCCCGCATTGTCTCCTACACCTCCCTGCTTAATTTTTTAATCTTCATGATCGAATACACAATATAGATTATGAAACCCCAGACAATAATCACGGAAAGTGTATATGTGAGGATAATCCAGATGGGCGCATGATCCCGTGTTGACCACCATGCCCGGGTTTCGGTGAGACCAGGTTTGTCGGTTTTTATTCCAATGGCAAAGCTTGCGTTTGCAGGAGTGGTTTTCATGACACTTTTCGGATCATTGACCATGGCCGAAATTTCAACAAATCCATCTTTGTTGCCGGGCAGATCAGCGGGAAATTCAAAAAGAGCCTTGCCCTGTGCATTGGTCGTTTTGATTTCGCCCACCTGCATCCTGCCAAAATACCGTTTAACAAACAGCATGATTTCCACACCGGCAGCCAAACCTGTTTGACCATCTTTCAATTGCTCGCTGGCGGTAACAACGATTTTTTTCATGGGGTCGCTGTATTCCAGGGCAAGTGTTACGATTCTGCCCGTGAATGCTGCCTTTGCAACAGGGGTGGGCTGGATATATTTCGGATTGAAAGTACGAAGGTAAGCGATCACGCTCCAGCGGTCATCTTCGGTCAGGATGTTGCGAAATTCGGGCATTGGTACTTTTCCGGCCGTGATCCGGTAAAAAAGTTCGCCATCGGTTTGAACCTGAGCTTTTTCTTTTGACAGGTCTCCTGGTGGCGGTGTGAGTTTTGCCCAGTTGTCTTTGCCCATCAATCCATGGCACGACTGACAGTTTTTCAGATACTGCTGCTCCCCTTGTTTCTGCATGTCGGCAGTGAATTTAACCGGGGCCACAACCGCTTTCTGATCGTCGGGAACAACCCATGTTTGAGCTGAAATCCGTGTTACGAATGAAATAATGGAGAGGATGAATAATAATTTTTTGAAACGCATAGTTCCTGATGTATTTCTGTGTTAATCGAACTTAATATGATCAATGCCTTTTTTTTTTTTTTTGTCATGAAGCGGGATAACGGGAAAAAATTTTGAAATCAGGGTGATGATAATCAGAACCATGATGAACGGTGCGATGGTAATCAGGGTCTCGATCAGGGTTGGCGAATAGTGCATGAAATTTTGCGGCACATGCTGGATGGGAAGAAACGGATGTTCCTGGGTGGGGACCACAATCAGATATCGTTTGAACCAGGCTGCGATCAGCACTGCAACTGAAATCAGCATGATTGGCAGCGGCTTCCTGAAACGGCGGAACAGCATGAAAAGTATGGGCAGAAGCAACCCGCCTACCTGGATCAGCCAGAACAGGATGGCATCTTTGCCTGCAAATAGTTCCTGAAGATGAACAGCATCGGCACGTTTCAGTTTATAGCCGGGAACAAGAAACTCGTTGATATTGAAGTAGAGATAAACCAGGGAAACAGTTGCCAGAACTTTTCCCATGTTGTTGAAATGCACATCAGTGAGATAATCCTGAAGTTTGTAATTCTTCCGGAAGAAGAACATGGCAATGATCACGGCAGCCGAACCGGCAACAAATGCACCTGAAACGAAGTAGGGGCCGAAGACGGTGCTGTCCCACCCGGCCCGTGATGTTACGGCAAACAGCCAGGATGTAACCGTATGGATTGACAGAGCAGCCGGGATCAGCAGGATCAGCAGGATGCGGATGGAACGGTTGATGATCTTGTTCTGTTGGGGGTTGTCGGTAAAATTCAGTGATAAAGATTTGTAAACGGGTTTGAGCCATGATGGCAGGTTGTCCACTTTGCGGTGAATGATGGCCATATCGGCGATGAGCGGGAGAAACAGCAGCAGCAGACTCAGCACGAAGTATGTCGTGATCACTGTAACGTCCCAGAGGATTGGTGATTGAGGTCTTCCATAAATAAATACATAGGCGAGCCGCTCGGGGCGACCCATGTCGGAAACAATGACCAGTCCGGCAACTGCTGCGAAAGCCACCGCAATTGTTTCGGCAATCCGGGTGATCGGTGTAATCCATTTCATGCCGATCAAACCAAGTACGGCGCTGACAAGCATTCCGATGAGGCTGGCGGCAACAAAGAATACAAAGTTGGCGAGGTACATTCCCCAGGTGACGTAATCGCGGATCCCGGCAACACCCAATCCCGTGCGCAATTGGATCGTATAAGCATACAGGCAAATAAAAAGCGAAATAGTTAAAAAACCCATCCAGATCAGGAACCCTTTATTGATCCGGATATGATGGGTAAGATCACTGGTGAGTTTATCGAAAGTCAATTTGTTGTCATCCATGGTCATCATGCTTTTTCGGGTGTTAAATCGTTGGATTCTTCAAACGGGAACAGACGGTTTTTTGGCGGAAGATAGTAAACCCTGGGCTTGGTTCCCAGTTCGGGCATCAGCTGATAGCCGCCATTGTCACGCAGAAGCTTGCTCAGCCTGACAGTCTCTTTCGTCGTACCATTGGTCACGGCATCTTCGTTTTCATCACCAAAATAATAGACTCCGTTTGGGCATGCTTCAACACAGTATGGTAATTTCCCTTCGCGCAGACGGTCGGCGCTGAAAAGGCATTTGGAAACGGTCCCCATTTTTTGAGGAACATTCAACTCTGCATTGTAGTCCTGACCTTCATGAATGGCTGCATCTTTGGGTTCGATCCAGTTGAAAATACGCGCTGAATAGGGGCAGGCGGCCATGCAAAACCGGCATCCGATGCATCGGTCATTTTCAATGATCACAATGCCATCCGGACGTTTATAGGTAGCATCAACAGGGCAAACGGCAACACAGGGAGGATTGTCGCAATGCTGGCAGTTTTTGGGCATATTGTACGGCGCTGTTCCGGGAGCATCCTGCATCTGGAGCGTATTCATATGATACTGTTCCGGGCGCAGCTGATGCGCATCCTGGCACGCACTGATGCATTTGCGGGCGTTACGGCACTTCGAAAGGTCGGTTACCATCACCCACCGTTTGCCGGGAATGCCTCCGCGCCACATCGATTCATGAAGCTCCTCCTTATCCTTGTTCAGCGCTTTGATTTCAAGTGAATCAACCTGAACCAGTTTTCCGTCCTGCGTGAGCAATACCCTTTGGTCACCTGATACATTCTTTTTTGCTTCAAAGATGTGTCCTGAGTATAGCGCCGCAGCACCGGTAGCGACACCAACGCCAGCCAGCCCGAGATTTTTTAGAAAGTTCCTGCGCGTGGAACCTTTTTCATTGTCAGATTCATTGGGGGAATGCGGATTATTAATATCTTCCATAATTCTCTGTTGTCGGAATTTATATGTACAAATGTAAATAAATAATTAAACCTTCGCCGGGGATGAAGTAATTTTGAATCAATCTAAATTCGTGACGCGTGACAAAGAACAAAGTAACAAAGTAACAAAGTGACAAAGTGACAAAGTGACAAAGTGACAAAGTAACAAAGTAACATTGAGTGCGGTGGTGAGATGCTTCGTCACGTGTCACGTGTCACGTGTCACGATTTTCCAGGCTAAAAAGGAAATATCATCGAAATCTTATAGGCAAAATTATCTCCCACCTGATCAAATGAGTAAGGTCCCCAGCGGTAAAAAGCGCCAATGCCAATGGTGTAAATTTTGAGGTTGATGAGGTTGTTGATCAGCAGCCCTGATTCGTAATAACCCAGGTTCATTACCTTTGGATAGATACTGATAGAGGTGTAATTCTCAGGGTTGTCGAGCCAGCCGAATCCGATGTTCTGGGAGAGGGCGAATTCCGGATGAAACCACTTTTTACCCTTGAAAAGCAGATACCCGAAGTCGTGGTAGAGGTACAGGGATGCATATTTGCTGGATAGAAATTCATTGTTTCTCATGGTACCAAAGCTGTTGGGCGCAAAAAGAGTGAAAAGCCGGTAACTTGCAGGCGAGTAATAAAGGTTTGTCGCCGGGATTGGCTGGTCAACCAGGCCGCCGTTGAATTGTACGGTGAATTTTCCCAGATACTTCAGGTTGAACGTTTTACGAATCTTCAGGTCGAAGCGGTCATAATCAAATTCGCCATCAAGAAAGTTTTTTATACCCCGGGTATATTCGAACCAGACTATCGGATAGTTCGTGCCAAGCGAGATTTTATTGTTGCTGGTCTGGATGAACTTCTCCCCATAAGCCCATTTGAATCCGGCCGTTATGGTTGTAAACCGGAACTGGTCCTGAAGGATTGTTGCATTTCCCTCGAATGTGGCAAGGTCATCGGTAGTGGATTTCTTGAAATTGTTGGAAATCCCGGCGTTGAACAAAACATACTTTAAGGCCCGGAAGTCAACGGAGAAGTTGAAGCTCTGGGTCCTGTCGAATTTTTTAAGCATCAGCTGCACGAAATTGCCGGATAAAATTGATTCATAATCAGTCGGGTAGCTCACGCCACCTGATTCAACAAGGTCATAAAAGCCGGATGCTTTGATGGAAATGTCGTGACGACGGTTTACTAAAAAACGCACATCAGCGCCGTATTTTGAGGTCGAAACCCCAAACGCATACTGATAAAATCCCCCGATTTTGAACCAGTCCGACAGGCGGTCGTTGGTATGCAAGCCGGCGCCAATCACCAATCCCTCATATGTGTTATAATTGAGAAACCGGTTGATGTCAAGATCAACCGGGCCCCAGGGAATGCGGCCGGTGAGCAGGGTTTGGAGGGTTTTGGCCATCTTGTCGAAATTATTCGCCGCACCTACACTATCCAGCACTTTATAAGTCTGCCGGTCTTTCCTGCTGAGGCTGTCAACACGATACTGGTTCCAGTATGGTTCGCTTCTGGAGGTGGCATCCTTATCAACTTCAACATCAAGGTGGTTGAATTCGCGGCGAACCAGTTCCGGGTTGAGCACGATGTCGCGGATATAACTGCGTCCGCTGCCTACTGCCTTGTATTTCCCGATTCTCATGTTGTTGAAGGCGACATCGGTATTGAGTTGTACAGGGAACCATTGCGCACCGTCGATCAGTTCGTACAACTGATGGATCCTGATCATGAATCCTCCTGTATTGGGGTATGGTTCTGCCGTAACATTCTGAATGGCCCAATGGTGTGTATTGATGGAAATAATGCCCTTCATTCCATCGAAATTTGTCCCTTTTCTAGGCCTGAAGGATAAAATGAAAACCGTGTCTTTCCCGACATAGGTTGTGTCTTCAATTTTAAAGAAATATTTACTGAAACTACCGCTTCCGATCGGATTGATATAATCCTTCATCATGATCGAAATGATGGGTTTATAGAAAGAAAAAGATTGAATTTGAGTGGCGAGGAACACCAGAATGGGATCTTTAAAGCCAGACATCTTGGTGGCAACCACTTTATTGTAATTTTTATCGGGCGCCATGAATTTCCGCTTGGTCACATTTTCCATCAGGAACAGGTACTGACTGCTGATAAGTTTTTCAATGAACTGCGATGTTGAATCTTTCATCGCGGTATCCGTTTTCATGGAGTCTGCCTGCATGGAAAAACCGATACCGATCCCGTTGGCGCCCTGCATCATTGAAGTATCCACAAGGGCTGCAAAATCACCTTTGAGGGTTGTGTCATTATCTGCGGTGAAAACAGTTTTATCATAGGCGGTATAAGAAAAAGTTGTTACCTTTTCGGGATCATTGATATCGCGGTTGTCAATGACATTGCGAATGATCCGGTGTGCAGGGTTGATGCCGGGAAGAATTTCTACCTCCCGGAGATCAATATCCTTCTGTGTCATTTGTATGATGATGCCCTTGGTTTGGCTGCCAGGTTGAACGACAAGCGGTTCATAGCCAACATAGCTTAATGTCAGCGTTTTTACCGGTTGAGATGATCTCAGACTGAATTTGCCATCGATATCGGTCGTTCCTCCCTTACTGCTGTTGTTGTTTATGACGATGTTGACGAAAGCCAGCGACTCCCTTGTTTTGGAGTCAACAACCCTGCCTGTTACCAAAAATGAATCCTGGGAAAAGCAGGTGATGGAGGTGAATATCAGAATCAGCAGAAAAGAGACAGCGCGACGGATCATGGATGATTGATTTTTTTCAAAGGTAAGAATTTAAAATAATCGTAACTTTCCGAAAAATTAGCACAATCCGATATGGCAGAAGTGAAAAAAAAAACAACATTCCCATTAATTGCAAAGACGATTTCCGGACTTGAAGATGTGCTGTTGCACGAATTGGAATCCCTCGGCGCCGCTGATGTCATGAAACTGAACCGTGCTGTCTCCTTTTCGGGTGATACCGAAACAATGTACAAGGTCAATTATGCCTGCAGAACCGCCCTGAGGATTCTGAAGCCGCTGTTTCACTTTGAAATATTAGAACAAAAGGATCTTTACGAAAAAATGTATGAATTTCCCTGGGAGGACTTTCTGGATGCAGACCACTCCCTTGCGATCGATGCGGTAATTTCTTACACGGTTTTTACAAATTCACAGTTTGTTGCCCAGAAATCGAAAGATGCCATTGTTGACAGGCTTCGGGATAAATCGGGCAAACGGCCGTCGGTTGACCTTGAGAATCCTGATCTGAAGGTAAATGTACACCTTTTCAAAGACTCATGCACGGTTGCCCTCGATTCTTCGGGGCAGTCGCTGCACCGGCGCGGGTATCGCAAAAGCACCGGCCCGGCGCCCATCAATGAAGTTTTGGCGGCAGGATTGGTGAAACTGTCTGAATGGGATACCATGACGCCCTTGTTCGACCCGATGTGCGGGTCGGGGACTCTTCTCATTGAAGCGGCGATGCTGGCTAAAAATATGCCGGCCGGTTTCTTTCGGGAAGAATGGGGGTTCATGAAGTGGCGTGATTACGATGAAGCGCTCTGGGAGAAAGTGAAGGAGGATTCTAATGCCGGTATCAAAGAAATGAAGGTGAAAATGCATGGCGCCGACCGATCCGACCGCGCGATCGATTCTGCCCGTGAGAATCTGCGCTTTACCAGTCTATACGACGATATTAGCCTGGAAATCAAAACTTTTGAGGATTCTCATCCGCCATTTGAAAAGGGCTTTATCATTTCAAACCCTCCTTATGATGAGCGTTTGCAAATAGAGGATTCGCTCGTGTTTTATAAAATGATTGGCGACACCTTAAAAAGAAAATTTGCCGGTTATACCGCGTGGTTCATATCCTCTGATCTTGAATCGATTAAGTTTATCGGCTTGCGTCCATCACGCAGGATTCCGGTGTTCAACGGTCCGCTGGAATGCAGGTTTTTAAAGTTTGATCTGTTTGCCGGGAAGAAAGGATATGCAGGTGGAAACAGTATCAGCGCGCCATCATCCTGATCCGGCGACCCCTGTTTTTCTCCTGATCGGAATCGAGAAAGAGGTAAAGTCGATACTTCAGAGATCAAATTTTGTAATTTTGCCGGATAAATTCACCATGCAGCGTTAATAATCATGATGCATAACGGGCAGCCACCAACTTGTCCACTTTTTAAAAAGCAATCAACAAAAATCAACAAGCTATGCCACAGATAACCAGAATCGGTGTGATGACCTCCGGAGGAGATTCCCCGGGAATGAATGCAGCCATAAGAGCAGTTGTACGAAGCGCAATATTTGCAGGGCTGGATGTTTTCGGTATCTACCGCGGCTATGAAGGGATGATCGACAACCAGATCGAACAGATGTACAGTAATTCGGTATCGAACATCATCCAGCGGGGGGGGACAATACTGAAAACCGCCCGCAGCAAGCGTTTTATGGATTATAACGGTCGGTTGCAGGCCTATAACAATCTCAGAGAGCACAACATCGAAGCCCTTGTGACCATTGGGGGTAATGGCACTTTCACCGGCGCTTCCATTTTTGATAAGGAATTTGACTTTCCGATCATTGGATTACCCGGTACCATCGACAATGACCTTTATGGCACCGATGCAACCATCGGGTACGATACAGCTGTAAATACGGTTGTAGAAGCTGCTGATAAAATCCGGGATACGGCAAATTCCCATGAACGGCTTTTTTTTATCGAGGTTATGGGCCGTGATGCAGGATTCATCGCATTGCGCAGCGGCATCGCTTGCGGCGCCGAGTTCATCCTCGTACCCGAAACCACAACCTACATCGACAACCTGACGCGCTTGCTGAAGCATGACTGGCGCAGAAGCAAAACATCGGGCATCGTGATCGTTGCTGAAGGGGATGACATGGGAGGCGCGTATGAAGTTGCCAGAAAAGTGAAAGAAAAGCTTCCCGAAATGGATGCCAGGGTAACCATCCTGGGACATGTCCAGCGTGGAGGTTCGCCAAGCGCCTACGACCGCGTTTTGGCAAGCACCCTGGGATTTGTGGCGGTGAGAGGCTTGCTGCAGGGACATCGCGGTGAAATGGCCGGGATCGTAAACAAGGAGGTTGTTTTTACCTCGTTTGATAAGGCCATCAAACACAATAAAGATATCAATAAGGAGATGCTCGAAATGTCGCGCATCCTTGCCCTGTAAAGCTTTAAAGCTTTTTTAGTTGGAACGGATCACCCTGTTTGCTGATGTGTTATTGCCGCTTCCTGTGGCTGGTGCATTCACCTATCGTGTACCCTTTGAACTGAATGAACAGATTCAGGAGGGAGTCAGGGTGGTTGTTCAGTTCGGAGCCAGGAAAATTTATACAGCGCTCGTGATCCGGGTACATGAAATTTCACCCACAACCCATATCCCAAAATACATTCTTTCTATTCTGGATGAAGCGCCGATTGTCACAGCGGTTCAACGGAAATTCTGGGATTGGCTGGCAGGTTATTACCTGTGTTACCAGGGAGAGGTGATGAATGCGGCGCTGCCTTCCGCTTTTAAACTGGCCAGCGAATCAAAGATTGCCTTAAACCCGGTATTGCCCGACGACCTTTCCGGGCTGAATGAGAAGGAATTGCTGTTGATTGAAGCGCTCCATCACCGGAAAAGCATTGCCATCTCCGAGGTTGCAAAAATTCTGGATCTGCAGAAGACCATCCCTGTGATAAAAACCCTCATGGAAAAGGGAGTCATTGTTTCTGAAGAAGAGTTAAATGACCCCTATAAACCTAAACGTGGGATTTTTGTGAGGCTCATGCCTGTTTACGCAGATGACGAAGATGCTTTAAAAACGCTTTTTGATCACCTTGAGAAGCGCGCTAAAAAGCAACTGGAGATCCTCATGGTTTTCATCAGGTTATCAGGTTACGGATTTGAAGAACTGAAGGAGGTGAAACGCCAGGAACTGCTGAAACAATCCAAAGGAAATCAGGCCCAGCTTGATATCCTGATTAAAAAAGGCGTCCTGGAGCCTTATCATAAACTTGTCAGCCGTTTTGAACTGGCAGGGCAGGAGTCGGATACTGAACAGATAGAACTAACTGGCGGACAGCAGGCTGCACTTAAAAAGATCAGGCAGACATTTGAAACAAAGGAGGTGGTTTTACTGCATGGCGTTACCTCCAGCGGAAAAACGGAACTCTATATCAAACTCATCCGTGAAGTCATTGACAAGGGGAAGCAGGTGCTCTTCATGTTGCCGGAAATTGCCCTTACCACGCAAATAGTCAGCAGGTTAAGGAAGTATTTCGGCGACAGGGTCGGCGTTTATCATTCCCGCTTCAATGTGCACGAACGGGTTGAAATCTGGAATTCAGTTCTTAATACAGGCACTTCCGGTCAGCCATCCGGCAGAAAATATGACATTATTCTTGGAGCCCGGTCTTCCCTGATGCTGCCGTTTTCCAACCTTGGGCTTGTGGTAGTGGATGAAGAGCATGACTCCTCTTTCAAGCAAATGGATCCAGCCCCAAGATATAACGGTCGTGATGCTGCCATATACCTGGCCTATCTGCATGGAGCAAAAACCCTGCTGGGCTCCGCAACTCCTTCAGTTGAAAGCTACTTCAACGCGAGGCAGGAAAAATATGGACTGGTCGAATTGTCTGAGCGCTTCGGAAATATGAAAATGCCGCAGATTCAGATTGTGGATGTGAAAGAATCATTGCGCCGGGGATTGATGAAAACACATTTTTCTTCTGCATTACTCGGCCAGATGGAAAATGCGCTTGGTCTTGGAGAACAGGCAATCCTGTTTCAAAACCGGCGGGGATTTTCTCTGCGTCTCGAATGTGATCTGTGCCATTGGATGCCTTCCTGTAAAAACTGCGATGTTACGCTCGTTTATCATAAGAAAATCAATCAGTTGCGCTGCCATTATTGCGGATATGTCGCAAGAATCCCCGACAAGTGCCCGGATTGTCAGGGAGTTCACATTAAAATGAAAGGATTCGGAACCGAGAAAGTAGAGGAAGAACTTGGATTGATTTTCCCAAAGGCCCGGATTGCCCGCATGGATCTCGATACGACCCGAAGCAAACACTCCCTTCAACAGATTATTGGTGATTTCGAAGCCCGGAAAATCGATATTCTGGTTGGTACCCAAATGGTGACCAAAGGCCTCGATTTTGATAATGTAAGCCTGGTCTGCATTCTGAATGCCGATAACATGCTGAGCTACCCCGATTTCAGGGCGGCTGAACGCAGCTTTCAGCTTATGGCGCAGGTTAGCGGACGATCGGGACGAAAATACAAACAAGGCAAAGTGATCATCCAGACCTTTCAACCCAACCACCAGGTGATCATGGATGTGGTGAAAAATGATTATCCCGCAATGTTCAGACAGCAATTGGTGGAGCGCCAAAAATTCAAATATCCCCCTTTTTCACGACTCATCCTTCTGAAGTTGAAACACAAAGACCCTGATTTGCTGAATAAAGCAGCAGATGCACTGGCGAAGTCGTTGCGGAATGTCTTCGGAAAGAGAATCCTGGGCCCTGAATTCCCAATGGTATCCCGGATCATGAACTATTATATCAAGCACATCATGTTCAAGATGGAACGCGGGGTGTCAGCAGCTGCGATGAAAACAAAACTCATGGATATGGTTGAGCAATTCCATCAGAATCCGGATTTCAGGCCGGTTAAGGTGCTCATGGATGTCGATCCGCAGTAGTGTCAATGACCAGGAACAGATCCTCTGTCTCTTTTTTCATTAGGTAGCGCTCCCTCGCAAACTTTTCAAGTTGTGCGCTGTCTGTCATTATTTGATTGGTCAGTGTTGAGTCCTTTCTGATCTCCTGGAGATAGAATTGCTTTTCGACGTTCAGTACATCCAGTTTTTCTTGCAAATGGTTGCGTATCAGCAGGCTGTTGCTGTCGAAAAACAACATCCAAACAATAAATGCCACCGTTGTCAGGAAGAATTTATTAATCAGGATACGCCATATGAATTTCAAAACAACCACAAAGAAAAACGTTTTAAAATTTACAATTTATATTCTGCATTGCCTGCATTGTCTGCATTGCCAGCATTGCCAGCATTCCCTTCATTCGCCTGCATCTGCTTCTTCAGGTAATCATATATCTCCACCTGAGACCGGATGGCTGGCCCGCTCGTTTTTTTGTATTTGTTTTGTTCTTCCGGACCGATCAATCTGGCTTTTACATTGTCTGACAATTGAATTTCGAGCATTTTTCGCAGTTGTTCCTGAATGTCAGGGTCTTTTACAGGAGTTGCCACCTCAATACGGTTGTCGAAATTACGCACCATCCAGTCGGCGGAAGTAATATAATATTGATTGTCGCCGCCATTGCAGAAGACCAGGATCCTGGCATGTTCAAGAAAACGGTCAACAATGCTGATGGCTTCAATATTCTCGCTCAAACCGGGTATTCCGGGAACAAGTGTGCAGATTCCGCGGATGATGAGTTTTATTTTAACGCCGGCCTGGCTTGCTTTGTATAGTTTCTTTACCATGGCCCCGTCAACAAGACTGTTCAGCTTGATGATCACCCAGGCTTCCCTGCCCTCCTCCGCATGGCGAATCTCATTATGCAGCATTTTAATGTAGAAGTTGCGCATGTTGACCGGAGCTACAACCAGCGCCTTAAACTTGTACGGACGATAGCTCTCTTCAATGAGGTGAAATGCATTCACAACATCGTTGCAGATTAGTTGATCGGCAGTAAGCAGACTAACATCGGAATAGACTTTGGCAGTGTCCTCATTGAAATTTCCGGTTCCGATAAAGGAAAAAAAGAAATTGCTGTTGTTCTCTTTTCGCCGGATCAGGATAAGTTTGCTGTGAACCTTAAATCCGGGAATGCTGTGAATGACTTTCACCCCCTCTTCGCGCAACCTTCCGGTCCAGAAGATGTTGGCCTCCTCATCAAACCTTGCCTGCAATTCCATGAATACGGTCACAAATTTGCCGTTTCTGGCGGCATTGATCAGGGCATTGATCACACTCGAATTTTTTGCCGCCCGGTAAATCGTCATTTTGATCGACCGTACTTTCGGATCAATGGAAGCTTCGCGCAACAGGTCAATGATGTACTGAAACGACTGGTAGGGATAATGAAGCATGATATCTTTCTGCCTGATAGACAATAAGATGCTTCTGTTCATCGGTAGGTCCTTATGTAAAAGCGGAACCAGTGGCTCGTACTCCAACTCGCGGTGGCCCAGATTAGGAAATCCCATGAAATCCTTGAAGTTATGATACCGTCCGCCGCCCCTGATCGGATCGTCTTTCGTGATTTCAAGCCGTTTTGTGATGATCTTCAACAAGTCCTGCGGGATTGCCTTATCATAAACAAACCGTACCGGTATCCCGCGTTTCCGCTGTTTCAGGCTTTCAGTCATCACCTCCAGAAAACTCTTGGACACATCGGTGTCGATATCAATTTCGGCATCCCGGGTGATCTTTACCGTATAAGCCGAAAAAGTGTCATATCCGAAAATGGAAAATATTTCGGAGAGACAGTACCTGATGATGTCATCGAGCAGGATGATATAGCGTTTCTCACCCTCGGTTGGCAGAATAAGAAACCTGGAAATGGTCTTAGTGGGTAATTCAATCAGCGCATAATCATCTTTGAGCGCTTTGTCCTTTCGTCCGACGGTAACTGCAAGGTAAATGGATTTATCGCGCAGGGATGAGATGTCGCGCAAACTGCTGATCATGATGGGGAATAGTCCGCCCCGGACTTGCTCCCTGAAATATTTACGAACGAATATTCCTTGAGAATCAGAAAGTTGAGTTTCGTTGACAATGAAAATATCATGATGCTTCAGGTCACTTAAAATTTTTTCATAAACCTGCATGAATTCACGCTCCTGGGTTTGGACCAACATGCCGATTTCCTTCAACGCCTTTTTTGGGTTCACGGGGGCGTCGTAATGAACCCGTTCCACCTTCAGCATACGGTTCAGGGTGGCAACACGTACCCTGAAAAATTCATCACGGTTATTTGAAAAAATTCCCAGGAACTTTAACCGTTCAAGCAGGGGATTGCGTGAATCGGCTGCCTCCTGCAACACACGGCCATTGAAATAAAGCCAGTTGAGGTCACGGTTCAGGATGGGTACTTTTTGTCTGGCTGCCATGTTATTTCAACATCTTGGGAAATACAATAAACTCCTGAATGGCCTCATTTGACGGAATATCTTCCCACTTTTCGGTGTTAAACGAAAGGCAAACCACACAGGAGGTCGGCATGATCTCCATCCCGGGATGCAGAAACAGGTTAGCAAGGTTTGTAATGGTCGGGTTGTGACCGAAAATCATCAGGGATTGAAGGTCATTGGAGGTGCTGTAAATGATGTCAAGGATCCGGTCGTAATATCCATCATAAATTTTCCGGTCTGTTTTGATTTTATTTACAGGATAATTCAATCCCGCTGCCAGAATCTTTGCAGTTTCGTAAGCACGAACCGCCGGGCTCGAAATCATCAGATCAATGGAAGTCTCTTTTTTTAGTAAAAATTCCACGATCATATTGGTTTTTTTGATACCCTTGGGAATCAACGGACGATCGAAGTCAGATACGCCAGGCTCTTCCCATGAGGATTTGGCGTGGCGCATCAGGTACAGGGTTTTCATTGCTTACATTGTTTGCATTGTTTACATTGCTGGCATTGCTTACATTGTTTGCATTGTTCCTAGTAAGCAAACAGCGGAAATTCCGCCATCATCTCGTTGACTTTTTTACGTACCATCAGGATTTTTGATTCATTTTCGATGTCGCCGATTACTTCATCCATCAGATTTACAATCTTTACCATGTGCTTTTCCTTCAATCCGCGGGTGGTAATCGCCGGTGTGCCAACCCGCAGGCCCGATGTCTGGAATGGAGACCTGCTGTCGAAAGGAACCATATTTTTATTCACCGTGATGTCTGCTTTTACCAGCGTGTTTTCGACTTGTTTCCCTGTGATTTCCGGGAATTTTGTTCTCAGATCTATGAGCATCAGGTGGTTGTCTGTTCCGTTTGAGATAACATGATAACCCTTGTCCATGAATGCTTTGGCCATGGCTGATGCATTTTTTTTCACCTGGATGATATAGTCCATATATTCATCGGAAAGCGCTTCAAAAAAGGAGACTGCCTTTGCTGCGATGACATGCTCCAGCGGTCCACCCTGGATTCCCGGGAAAACAGCCGAATCAAGCAATTGCGACATCATTTTGATCTCACCTTTTGGGGTTGTGAGTTTCCATGGATTTTCGAAATCCTTGCCCATGAGAATCATGCCTCCGCGCGGACCACGCAACGTTTTATGCGTAGTGGTGGTTACGATGTGGCAGTGGGGCATGGGGTCGTTGAGAAGTCCGCGCGCGATCAGACCAGCCGGATGGGCAATGTCGGCGAGCAGCAAGGCTCCTATTTTATCTGCAATACTCCGCATGCGTTTGTAATCCCAGTCGCGCGAGTAGGCAGATGCGCCGGCTATCATCAGTTTGGGTTTGAGTGAAAGCGCTTTTTCTTCCATTTTGTCGTAGTCGATCATACCCGACTCCTGCTCAACCTGGTAGGCCACGGCCTTATAAAGAATGCCTGATGAATTAACAGGCGATCCGTGCGACAGATGACCTCCGTGAGCAAGATCAAGACCCATGAAGGTATCGCCGGGTTTAAGGCAGGTCATCAGCACAGCCATATTGGCCTGTGCGCCGGAATGTGGCTGAACATTGGCCCACTCGGCATTGAACAAATCTTTTGCACGGTCAATGGCAAGCTGTTCCGAAATGTCCACATTCTGGCAACCGCCATAATATCGTTTCCCGGGATATCCCTCGGCATATTTGTTGGTTAAGCAGGATCCCATGGCTTTCAATACCTGGTCGCTGACAAAGTTTTCCGATGCGATCAGCTCCAGTCCGCTGGTTTGCCGATGCAATTCATCCTTAATGACCTTGAAAATAGCACTATCTTTTTTCATAGCAGGGTAAAATTTTGGAGATTAAATATCGTTGAATTGAATTAGGGTCCTTTGGAGGAACAAAAGTAAAATTATTTCAGATAAAATCTGGATATTTGCCTGGAAATGTGAAAACATAAAATGGAAAACATAAAGTTTCTAACCATATTCATTTTTCTCCTCTTTTTTTTCTCCGGGAAAATTTTCCCTCAGTTTTCCGCGGGTAACAATGATACCATCAACCCGGGAGTTCCGGTAACCCTCACAGCCTCCTACGGGCTTGTCGGCAATGGTGTTCCTTCACTTCCCGATCTTGAAGATTGGGTTCAGGGCCCGTTTCCCATCGGTTTCGATTTTTCCTTTTTCGGCAATAAATACAGTTTGTTTTATATCGGCGCCAATGGATGGATCAGTTTCAGTCCAAACCCGAACTCATCCGGTATCCGGCAACCGATTGCGATCCCCAGCGCAGCCGATTACAGCCCCAAAAACTGCATCCTGGGTCCGTTTCAGGATCTGAATCCCACGATGGACGGCAGTCCTTTTATTTTCTATCAAACAATCGGAAATGCGCCAAAACGCAAACTGGTCGTGATGTGGTGCGAATGTCCGTTGTACAACTGCGCAAGTTCAACCGTTACTTTTCAGATCGTATTGAATGAGGATAATAACAGCGTCGAAAACCATATTTTCCACAAACCTGCCTGCCCTGATCACTATGGAAACAAAGCCACCCTTGGATTGCAGAATATTGACGGGTATATCGGGTTTTCAGTTCCGGGCTATAATGCAACTTCCTGGACAGCCGACACCATGGCCTGGATGTACACGCCAACTTCGGTGGATAGCTTCCAGGTTGCCACTGTTCCATATCATTTTCAACCGATTACTCCGGGCAACAAGATCAGCTACCGCTGGTATCAAGGTTCTGAATTTTTGTCAGACCAGCAAAGTTTCGTGGTCACGCCATCGCAGACAACCACTTATCGCGCCTATTGTACCTTGTGCAGCGGAGAGGAGTTCACAGATGAAATAACGGTTTATGTGGTCCCTTATATTCCAAACGCGTTCACACCCAATGGCGACGGGCTGAATGATTATTTCCTGATCCTTGGACTGCCCCCTGAAAACATCACGCTGTATAATATTCAAATATTCAACCGTTGGGGACAAATGGTGTTTTCTTCCGACAATATTTTGCTGAGCTGGGATGGCACGCTAAAAGGTGAGATTTGTCCGGAAGGTGATTATGTATGGGTGATTTTCTACGAAGACAATAAAAAAACAAAAACCAGCAACAAGGGCACGGTTACACTTTTACGATGAAATGTGCGGTCAAATCAAATAATGCCAAATGTCACAGTCCCGTCATCTGATAATTTTTATACTCCTCTTGCCCTTATTCGCAATTCCTTTTTCCGGTTGTGGTGTGGCGAAGCAGGCCCGGCAAGTGTCAAATCTCGCAAAATGCGATTTTCGCATTCAGTCGGTGCAAAATGTAAATCTGGCCGGGGTTGAACTTCAGTATATCCATTCAATCAGTGACCTGGGTATGGGTGATGTGGCGCGCATTCTGGCAGGATTTACCGGTCCCACCTTCCCTCTTTCCCTACAGCTCAACCTTGAAGGACGAAACCCAAATCCAGAGGAAGCGGGTCTTAACAGGCTTGAATGGATTCTTTTTATTGACGATATCCAGATGACATCGGGTCTGCTTGACAAACCTTTCATGATTCCGGCATTAAGTTCTTCCACCATTCCCATGGAAGTCGGGCTCGATTTGAAACAGGTGCTTTCAGGAAAATCGGCCAATGCCATGCTCAATTTCTGTATGAATCTGACAGGGACCGGCAGCACTCCGACCCGGTTTAAAATTAAATTAAAACCTACGATGGTCATTGCCGGCTCCGCACTCACCTACCCGGGATACATCACCGTCCACACCACCTACACCTCAAAATAACTGTCGTCACGCGTCACGCGTCACGCGTCACGTGTCACGCAGTAAAAACAACCACACTCAACCCCCAGTAAGCCAGCGAACCCGCCAGATACCCAATCAGTGCCCATAACGAAATATTTTTAAGGTACCAGATGAAATCGATTTTCTCCATGCCCATCACCGCAACCCCGGCTGCCGAACCGATAATCAGAATGCTTCCACCTGTTCCGGCACAATATGCCAGCATTTCCCAGAAATAATGATCGGGTGGGAAAGTGTTTTGATACATCCCCATGGCTCCGGCTACAAGGGGAACATTATCGACAATCGAAGACAGTAACCCGATGATCACATTGATAATGTATAAATTCCCAACATATTGATCCAGGCTTGCAGCCAGCAGCTCAAGATGTCCGGCCGAATCAAGCGCCGCTACCGCCAACAGGATTCCAAGGAAAAAGAGGACAATGGGCGTGTCGATTCTGCGCACAACGCCGGCAACAGTGACCCTCGACCGGTATTCGTCATTCTTTGACTTGTGCATGATTTCAGTAACCACCCACAAAATCCCGAGAGCCAGCAAAATTCCCATATACGGTGGCAAACCCGTCAGGGCTTTAAAAACAGGAACAAAGAGCAGCAATCCGGTTCCAAGAAAAAAAACGATGTTTCGTTGAAGAGGAGTCGTCGGATTTCCTTGATCAGCCATCGCCTTATAAGGTCTTTGTATATCACCCTTCATGGTAATTGAAATCAGCAACAGGGGAATCACCATTGACAAAGCGCTGGGAAGGACTGTTTTTACAATGATGTTCACGGTGGTAACATGTCCTGCAATCCACAGCATGATGGTGGTTACATCTCCGATCGGACTGAATGCCCCTCCGCTGTTTGCAGCAATGATTACCATCCCTGCGAAAAACCATCGTTCCTTCTTATCTCCGATCAGTTTGCGCAGCAAGGCTACCATCACAATTGCGGTGGTCAGATTATCCAGCACCGCCGATAGAAAGAAAGAGATGATGCTGATCACCCAAAGAAGTTTAACCTTATTGGTTGTTTTGATCCTGTCGGTGATGATCCGGAATCCTTCGTGGGAGTCAATCAACTCGATAATGGTCATGGCGCCCAGTAGAAAAAAAAGAATTCCCGATATTTCGCCCAGGTGATGCAATAATGCCTGATTCAAAAGTTTTTCAGGGCGCGCAATGGTGAAAAGAAACCACATCGCAACGGCAAGTAGCAGGGCTGTGGCCGATTTATTGACCCTGAGCGGATGCTCCAGGGCGATCGCGGTATAACCTATAACAAAGACAACGATCATCAAATAGAACATGGTTTTTCTCTCAGGTTTTAAATTATGCTCGTTAAGTTAACAAATTGTTGCACAGAGGGCCACAGAGAAGGCACATAGAAGAGCCACAGATCTGTACCTTCTCTGTGGCTCACTGTGTAATAAAAAGATGTGCATAAAGAGTAGCCTTACCGAAGAAGGGATGCGGGGGAAATGGGGTTTGCAGGTGTGACCGGCTAAGGATACAATTCCCTGTGACATTCCGTGCAGAAATAGGCTTTCCATTTGTCCTTGATATCGATGGGATGCTGAAACTCCATGAGATTATCAATCGTTGAATATTGCATGTTTGCGGTCGGCCCCTGTGCGATAATGGTATGGCATAAGTTGCAATCACGGGAAATGGTTTTGCTCTTCTCGCTCTTATGCCGGTCGGAATGACAACGGAAACACCCATCGGATTCAAGGTGCCCGATATGGTTCAGATACTTGTTCGCGGATGCCCGCATAAACGGAAACACGTTCAGCGAAAACTCCTGCTGAATCCCTGCGATGGCTTTGTCAATCAAGGGCTTTTGAGCCTGATAGATAGATGGATAGCCGGTTTTATAGAAGTTGGTGATACTGTCGCGGATGTACATAAAAGCAGAATCCTTATTGGTGAACGGACCTTTGAGCACATTCATGGCGACCTTTTTAATAAATGGGAGTTCCTTGGGAATATCCCCGGTAATCATGGCATTATCAACATACACCATCGGGGATTTGTAGGCATGCGACGGGCGGTTGTGACAATCCATGCAGTCCATGATGCGGTGCGGCAGTGTATCGATCGCTTTTTTATCAAGCATGTTATCTGTATCCTGGAAGATCTGAACATCCCCGGTTTTCAGATTTGTGAATTTCACCCATGGAATCGTTTCACGATCCTGGGTAGAGGCAATGTATTCGATGCGCATATCTTTGTTAATGTGCCAGTGAATTCCCTCAATCAGCCCCATTGCACTGTAATTCGGACCAATCCGCATCAGCAGGGAGTAGTTAAATTCTGTATTCAGGGAATCGGTGATATAAACCCGTTGACTGCGAAGTTTCCGGGCATAAAATTTTTGAGGCCAGTGGCACCGCTCGCATGTTTCGCGGGCCGGGCGCAAATCCTTGATGGGCGTTTCGATGGGCTGAGGAAATTTGTGGAACATGACCGAATAAACCTGGTACAACCCTGATAATTTCGACTTTACATACCAACCTGCCCCTTCGCCAACGTGACATTCAACACACGCCACACGGGCATGCGGTGAATGAAGGTAGGTTACATATTCAGGTTCCATGACCTGGTGACAAAGTTTACCGCAGAACTCAACCGATTCGGTATAGTTGAATGCCTCGTAACTTCCCATGGCGGAGACTATTAAAAACAAAAATGTGAATATCGACACCATCACCAGTTTCTGACGCTGCTTTGGAACATTCATGTCCAATACCGGCCAGCGGTTTTCCGGATCGTGTGTTTTTTTCCGGTTTATCAGCATGCCCAGCGGGATCATAAGCAGGCCGATCACAAGAATCGCAGGAAGAATGATGTAGGTGAATATCCCGTTGTATGGATTTGAATGTGATGAAAGCAATGCCTGAATAAATAATACAACGATGAGGATGAAGCTGTTCACCGCAAAGATAAAACCAGTAATGCTGACCCAGTTTGATGTCGATTTTGGTAATTTCATATCCGTTTTAATTTAGAATGTTTCTATCTAACCATCTGTGAATGACCGGATAAAATTAGTACTTATTCTGTGAAATAAAAATCAGCCGGAAATAATTTTGAAAAAACAGATGATTTTTTCAATGGCCGGGGTGTTCGGTAAGTTGAGTCAATAATTTTCCATGCATTGCTTGACTTCACTCATTTTTTTCGTATATTTACGAGTCAATTGAGCAAACAAACCTAACAATTAACTCAAATTCCAGGAGGATAAATTATGAGAAACTTTTCAGGTAGTGTTTTCACCATTTTCGGGATTTTATTACTGACAACCCTCTGTTTTCCATCTTTTTCACAGGTGAGGGGCCTCAAAGCCGTGAACGATACCATCGATTTGTATCCGGGGGTAGAATTATATTACAATATTTTAGGGAATGATACAATTTCTTCAACAGATACTCTTAGAATTGTTTCCCTTAATGGAGGGGGGCGCGTAGTTTGCCGTAAATTTCACGGAGCAACATGGCAGTTTTCTTTTTCTATTTCCAAGTGGGGAAATAACAATGACGTAATCGGTTCTTATATCTTATCGACCATGTCAGGGGATACCGGTTCTGCTAAGATCCTCTTCCGGATTCATGACAACAGTTTCGGTTATCTCGACATCAACAACATAAGCGCAAGGTTTAATGCATCCGGCCTGCATTTCTTTTATGAAAATGCGGAATTTGTGGCTCCGAAAGGGAGTGGTAAAACCTCCATGTTTTCAAATTCCTTGTGGATCGGAGGAGTGGAGGGAGAGGATAGCCTTCATTTTGCCGGGGAACGTTATCGTCAGGGGCCCTCCAATTCTAATCCCTGGTATAATCCTGACTTCTATGCCGGTCCGATCATGGATTCAACGAAATATTCGATCTACCAGGATACCATCTGGAACCGTATCTGGAATTTGAAGAAAAGTGACATAGACTATCACAAAACCCATTATACCGAATCAGGGTATAAACCCATTCACGATATATTGGAATGGCCTGGCAACGGGAATACCTCGCTGGGGCAGGCATCGAAACTGGCGCCCTTTTTCGACGTAAATGAAGATGGCCTCTACGAACCCCTCAATGGCGATTACCCGGAAATCAGGGGAGATCAGGCGCTGTTTTTTATCTTCAATGACGATCGGGGGCCCCATCGGGAATCAATGGGGGCAAAATTAAAGGTTGAAATTCATGGGATGGCTTATGCTTTCTACATACCCGAAGATTCGGCGCTGAAGAATACCATATTTTTAAATTACAAAATATACAACCGGTCACAAATCACCTACGACAGCACCCTGCTGGGCGTTTACTCGGATATCGACCTTGGATATGCGATGGATGATTATGTTGCCTGCGATGTGAAGCGAAGCATGTATTACGGATATAACGGAACACCCGTCGATGGCACGGGCCAGAGTTACGCATATGGTGCACATCCTCCCGTGCAGGCGGTTGCCATCCTGGCTGGTCCGTATATGGACCCGGATGGTCTCGATAATCCGAGATACGATAATACCGGGGCCCTACTGTGCGATTTTAGCATAAACGGGCAGAATTTCGGCGATTCCATTGTGGATAATGAGCGCTTTGGAATGACGAAATTCATGTATATCGGGAATTCTGCCTCAGGTATTCCTTCATATATGACCGATCCGCAATACGCACAGTACTATTATTTGTTTCTAAGCGGCAAATGGAAGGATGGCTCCCGAATGATTTATGGAGGCAACGGACATGCAGGGGCAGGCGGTTACGGCCCTGAATGCAATTTCATGTTTCCTGGTTTGTCCGACTCCCTGAATTGGGGCACTGGTGGCTTTTCGCCCAACGGCCCTAAAGACTGGACAGAAACAACCGCTTCAAATAATCCGGGAGACCGCCGGGGATTAGGAGTTACCGGCCCCTTTACCTTCAAACCCGGTGATGTCCAGGAACTTGACATTGCATTTATCTTTGCATGGGCTAAATTTGGCACGGATACCCTCATGAATTCCCTCCAGAAACTGCAAATGGCGACAGACACAGTCAATAAATCATTTGCCACCAACCGGCTTCCCAACGGCAACTCATTCAACGGGATCAATGATCATGCCCATATGGCAGAGTTTCCGGTTAACATATTCCCCAATCCCGCTTCAGATCACCTGAATGTTGAATTTGCCGGGAAAAACCTTCCGGCCGGGTCAACCATCGACCTGATGACCAGCCAGGGAAGGTGCCTCCAGCGGATCGTCACGATGGATCATCAGAAGTCAGTTCAGTTCAACATCTCAGGAATGTCGTCAGGCTTATATCTCATTCAGATAACCACCAGGGAATCCACTGTTGTAAAAAAAGTGGTTGTAATGCACTGATAAACCGCGTCTTCATTCTCTCATAACCTTCTTTCGGACAAGGGATGGAGGGATAAAACCTTCGCATGAAAAAGTTTTGTATTCTGATATTATTATTGTTGATCTGGAAACAGGACATAGGGCAGACCATACCGAGCCAATCCATGCTGATGGCGCATTCACCGCCCACTTTTCAGGCAGTTTTTAACACGACCCGCGGCGATTTTACCATTGAAGTTACCCGGGAATGGTCCCCGGCCGGAGCCGACAGACTATATCAGCTATTGGCAACCGGATTCTACAATCAAAATGCACTATTCAGGGTTCAAAAAGGCTATGTGGTGCAGTTCGGAATCGGGAATGACAAAGATGTTAATTATTTCTGGGACAAAAACCCGATTCCCGATGAGCCGGTGCGGGCAAAGAACCAGAAGGGCACAATCTCTTATGCCCGCGACGGGATGAACAGCAGAACTGCACAGCTGTTTATCAACCTGAAGGACAATGACAAACTCGACACAATCAACTACAATGGATTGCATGGTTTTCCTCCGGTCGGAAGAATTACTTCGGGTTTTGAGGTCATTGAATCGCTTTTTGCAGGGTATGGCTTTGAGCCCGCAAATCATCAGGATTCAGTGATGATTTTTGGGAACGGCTATCTTAAAAAGAAATTCCCTGAATTGGATTATATCATCACAGCCTCAATCAAAGCAGAATAAGTCCATCAAATCACTTTCTTTCCTACACTCCTGGGATTTTGCATGAAGAGATGTTCAGGATTTTATGTGGGGATAATTGAATAATATTTTTTTGTACATTTGCACACTTAATTTTGACGCATATGTTCCTAAATTCAGATAAATTCCGGGGTGAAGGATTGACGTATGACGATGTATTGCTTGTTCCCGCCTATTCCGAAGTGCTTCCCCGGGAAACCGATGTTTCAACATTATTTTCCAAAAATATAAAGCTTAACATACCCATTGTCTCGGCAGCCATGGATACGGTGACCGAATCGCGCATGGCAATCGCCATGGCGCAGGAAGGCGGAATCGGTGTATTGCATAAAAACATGTCTGTCGAAGACCAGGCGTTGCAGGTACGTAAAGTCAAGCGTGCTGAAAACGGGATGATCCTTCAACCGGTTACCCTCATGGAACATGCACTGGTGGGCGATGCCCTTGCCATGATGAAGGAATTCAGCATTGGAGGCATCCCGGTTACAAATGCGAACAATGAACTTGTTGGTATTGTGACCAACCGCGATCTGAGATTCGAACGTGATCATACGCGACCGGTCACGGATGTGATGACCAAATCAGTGATCACCATCAGTGAGTTCACCAATTTCGAACAAGCCGAAGCCATTCTGCAGAAACATAAAATTGAAAAACTCCCGGTTGTTGATAAAAATAACAAACTGATCGGGCTGATCACCTACAAAGACATCCTGAAGGTGAAGGCACGACCGAACGCATGCAAAGACAATCTCGGACGATTGCGTGTTGCCGCGGGGGTGGGAGTAACCGCCGATACCCTCGACCGCGTTGCTGCCCTGGTTCGCGAAAATGTGGATGCCATCGTTATTGATACTGCCCACGGTCATTCCAGGGGTGTGATGGAAATGGCTAAACGTGTCAAGCATGCTTATCCTGACGTGGATCTTATCATTGGCAACATCGGAACGGGAGAAGCGGCCAGGGACCTGGCTAAAATCGGTGTTGACGGCGTGAAGATCGGAATTGGCCCCGGATCCATTTGCACAACACGCATTATTGCAGGAATCGGTGTCCCGCAATTATCGGCCATACACGATGTCACCTCTGCCCTGAAAGGCACCGGCATTCCTGCCATAGCCGATGGGGGGATCCGGTATACCGGGGATATTGTCAAAGCGCTCGTGATGAATCTCCGGGAGAAACAGTCATCTTTGAAGGCCGTAAATATAAGACTTACCGCGGGATGGGTTCCATTGAAGCCATGCAACAAGGTTCCAAAGACCGCTATTTCCAGGATGTTGAAGAAGATATGAAAAAACTTGTTCCGGAGGGAATTGTCGGTCGGGTTCCATACAAAGGAGCCCTCTCAGAAGTGATTTATCAAATGGTTGGCGGGTTGAAAGCCGGTATGGGTTATACAGGATCTCAGTCCATCGAAATCCTGCAGAAGGCTAAGTTTATCAAAATCAGCGCTGCCGGAGTCATTGAAAGTCACCCCCATGACGTTACCATCATCAGTGAGGCTCCGAATTATAGCCGATGACTCACGCACGGGAATGTATTCCCGAAAATGACCAACCGGGAATTTATTCCCGGAAATCAATAAAGTCGAATTCTAAACGTTGTCTAATTGTCTAATTAATACTGTAAACAATGAATAGCTTGAAAGGAAAAGTGTTTTTACCGGTTTTATTACTCGTTTCGTTCTTCACCTCAACAGCTCAGGTCAATAATGATGAAGCGCTGATGACCATCGCGGGCAAGCGGATCTATGTCAGTGAATTTTTGAACATTTATCAGAAAAATAATGTGAAAGGTGAAACGATTGACAAAAAATCGTTGGATGAATACCTTGATTTGTTCATTAATTTCAAACTCAAAGTCATGCAGGCTGAGGAATTAGGGCTTGATACAGTCGCCTCATTCAGAAAAGAGTTGAATGGATATCGTGAACAACTTGCCAAACCTTACTTTACCGATGAAGCCACCCTGAACCAGCTTATACTGGAGGCTTATGAACGTGAAAAAACAGATTTGCGTGCAAGTCATGTTTTTTTCAGGCTGGCGCCGGATGCAACTCCGGAAGACACTTTGGTGGCGTACAAGAAAGCAATGGCCGCCAGGGAAAAACTGATGAATGGCAGCACTTTTGAAGCAGTTGCTGTTGAATTTTCAGAAGACCCATCAGCGAAGGACCGCGAAGCCACCCAACAGCATCCTTTTCTGAAAGGAAATAAGGGTGATCTTGGTTTTTTTGCTGTGTTTGATATGGTGTATGCCTTTGAAAACGGAGCCTGGATGACCGGGGTTGGAAGTGTTTCCATGCCGGTTCGCACCGAATATGGCTATCATCTCATAAAAATAACCGCACGCAGGCCAGCACTCGGAAAAGTAACTGTTGCCCATATATTTCTTTCCATCCCCAAAAATGCAACTGCCGAAGATTCCGCCAGAATACAGAAACGAATTGATTCGGTTTATATGAAGTTAAAGGGTGGTGTTTCATTTGAGGATCTCGTAAAAACATATTCCGACGACAAGGGATCTGCTGCAAAAGGCGGTGTACTTCCCGCTTTTGGCGTAAACAGAATGGTTCCCGAGTTTGTTGAAGCCATCTATTCATTAGACAGCCTTGGTGATTATACCAAACCAATTCTCACCAGCTATGGCTGGCATATTGTGAAGCTGATTGAGCGTAAGACACAAAAGCCGCTCGAGGAAGAGAAGGTTGAATTGAAGCAGAAGATTATGAAGGATAACCGGGGTGATCAAACACGCACCATCGTGATCGCCAGAATCAAAAGCGAATATGGTGTTACAGAAAATCCGGAAGCCAGGAAAGCATTTTATAAGGTGGTGACAGACAGTATTTTCTTTGGAAAATGGAATGCTTTACTTGCCAATGATCTCACAGGTATGATCTTCAAAATTGGAAATAATTCATATCTCCAGACTGATTTTGCAAACTATTTGGCATCAAGCCAGCGCAAACAGGAAAAGCAAAGCATAGAGACCTATGTGGACAAGAAATATGCTGATTTCCTCGACGAAAGTTTATTGGCATGGGAAAATTCTCAACTGGAACAAAAATACCCGGAATTCAGGGCGCTCATGGGCGAATACCGGGATGGTATTCTGCTCTTTGATCTTACTGACCAGAAAGTATGGTCGAAAGCAGTGAAAGACACGCTCGGCCTGGATGCATATTATCAAAAGAACAAAAGCAACTATAAATGGGAGACTCGACTCGATGCCAGCATCTACACTGTAAAGGATGCCAAGCTGGTGCAAAAAGTTAAAAACTTTGCCAAATCAGGATTGTCTGACAACGATCTGATGAAGGAAATTAACACAGACTCCCTGCAGATAGTAACAATCGAGAGTGGAAAATTTTCACGTAAAGATAATAAACTGATAGATTCCATCCCCTGGACACCTGGTTTCTCAAACGATATGGTCGACAAAGGCACTACTGTTTTTGTCTATATTCGTAAAGTATTAAAGCCTCAGATTAAAGAACTGAATGAAGCCAGGGGACTTATTACAGCCGATTATCAGAATTATCTTGAAAAAGAGTGGATCGCCTCGCTAAGAGCCAAATATCCGGTTGTGGTTGACGCTGCTGTGCTTGCGAAAATTAAATAAAGCCAATTGAACCGCACAATCATCCTGCTTCTGATCTTTGCCACCTCCTGCTCAACATTTTTCAAAAAAAAAAATGAGAGGGTGTTGGCAAGGGTTTATGATGAATATCTTTATGAATCAGATCTGAAAGGGGTCGTTGCACCCGGTACATTGCCAAAGGACAGCGTGCTGATGTCCCAAAGTTTTATCGACAGCTGGGTTCGTCAGCGGCTCATTATCCAACAGGCGGAGAAGAATCTGACCAGCGCTCAGATGGATTTTACCAAACAATTGGAAAACTACAAAAACTCCCTGACGATTTATACTTATGAAAATGCGCTTGTCACGCAAAAATTGGACACACTTGTAACAGAAGAGGAAACTCAAAACTATTACGATGCCAACCAGCAAAATTTTTTATTAAAAGACAATATCGTGCAGTTGCAATATGTCAAATTGCCATTGAAATCAACCGTCGCAAAGCAGATTAAAAAATTAATGACCGGATCGGATCCCGAGGACAAAGAAAAACTTGCAGCATTGTGTGAGAAAAACGCTGCTGATTATTTCCTTGACAGTGAAAACTGGCTGCTGTTCAATGATTTATTAAAACAAATACCCCTCAAAACATACAACCAGGAAGAGTTTTTAAAGAACCACCGCGATCTCGAATATCAGGATTCCATGTTTGTTTACCTGGTTCGTTTCAAGGACTTTAAAATCAAGGAGAGTGTTTCACCGCTAAATTTTGAAAAACAACGGATTCGTGATATTATTCTCAATAAAAGGAAGATTGAAATGATAGGCCGAATGCAGGAGGATCTGTTCACCAGTGCACAAAAGAAAAACGCGTTTGAGATATATTAAACGGAGACAGTGCCCAAAACAACAAATATGAAAATTTTCCGATTTGCTCTTTTTTTTATCCCTGTAACGTGTTGGCTGACGATATCACTGCCGGCCCAATCCTTGCAGGACACAGTTATAGATGGTGTAGTCGGAATTGTAGGGGGGAATGTGATCCTTAAATCAGATGTGGAAAACCAGTATTTTCAAATTCGCAGCCAGGGCAATATTCAGGGAACTGCCCCGAAATTGAAATGTCAGATTTTTGAAAATTTGCTTTTTCAGAAACTTTTACTGCATCAGGCGCAGGTTGATAGCATATCGGTGACCGATGCCCAGGTTGAACTCGAGATGGACAGAAGGATGCGGTATTTCATTTCACAGGCCGGATCTCCAGACCGGTTGGAAGAGCATTTTGGCAAGTCATTGCTCGAAATAAAGAACGAACTCCGGGATGTTATTAAAGAACAGATGCTTACCGAGCAGGAACAACAGAAAATCACCAAGGATGCTTCCATAACACCTTCAGAGGTGAAGGCTTTTTTTAAAAAAATCCCCAAAGACAGTATTCCATTGATCAATTCGGAATTTGAAATTGGCATGATTGTAAAGCAGCCCCTGATCAGCGATACCGAAAAACAGGAGGCAAAAGATAAGCTTAAAGGTTTTAAGGAACGAATTGCCAAGGGAGATGATTTCAGTACCCTCGCTGTTCTTTACTCTGAAGATCCCGGCTCTTCAAAGCAAGGCGGAGAGCTTGGGATGTTTAAACGTGGTGAAATGCGTCCGGAATTCGAAGCCGCTGCTTTCAGGTTGAAACCAGGTGAAGTTTCCGACATTGTGGAAACGGAAGACGGTTACCACCTCATTCAGATGATCGAACGGCGGGGTGAATACATCAATGTTCGTCATATCCTGGTCCAGCCGAAAGTATCCTTGCTGAACCTGGGCAAGGCTAAGGCAACACTCGACAGCGTCGCATCTCTCATCACCAATAAAAAGACAACTTTTGATATAGCGGTTGTCAAATATTCAGACGATCCCGGGAAAAACAGCGGCGGCTTGATGATTAACCCGGTAAGCGGAAATAGCAGATTCGAAGCAAGTCAGATAGATGCCAAGATTTTTTTCGTCATTGATAAATTGAAAACCGGCGACGTATCGTCTCCAGTGCTTACAAACGAAAGGGGAAAACAGGATTACCGGATATACTTCCTCAAAACCCGGACAAATCCGCATAAAGCGAACCTGGAAGATGACTATGCCCGAATTCAGCAAATGGCACTGGATATGAAAAAGCAGGAAGTAATTGATGAGTGGATGACCAAAAAAGTGAATTCAACCTATATTTCAATTAAGGATGATTTTCGCAATTGTTCATTCGAGCGGAAATGGATTAAAAACTAAAACATAATATCATGCAGTTTTCCTCAGATGTAGAAGCAGTAAATGCACTCGTAAAAAAATATAACCTTTTAAAAGAAGAAATAGCCAGGGTAATTGTTGGTCAGGATGAAGTAGTGGAAAACCTGCTTATCGCCATTTTCTGTAAAGGACATTGTCTGCTGGTTGGAGTGCCTGGGTTGGCTAAAACATTGATGGTGAATACGCTGTCAAAGGCGTTGGGCCTTAGCTATAACCGGATACAATTTACCCCCGACCTGATGCCTTCTGACATCATCGGCACGGAGATCCTGGATGAAAACCGACACTTCCGCTTTATCAAAGGACCGATTTTTGCCAATATTATCCTTGCAGATGAGATCAACCGTACCCCGCCTAAAACACAGTCGGCCCTGCTTGAAGCAATGCAGGAAAAAGCTGTAACAGTGGCTGGAACAAGTTATCATCTGGCAGAACCTTTTTTCGTACTTGCCACACAGAATCCAATTGAGCAGGAAGGCACATATCCCTTGCCGGAAGCCCAGCTCGACCGGTTTATGTTCAACATCTGGCTTGATTATCCCTCATTTGAGGAGGAGATCCGGATTGTTAAAGCAACGACAACAGAAAAAACAGTGACTCCCTCGGTGGTTTTATCCGGAGAGGAAATCCTCTTTTTTCAAAATCTGATTCGCAAAATTCCGGTCCCGGATAATGTATATCACTTTGCCGTGAACCTGGTCTCTTCAACCAGACCGAAAACATCAAAGGCAAACTCATGGGCCAACGAATACCTTACCTGGGGAGCAGGCCCCAGGGCCTCGCAGTACCTGATTCTGGGTGCAAAATGTCATGCAGTGCTCAATGGAAAATATTCGCCCGACATTGAGGATGTGCGGGCAGTGGCCATTTCAGTGCTTCGGCACCGCATCGTGAGAAACTATAAAGCTGAAGCTGAGGGAATACGCGTAGAAGATATCATTAACCACTTTTTAAACAATCTTGCATGATGAAATGGAGAAATCACCTTGTTTCATGCTGCCTTTTTGCCGGATTTATCTGGCTGATCGGGTTGACCGCGTGTAATCAGTCGGGGAAAAAAACATCAGGTTCGGTTAACGATACCTTGAAAGGCAAGATCACACTCTCCGGTGCATTCGCACTCTATCCAATGGCAGTTAAATGGGCGGAGGAGTTTCAGAAGTTGCATCCGGAGGTAATTGTCAATGTTTCTGCCGGCGGCGCCGGAAAAGGAATGACAGATGCGCTCTCAAAAATGGTTGACCTCGGAATGTACTCTAAATCGGTGAGCCCGGAAGAACAGGCAAAAGGCGCCTGGTGGATAGCCGTGGCAAAGGATGCGGTTTTACCGACAATCAATGCAAGCAATCCGGTACTTGCCGACTTGAAGAAGAAAGGATTGACCCGGCAGAAATTCTATGATATATTTATCAGTGGCAATGTGAAAACCTGGGGACAGGCTGTCGGCAATAGCTCCAAAGTCGAACTCAATGTTTTTACCCGATCAGATGCCTGTGGAGCCGCTGAAATGTGGGCAAAGTACCTGAATGGGAAAAAGCAGGAAGATTTGCAAGGGCTGGGTGTAAATGGTGATCCTGGTGTTGCTGATGCAGTAAGACGAACACCCGAAGGAATCGGTTTTAACAATCTTGGGTTTGTTTATGAAATGTCAACCCGGAAAATATATGCCGGATTGGATGTTGTGCCCATCGACCTGAATGGAAACGGCGTTATTGACCCCGATGAAGATTTTTACGGCAGCATGGATCTGGTGATGAAGGCCATCAATGAAGGGAAATATCCATCACCACCTGCCCGCGACCTCTATCTCGTTTCGGGAGGAAAGCCCACAAATATGCTGGTTAAGACCTTTTTAAAGTGGGTAATGTCTGATGGCCAAAAGTACGTCACAGAAGCCGGATATGTCATGATTAAACCTGAACAAATCACCACCGAACTGCAAAAGTTGGACTGAAATGTATCTTCTCAACCGGGCACAGCGTCATACCGTTAATTCCACATGGATGATCATCAGTTTGCTGCTGGTTGCCTTGTTGCCATTTCTGCTGTTCATAGGTCTCTATCTGAAATCCGTACTGCTCCTTCATGATTATTCCCTGTTCGATCTTATCTTTTCAAAAACCTGGAGACCTTCAGCCGGGAAATTCGGGTTCTATCCGTTTATCATCGGTTCCATTTGGGTGACCGTGGTCGCAATGCTGATTACCGCGCCGGTATGTTTGCTTACGGCGATCTATGTCACCCAGTACACAAAAAAGTACTTCCTCAGAATCATGCATCCGGCCATCGATATCCTTGCCGGCATTCCATCTGTGGTGTATGGCTTGTGGGGAATACTCGTTATTGTACCTTTTATTTCAAGGTACCTTGGTCCGTGGATGGGCGTTAAAACCATGGGATACAGCATCCTCGCCGCCGCTTTTGTGCTTTCCATCATGATCATCCCTTTTGTGTTGAATATCCTGATTGAAATTTTCAGGGCTATTCCCACAGAATTAAAAGAGGCAACCTTGTCATTGGGCGCCACTCAGTGGCAAACCATCAAACATGTGCTTGTCAGAAAAGCACTACCGGGAATTATTGCAGCTTTCGGGTTTGGACTGGCCAGGGCATTTGGTGAAACCATGGCTGTATTGATGGTGGTTGGAAATGTGGTGCGACTGCCGAAAAGCGTGTTTGATCCGGGTTATACCCTGCCCGCACTCATAGCAAATAATTACGGGGAGATGCTCTCTATCCCCAAATACGATTCTGCCTTGATGTTCGCTGCCTTGCTGCTACTGGCAGTTTCCCTTTTTTTTAATCTGGTCATGCATTTTTTCATTGTCAAATACAACAAATATTAAACATTGACACGAGCGCAAAAAGTTGAAGAAAAGTTTTTCAAGTTGCTGATGATTCTTGCGACCTATTTCATTCTTGCCATTCTTGCCATCATCATCTATAGCATTTTTGAAAAGGGGCTGAAATCCATCTCCTGGGAAATGCTTACACAAGTTCCGCAGGGCGGATACTATTATGGAAAAGGCGGCGGAATACTCAATGCGATTCTCGGATCTCTCGCGCTTGCAAGTGGCGCTACCCTGCTGGCCTTCCTGATCGGCTTACCGGTTGCACTTTATCTCAACGTATTTCTGATCAGACATAAACGCATGATCAGCATCATCCGCTTTCTGCTCGATCTGGTTTGGGGAATCCCGTCAATTGTTTATGGTGCCTTTGGCTTCTCCCTGTTGATTTTCTTTGGACTGCAAACATCACTTTTAGCCGGTATCCTTACTGTTACCCTGTTCATCCTCCCCATCATGATTCGCTCAATGGATGAAATATTGTCAACCGTGCCGGTCGGACTGCAGGAAGCAGCCTATTCACTGGGCTCAAACAAGTCGGAGATCGCCTTCAAAATATTTACACGACAGTCATTCTCCGGGATTATAACGGCGGTTTTACTGTCATTCGGACGGGGAATCGGTGATGCTGCAGCTGTGTTATTCACTGCGGGCTATACCGACCATCTGCAAGTTTGTTCTCCCGGGGACTTGGCAAACGGTATCACAAGACAAAAATAAATTTTTAGCTGGAATATGGGATGGATCATAATACAAAAATAGAGATCAGGGATTTGAATGTATTTGCCGGGAAAACCCAGATTCTCCGGAATGTCAATATTGATATCCCCAAAAATAAAATTACAGTGATCCTGGGCCCCTCTGGGTGTGGGAAGACCACACTTCTTAAGTGTTTGAACAGGCTTACTGATCTTTATCCGGAATTAAAGGTGAGCGGCCGGATCATGATTGACGACAACAACATCCTGGCGGCAAAGGAAGATATTTATAAACTGCGTCAGCAGATGGGACTGTTATCGCAACGTCCATACCCCCTTCCGATGACCATTTACAATAATATCGCTTATGCATTAAAACTGAGAGGAATAAGAAATCGCAGGGAGACCCATAAACTTGTCATGCATTACCTCCAGCAGGCCAATTTGTGGGATGAGATCCGGACCCGGTTACGCGAGCCAGCTTCACGACTTTCCATCGGCCAGCAGCAAAGGCTTTGTCTTGCCCGCGGACTGGCGGTTAATCCTGAGATTATTCTGGCAGACGAACCCACCTCTGCATTGGATCCGATATCCAGCCAGTTTATTGAGGAGACATTCGTCAAGCTGAAAAACGATTATACCATTGTGCTGGTTACCCATGTTCTGCGCCAGGCTAAGCGAATCGCCGATAACGTTGTATTTATGTATCTGGGTGATGTAATTGAACAGGGAAGTGTGGAGGAGGTTTTTGGCAATCCGAAAATGGAAAAGACAAAACTTTACCTGGGAGGAACCTTTAATTAATTGCTTTTGCAGTAAAATTTTCTTTATTTTTATCGCCGGAATAAATTTCCCCGTTAGTTGATGGAAAAATCTGAACAAAATATGGAATTGACCTTTCTACAAAAGATTGTCCTGCTTGCCCTGGATGATAAAGGGTGGTTTGGGTCAGCAGAGCATAAAATAAAATTCGGTTTGGTCGGATCTATCCTGTTTGAGTTATATCAGAAAGGCAGGATCAGATTTACCATCGACGAAGTCGTTGTCATCAATGCAAAATCAACGGATGATGTGATACTCGACCGGGTTTTAAACCTGATAAAATCATCGAAGAAACCACGAAGCCTCCGTTCGTGGATTCAGCGCATTGTTTATAAAAAGCTCCTGCTCAGAAAAACTATTTTAAAACAATTGATCAGCAACAAAGTGATCGGCAGGGAAGAATACAGTTTGCTGGTTGTATTTTATCAGACGAAGTACCCATTACTCAATGCACCACTAAAACAAAAACTGCAGGAGCAGATCTGCGAAAGCATTGTTTCCGGCCATGTACTATCGGATCAGGAAATAATGATGCTCGTTGTGATGAATAATTGTAAAATGGTTCGGAAAAACTTCGGCGGATACATACAATATATTAAATTGCGTGGCCGGATCAACGAGATTACGCAGTTTAAAACACCTGCAACTGAAACCGAAGAGATGATCAAACTATTGCAAACAGCCATTTCAAGAGCCATCATGGCCTCGAACGTTTCTATTCACGTGTAATATTTCCCCTGCCAGGTATCCTGCCGTTCTAATTCCTGTTCAATCAACCGCAACACGGCATCGTACCGTATTAATCCCCAACCTTGTTGTACAGGCTGGCCATTGCCGGTATCCGACTTCATGAACCTCGGTGGTACTTCGCCAGAAAACCTTTCAATGACAATAGCCGGGTTCAGACGTTCAATAAACCTGACAATGAATGCGACATAACCTTCCAAACTGAAATGATGAAAATCTGATGGATTTTCTTCAAATTCGCGTGCAATTTTTGTTCCCTGAACAATCTGCAACTGATGAAACTTAACCGAATCAAGCGGCAGTTCCGAGATCATTTTTGCACAGGCCAGCATTTCGTCAGGCGACTCTCCCGGAAGGCCGAAAATAAAATGTGCTCCGGTTTTAATGCCACGTTCGTGTGTTTTTCTGATAACTTGTTCTCCGATGGAATAATTGTGCTGCCGGTTAATCCGATTCAGGGTCCGGTCGTAACAGGATTCAATACCATATTCAATCTGGATATAGTATTTATGTGACAATTGCATGAGGTAATCCAATTTGTCGTCGTCAATACAATCAGGCCTGGTACCGATCACAAGACCTGCCACATCCGGATAGGCAAGAGCCTCTTCGTATAAAATTTTCAACTTCGGCAGTGGCGCATAGGTATTGCTGAATGGCTGGAAATACACCAGGTATTTTGAAGCTTTGCGATAACGGACCAAATGAAAACTGATTCCTTGTGCAATCTGGCTGTGAATTGGTTCAACAGGGTTGCAATAGGATGGGTTGAATGCCTCGTTGTCGCAATACGTGCAACCACAAACTCCTTTGGAGCCATCACGGTTCGGACAAGTAAATCCGGCATTGACCACTACCTTTTGCATCCGTCCGCCAAAGGTTTTCCGGATGTGCTCGGTATAGGAGTTAAATCGACGGGAATGACCCCAGGGAAACCTTTCGAAATTCAACATTCAACATGTATGGGTTGAAAAAAATCCGGCGGTTCAGAGACACATCCAATAGCCTCTCCAACCCGCCGGACAAAAATAGTCAGGAAATTATACCATGTTACTTTGTAGCAGCTTCAAGCCTTTTCATGATAGAGAAGATGAATGCTGCTGATAACAGGCAACAAACAACAAATACCATCCATGCCTGCCAGAGTTCAAGCCGCGAGTACACAAAAGTACCAACGAACAACAGTGAATTGCCAACAGCCGTTGCTGCCAGCCAGCCACCTTGCATCAACCCCTGAAAGCGCGGAGGGGCAACTTTAGAGACAAAAGACAATCCCATGGGGCTAAGGAACAATTCAGCAAATGTCAGAACAAGGTAGGTGCTGATCAGCCAATAGGGAGAAACACGGTCAGGTGCTGGTTCGCCATGCAGATCAGCCGGTGAAATCAGACTGTATGAGGTAAACATCATCAGCATAAAACCAGCAGCAGCCAAAAGCATCCCGATTCCGATTTTGCGTGGCGTTGATGGTTCGATATCACGCTTACGCAGGAAAGCGAACAAGGCAACGACAACAGGGGTTAAAAACACGATCATGATCGGGTTAAACTGCTGGAAAATCTCCGGCGAAATCGTGTTTTCAACCGTAAAAGTGGAATAGAAATAATATAGCAACCCGCCACCGGCCAGAATGAGTGCACCACCGACAGCACGCATGATCGGTTTGATCACCTTTTTTGTAATCATCATGATCCCGAAAATGATCCCGATCAAAGAAAGAAATGCAGGCAGATAGAAAAAGATATAGGTAAATGGCCCAACCTGTTTGTCGGTATAGTCACGGGCGAAGAGCGTTAAGGTTAATCCATTCTGGTGAAATGACATCCAAAAGAAAATGACCACAAAAAATACAAGCCCGAGGGCAATTAAACGTTTCTTTTCCTGTTCCCATGGCATCTTGATAATGGAAGAATCTTTCTGAACCATTGCCTTGCGATCGGGTAAGATGTTTTTGAAAATCATATAGATGACCAGCGAAATCACCATGGCGATGGCAGCAACTCCGAATGCATAATTGTACCCCGTGGAAAACACCTCGACATAATTCTGAGCAAACGCCGTCAAGTCAGTGACCGGAGTTCCGGACATGGTTGCCTTATTGGCCAGATCCTGCAGTTTGGAAGTATCTGTCAGTGTGCCACCCATCATCCGGTGACACAGGGCAGGCAAATCAGGATCGTAATTAAACCCATGTGAGTGCAGCCACCAGCTACGCACACCACTTGCAGCGCTTGGCGCAAAGAATGCACCGATATTTATTCCCATATAAAATACACTGTAGGCTGAATCCCTGAGCTTTCCATATTTCTCATTGTCATACATTTGCCCAACCAATGCCTGCAAATTTCCTTTGAACAGACCGTTTCCGAGCGCGATGGTGAAAAGTCCGGCCAGGG
>JAPLDG010000228.1:28138-38468 GCA_026391845.1 Bacteroidota bacterium | reverse complement strand
AGGGTGAATGGAAGCCCCATGCCAGGGATGGCTACGATAATGTAACCGGCAAACATCACAACCTGACCGATCATAATGGTTCCTTTATAATTTTGTGAACGGTCGGCAATATAACCACCCAGTAACGCCAGGGCATAAATGGAAAAATAAAAAAAGCTGTAGATGTAGCCAGCGTTTTCAGTGGACAGATTAAATTTTGCCTGTAGAAATAATACCAGGATGGCCATCATGGTGTAGAAGCCGAAGCGTTCTCCCATATTGGCAAAAAATGCTACGTAGAGCCCCTTTGGATGTCCTTTGAACATAGTGAAAAAGTTATTGATGAATAATGATTGGTTTTTTAAGCATGCACCTTGCAAAAATAGTCAAATTTGCATATCATCCAAGGCATCATCGTCAAATACAGTTTTTTGCATGTTTTTTTGTAATGGTGTAATATTTTAGCCTGATTTTCGTCTAATCGCCCGTATGGATCTCCAGGAATTTCAGATAAAAGTTTATCCGCTGAAAAATAAACTTTTCCGTTTCGCCAGGCGCATGCTTGATCATACGGAGGAGGCAGAGGATGTAGTGCAGGAAGCCTTTATCAGGCTATGGAACCGACGTGATAAACTAGATGAATACAGGAGTATTGAGGCCCTGGCCATGATCACGATAAAAAATTTATGCCTGGATAAAATCAAGACGAAGCGTTACCCGGTAGAAAACATGGATAACCATCGTCAGTTTCTTGAAAATATGCCTTCAGAAACAAAAGTTGATAACTCCGACCTGATGCATGGAATTTATCAGGCCATCAAACAACTTCCTGAGCAGCAGCAAATCATTGTTCATCTCCGGGATATTGAAGGGTATGAATTTAATGAAATATCAGAAATTGTTGACATGAATGAAAATGCCATACGTGTTGCATTGTCTCGTGCCAGGAAAAGGATTCGTGAATTGTTGATCAAAACGAAAATATATGAATACCAGCGAAATTAAAGTCTTGCTCGAGAAGTTCTATGAGGGCAGTACAAGTCTTGGAGAAGAAATGATCCTCCGGAATTATTTCCTGGGGAAAGAGGTGCCGGTGCAGCTGAAGGAACACCAATCCCTGTTCATCTATTTTATCAATGAAAAGCGTCAGAATCTCGGAGATCCGGATTTTGATCAGAAATTAACAAATCTGATCAGCAATACGACGGACGAAGTGCCAGTTGTTCAAATGAATCCGAAACGTCGCAGGTTCATCTTCATGACGAGTATGGCTGCATCTGTTGTGATCCTTGTCGGCCTGTTTTTTACTTTTCAGCATGATTTAATGAAAGGGGCATTCATAGAAACAAGCAAACCTGATGCTGAAATTGCTTATGCCGATGCACGTGGGGCACTGCTATTGGTTTCAGGAAACCTGAATCACGGACTGGAACAGGTTGAACACTTGCAAATGGTGGATAAAGCCATGAAAAACATACAGCTTTTTAATAAATTCTATCAATATCAAACCATAATCATTAACCCGGACGTAATATCAAACCAGTCCTTAAAATCAAAATAACCATGAAAAAAATGATGTTTAGTTTAGTTTGCATGGCATTCCTGATGGTACCAATCCTTGTGAATGCCCAGAGTCCGATCGACAAGGTATTTGATAAATACGCCAGCCAGGATGGATTTACAACGGTGAATATTTCCAAAGAGATGTTTCAGATGCTGATGCAGATGGGACAGGGTGACTCAAAGGATACAAGCATAGTGGAAATGAAAAAAATGATGGAACAACTCACGGGTCTTAAAGTGCTCACATTCTCGTTCGATTCCACTAAAATCGTGAAGGCGGTTTCGGTATATAATGAATTTTCAGGTGTTTTTCCGGCAAATACCTACAAGGAATTGATGACCATCAATGAAGGCAGACAAAGCATTAAATTCATGACCAAACAGGATGCCAGCGGTAAGATCAATGAAATGGTCATGCTGATGAAAGATAAAACGGAGGTTGCGGTACTTAGCCTCACTGGCAATATTGACCTTTCCACGGTGTCAAAACTTTCAAAAGGAATGAACATCCATGGGATGGAAGGATTGAAAAAGATGGGTAATCCGCATCATAAATAAAATACCTCAGGATTGTTCAAAGCTTGATTAATACCTGACACGTCAGATCGCTGCGAACATTGCCTGGTGTGAGGTCAGATCCGGAACCTACTTCGGTGCGGTCGGTGTAATATGTTATGCCGCCCCGCACCCACAGGTCAACCAAGCCGGTACAGAATAGCCGTAAAGCACCTCCGGTTCATATACGTAAATTCTTGAAGTGTAATCCGGAATGTCGAACAAAGCAAAACGCAGGGTAATATTTTCCAATCTTTTGCAAACTTTGATTTGAGCTTCCTGATATACAAAGTATCCATAAGGTCGGTTTGCTGATGATTCCCCTGCCTCCTTAACTTCAATTCGTGTTTTGAGCAGAATGCCATTACCCGGAAGCCATTCAAAACCAACCCGGTAACTTCTGGTCAGGAAGTCTCCCAGGGTATGGAGTATCTGATTGGGTTCAGACGCGATGTTGCTTCGCGTATTTTTCTGATAAAACCTGATGTTGAACAACACATTCCTGGAGGACTGCCACCCGAGGATCATTCCAAACTCCTGGCCATGTGTTGGCGCATCGACACGGTACTTCAGCCAGGGAAAGCTGAAAAAATCGATGTATCCCGACAGGTTTACTTTGGGATGAATGGCGGCGCTGATGGCTGTATAGATACCCCGTTCATTGGCATTCATGCTGTTTTGCCCGAAGGCATTGGAGAAAAGATTCTGATATGTTAAATGGTAGTTTCTGTAAATCAGGGTTATGCATACCCTGGGGTCGGGTGTGAGGATGGCGCCTGTTAGCCAGGCCATACCACCATTCTGGCTTCTGCCTATCTCCCCGAAAAAATGGATTCCACGGTAACGCAATTGAAAATCAATGCCTGTGTTCATGTTTTGATTGCCCCGGAAACCAAACTGATTGTAAGGATGTACCGGTGGAATCACTGCTGCCGAATATTTGTAAAATATTCCGGTCACACCAATTTTGAAGCCAATCTGTTGGTTTGGACTCATTGTGAAATTTACATTCCCGCCAAATACCAGTTCAGTCAGTACATTCCTTTTTGCCAATTCCAGATTTGTACGATGATATCCTGTCGTGGCAAAAGAGCTTATCTCTTCGGCACGGGATGATGAGCTGTCGATGCTTATGGTTGTTCCATCCCGTGGATGATAAGAAGCAAATCCGCTGATTTCAAGTCGTTTGAATTTTATCGTTGCGGCCAATCCCCGCAAATAAGACGCTTCGCTCATCCCCAGGCTTGACCTGATTCCGGTTGCTCTGGGAATGTTGGTCGAAAACCCCGGCACAGCGCCCAAAGAAAGTCCGGATCCCATTGTCAAACCCTGCCCGTAGGAAACCCGGAAATTTCCGATTGTCAGATTTTTAAGAATTCCGATATTGCTTAAGCAAAAATATGCAGCATAAAAATCCATGCCTTTTGACTGGGCTCCCCTGAAAAACTGTTCACCAGGATCTTTTTCACCGGCAATACCGATTTGTAGTTTGTCAAACCATGAATAGGCGTACCGGAAATAGTATCGCTGGGGACTTCCCGGGTATTGCGACTTTGGATTAACGCCCATGACAGAATCGGCGGCAAGATAACCCAATGATTCCGGGAATCCCTGTTCATATTTCACCATCAGGTCATGACGGCCAAACCGGATCAGGTTCTTAGGGGTTGGCGGAGGCACACGCGATGCAGGTGAAATCAGGATGTAAGGTCGGATATTTTGGATCAAAGATGTATCGAAACCCTGGATGGATTGAAGTTCGTAAATGGAAAAGATCTCCCCATACGTTGTTATATAGCTGAGCAGGTCTCTGCGCTGCTGCTCAGTGAGAAAAGGGATCGCATTCAGCTCATCCTCCCTGGCTGCATTCAGATTCACGGGTTTTGCCGACAGGTCGGCCAGGTCGGCGGCCAGGTCGGCAAAATCATGATCCATTTCCATCGTTTCAACCGATTTTTCGATCAAATCGTCAAGACGCCCTGCTTGCCCTGAGGACACGATCGAATCTGATTTTCCTTCAATTTGCCCTATTGCGGGAAATGGAAAAACCAACCATATGATAAATTCAATGCTTATTGCCAGAATAGTTTTCATCCCTGTATGATTTTTTAATGTACAACTTTGTCGAGATTCAAATTGTGTGTCGTTTTCTGGATATGGACTAAACTCTGTGGTTCCTCTGTGCATTCCTCTGTGGATCTGTGCAATAATAAGATGTGTATAAAGAACAGCGGCGCTATTTGAATGAGTAGATGATTGATCCGGCCGGGCTGAATCCAAGCGCCTGATGATATTCTGAGGCCATTTCTACTCTTAGCTGTCCGAATTCCAGTCCAAACCCAAAAGTAAATGACATGGGGCCGGTTGATATTCCGATCCGGGCACAGGCTTGTCTGACAAAGTAATATTCTGCCCCGGCGCGGATGATAAGTGGATTGATCAGATCTTTTTCAGTTTCAAAGGTTGTCAGGAATTCATCTGAGAAGCGGTAGGAGAGGCCGATGCAGATAATGGAAGGCAATTGTTCCGGAGGGTAGGTCGTTATTTTGACCGGAACCGGATTCAAAAGTTGCACTCCGAGGCTCAGATGTTTATCTGCCAGATACATCAGCCCGATTTCGCAGGAAACCAGATTCTTGTTTCCGTAGTCATCAGCAATGTGAATCCGAAGGTAGCTGAGTTGAATGCCCACAGAAAAATGGTTGCCGAATTTCCTTGCATAACATAGTCCTGCTTCAAGCTCATTGTATTGATTGTTTCCGAACCGGTTCACAAGCAATCCAAATGTTCCTGCTTTCAATGGCACGGCAAACCCGAGTTGTTCGACCATGAGTTCTTTGATCAGAAACCGGTTTTCGAAGCCGATGCCCACACAGACCGCTTTGAGCCAGGCAGTGCCGGCCTGGTTGTTACAGATCGACCAGAGATCATTCGCAGCCACAGAGGCGCCTCCCATGGCCAATGATCGACCGCCTGCCGTTGTATGCTCACCTGCCGCAACCAACGATGCCGGCAGTAAAAATGCGAAGAAGAGGCAAATAGTGTCCAGGTTTTTCATATTCCCGTTTTATATGCTTAATCGGAAAAAATGAAAAAGGTAATACGGTTTTAGATTATTTTGTAAATTTGCGTAAAGGTCATCCCATGAAAAAACTTGTACTTGATTTTCTGACACAGTTGGCAGAGAACAACAACCGAGAGTGGTTCCAGCAGAATAAGAAGCATTACGATGAGGCAAAAGCAGAGGTGGAATCGTTTGTTAATTCCATAATTCCCGGCCTGGCAAAATTTGATGATTCTGTTAAGTTTGTTGAGGCGAAGGACTGCATGTTCCGGATTTTCCGGGATGTACGGTTTGGCAAGGACAAATCGCCTTATAAGACCAACATGGGAGCCTGGATTACACGCGCCGGAAGGAAGAGCCCAGGGCCGGGTTATTACCTGCATCTTCAGCCTGGAGAGTCATTTCTTGCTGCCGGTGTTTATATGCCGGAACCCGATCAGCTGAAAAAAATCAGAAATGAAATTTATTACAATGCAGGCGAATTCAAGGCCATTCTCTCGGAGAAGAACCTGAAGAAATACTGCCCCGGGTTATCTGAAATGGATAAGGGAAAAATGGCTCCCAGAGATTTTCCCAAGGATTTTCCGGAAATTGAACTGCTGAAGCACAAGCATTACATCGTTTCACATCCGGTACAGGATGAAATGGTTGCTTCAGATCATTTTCATGAGATTGTTCTGATGGCCTTTAAAACCATGTATCCTCTCAATGTGTTCCTGAAACGTGGGCTGGAGGAGTAACATCCGCCTAGGCCAGATGCCCGATAATGGTTTGTTTCCCGGTTACTTTTTGTCCAAGCTTGATATCGAGAATGGTCCCAGTCGGTAACAACAGGTCAACCCGGGAACCGAATTTAATAAAACCGAGTTCGTCACCCTGTACAACCGGCTCCCCGACTTTCGGATAACACTTGATCCGGCGTGCCATGGCGCCTGCAATCTGCCGCACGAGTATTCTGTTGCCATCGGCCCGCTCAATAACGGTTGTGGCACGTTCATTTTCAAGGGAAGCCTTGGGATTGAAGGCAACCATGTGTTTCCCCGGATGGTAATAATAATATACGATTTCACCTTCAACCGGGAACCAGTTTACATGCACATTGGTCGCCGACATGAAAATTGAAACCTGGATCCGTTCATCTTTGAAATATTCGGGTTCGATGGTTCGTTCGATCACCACAATTTTTCCGTCGGCCGGGCACAGGATCACCTTTTTCCCGCCATTTGCCGTACGTTTCGGCGAGCGGAAGAACCTTACGATCATGATGAAAAACCATAGACCGAGACCATACATGGTGTAATGGAACCAGCTTTGGTCAACCAGAATATCGTTTAATGCCAGCAGCACGGCAGCAACAAATAAAAATGCAATGATGATGGTCTTATAACCTTCTTTGTGAATTGTCATGGGTGTCAGATAGCATGTTGAAAAAAGAAATACAAAAATACGAAAGGCGCTGAAATAAGCATGGTGTCAAAACGATCCAGTATCCCTCCGTGTCCCGGCAGGATGGTTCCGGAATCCTTGATGTTCAGGCTGCGTTTGAGCAAGGATTCCACCAGATCGCCATGGGTACCGAAAATAATAACCATGACTGCAAGTACCATCCAGTCGGTCAGCGGCAGTTCAGGTACCAGAAAATGAAGACCGTATGATACCAGCAAGGTTACGATGGTTCCGGCGATGGTCCCTTCCCATGTTTTTTTGGGAGAGATGCGTTCGAAAAATTTATGTTTACCAAATTGCTTACCATACAGATATGCAGTGGTATCGTATATCCAGGTGAAAGCAAAGTAACCTACGAGGATAACCGGCATACCCAGGAAATGAATGACATCGGGGCGGCTGAAGTATGTCAACAGCGAAAGAGGCAGTGCGATATAGAAAAATCCCAGGGTCGTGGTGGCAACATTGACCAACGGATTCGGTTTATTCCGGTAAATTTCGATGATGAATGAAAGAAAGAAGAGCGGGAGGGGGATCAGAAACGGAATGAAGGTCAGCCATGGCGGAGGTATGTAACCGGACGGCCATGGAAAAAGATTTATAACCGCGGTAGCCAGAAATATCAAACTTCCTGCAATGGTTCCATAATATTTTTGCGGATGGCAGGATTCACTGGTGATCAATCTGTAAAATTCCCATAATCCCAGAATGGCAATGAGCATGAAAATAGCGGCGAAAACCCAGCCACTGAACCAAAGCGCTGCAAGCAATATGAATACCATTGACAAGCCGGTGATGGTCCGGGTCCAGAAATTGCTCATCGGTTATTCAGCTCGTTTGAAGTGGTTGCGTCATCGATCAAAAAAACATAGAGTTCCTTTGGCCCGTGCGCTCCCATAACCAGGGTCTTCTCAATATCCGCGGTGCGGCTCGGGCCCGCGATCAGGGAAATCATGGAGGGGTAGTTGCCACGGTACTTCTTTTTGACACCGGCCAGGGCCTGCTTGAGATCCGGAACCAGCTGAGAGGTATAACCCAACACAAGGTGTATTTCGGGATAAACCGTGATTTTACGACCGGGGCTTAACCTCGATGATACCATGATTGTCCCGAGGCGTGCAATGAGGTATTCACAACGGGTAATTCCGATCCTTGCTTCCAGTATGGCTTCCGAATGAGCTTCAAACGGGATGCCTCCGGCTTTCAGCATGCGGTGCAGGTTGGGGTCCTGGCAGAAAAGCACCCCCCAGTCTTTATCCAGGATAAATGATTTAAGATTTCCGATAAATTCATCTTCGCTTTCGCAATAGACAAACTTACCGGCGATCCTCACAAGTTCTTCAGCAAAAGTCACATCAAGCGGTTCCGTAAGTTCTTTATAGACCGAGGAATCCTGGTCGATAATGGGGTATGGGACTTCTGTCTTTTCGATGAGTGCATCCCTGACTTTTTTCAGGATTTTTTCCCTGGAGGTGCTTTCTTCCATGCTGTAATCAGGATCAGGTTAGGTTAACAATGTTGGCAGAGGTGGCTTGACCTCTTCTTTATCCCACGGGCGCTTCCCGAAAATTTCTTCCAGGTCCTCTCTGAAAATAACTTCCCGCTCGAGCAGCAGTGTGGCCAGTTGTTCAAGTTTATCGCGATTTTCCGCCAGAAGTGATTTAGCCCGCACATAGGCTGCTTCTACGATTTTACGGACTTCCTGGTCGATGGTTTCAGCTGTTTTTTCGCTGTAGGGCTTTTGGAACGAGTATTCGTTCTGGCCACTTGAATCATAAAAGCTGATATTTCCGATCTCTTTGTTCAAACCGAAATAAACCACCATGGCATAAGCCTGTTTGGAAACTTTTTCGAGGTCGTTCAATGCGCCGGTCGATACTTTGCCGAAGATGAGTTCTTCGGAGGCCCGGCCGCCCATGGCAGAGGTGATCTCGTCAAACATCTGCTCATACGTAGTGATCTGACGCTCTTCGGGAAGGTACCAGGCGGCTCCCAGTGCTTTACCGCGGGGTACAATGGTCACCTTAACCAGCGGATGGGCATATTCCAACAGCCAGCTTGTGGTTGCATGGCCCGATTCGTGATAGGCGATTACCTTTTTTTCATGAATGGAGATGATCTTGTTGCGTTTTTCCAATCCGCCGATGATCCGGTCGATGGCATCGAGAAAATCCTGTTTTTCAATGGTGGATTTGTTTTTCCGGGCGGCAATCAATGCCGACTCGTTGCATACGTTGGCGATATCGGCTCCTGAAAAACCCGGAGTTTGTTTGGCAAGAAATCCGACATCGAGGCCCGGATCGAGTTTAAGCGGTTTAAGGTGAACCTGGAAAATAGCTTTGCGTTCTTCAAGGTCGGGCAATTCGACATTGATCTGGCGATCGAACCGGCCGGCGCGCATCAGTGCCCGGTCGAGGATATCTGCCCTGTTGGTTGCTGCAAGGATAATGACACCTGCATTGGTACCAAACCCATCCATTTCGGTGAGCAGCTGGTTCAGCGTATTTTCCCGTTCGTCGTTGGCGCCGGTGATGGCATTGCGACCACGGGCCCGCCCGATCGCATCAATTTCATCAATGAAAATGATACAGGGAGCTTTCTCTTTCGCCTGCCGGAACAGGTCGCGTACCCGGGATGCCCCGACTCCTACAAACATTTCTACGAAATCGGATCCTGAAATGGAAAAGAAAGGCACCTTGGCTTCACCGGCAACTGCTTTTGCAAGTAAAGTTTTCCCGGTTCCCGGAGGGCCGACCAGCAATGCGCCTTTTGGTATTTTTCCTCCTAGGTTGGTGTATTTTGAGGGATTCTTCAGGAAGTCAACGATTTCCATGATTTCCACCTTAGCCTCTTCCAGGCCGGCCACATCATTGAAGGTAATGCTGACACTGGTGTCTTTGTCAAAAAGCTGCGCTTTGGATTTGCCGATGTTGAATATCTGGCCGCCACCGCCGCCCCCTTTGCTCATAAACCGCATAATCAGGAACCATGCGCCGATCAGGATAGCAGGGAGAAAAAGATAACTCAGAATATCACCAAAAACATCTTTCCTGTCGAGCGAGGATGGCGGATAAGGATATTGTTTCTGAAATTCGACGATCCGGGCTGCCGGAACACTGTCTTTTCTCATGCGGGAGACAACCGTGTCGCGGGTGTCTTTCAGCAATCCGTGAAAAATATCCTGTGAACCCACCTGATAGGTGTATTCGGGACTGGTTTCCGAGGAGGTTCCAAAACTGCGTTTGGTGAATTTCTTGTAAATTGTATCAGATTTCAGCTTGTCTTTTTATCAGATTTCAGCTTCTCTTTTTTAATGTATATTTCGGCTTTTTCCTTGTTTACAATCACAATTTTATCGACATCCTGCTTGGTCAGGATCTCCTCCAGCCTGGTCCAGGTAATTTCTTCAACGGGATTGGAAAAATTGAAATATTGTATGGCGATAAATCCGATCGCCAGGATCGCGTAGATCCAGTAAAAATTAAACTTTGGTCGTTTGCCTTTGGGAGGTATGAAACTGCTTCCTTTTTCTGCCATTCTGTCTGATTCCAAAAAATTAGTGACTCTGTTTATTCGTGTGTGTCAACCCTGATCATTCGTGCATCTGCCCATAGCTGCTCTATGTTGTAGAATTTGCGACGCTCTTCCTGAAAAACGTGAATGACCACATCGAAGTAGTCGATCAAAATCCATTCCGCATTTTCAAATCCCTCTTTATGGCAA
>JAPLDG010000228.1:0-28130 GCA_026391845.1 Bacteroidota bacterium | reverse complement strand
TCCATTCCGCATTTTCAAATCCCTCTTTATGGCAAGGATTCAAACCGGTTTTTTTCTTAACCTCATCGATGATGTGATCGGTAATGGCTTCAACCTGAGTTCGCGAACCACCATGGCAGATGATAAAAGCATCACAAACAGCGCCTTTCAACCCGGTAAAATCAAGGATAAGGGGGTTTTTAGCTATTTTGTCAGTCATCGCGGTGGCGACTGCTTCTATCAAAATCTCCCGTGGGTTTGGCTGCTTCTTTCGTGGCATGAAGGAAGGTTGGTTTTTTATGCAAAAGTAATCAAATATCCGGACCTGTTTAGAAGTTGGGTTTAAGCGCGTACGTCTTATAAAATTCGGTGATGCACCCAACTGCTTCTTCAGCGGTATCAACCACTTTGAAAATTTCGAGGTCTTGTGCGGCAATGTTTTTTTCCTCCAGAACCGTTGAGGTAATCCATTCAATCAACCCCTTCCAGTATTCACGCCCCACTAAAACGATCGGGAAATTTACCAGTTTATGGGTCTGGATGAGGGTGATGGCTTCGGTGAGTTCATCGAGCGTGCCAAATCCTCCTGGCAAAGCAATGAATCCCATGGAGTAACGCATGAACATGGTTTTCCGCACATAGAAAAAATTGAAATTGATCAGTTTATTCCGGTCGATGAAAGGGTTTGGGTTTTGTTCAAAAGGGAGGTTGATGTTCAGACCGACCGATTTTCCACCGGCAAAATGAGCTCCTTTGTTGGCGGCTTCCATAATTCCGGGACCACCGCCGGTGATAATCCCGAAACCGGCTTTGGTCATCACGCAAGGCCCTATCCGGCTTAGTTTTTCAAACCCTTCAACCATTTCCGAGATCACCTTTAATATCTCCCAGGTATCGTAACTGATGGTTTCCGACCAGTTTTTAGGTTGCATTGATTGCTGTAGTTTTTCGAGGTCTTCTGTTTCCATGGTTTGCGTGGTTTGGATGATTTATCGACCCCATCCCCACCAAAGGAAGGGGGAGTAAGTCCCTCCCCGATTTGTGAATAAATGACAAGGTAAATAATGGTTTGTAACCCTATGTAAAATTACGTTATTTCTTGTTTGAAAAATCTGAAGCTAACTGAAATATTTGCAGGGGTGAATTGTTACAAGGAGTCTAATGGATCAGGCAGTGAAATTCTACATCTTTGTTATAGGTTCCAGATGGCCATAACCACAGAATTTCAAAGGAGCGCAATAAATGACAACCGATTTCGTATATTTGTACTCATGCAGAATCAGTGCTGTTCCCCGGATTCGTTCCGAATTGCCAAACTCCGGGCATCAATTGTGTCTGATTTTTATTTCCCTCCCCGGGGTTCCCATTGAACTTTCCTCTAACTTTGCTCTAACCTTGCTCTAACCATGCTCTAACCTTCCTGTATCTTAGATGGCCTTTGACATTCAGTCAGTCGGCATTGGGCAGTTGGCAGTTGACATTGGGCAGTGGGAAGTGGGTAGTGGGTAGTGGGTAGTTGGCAGCCAGGTCCGTGGTGCGTGACACCAAAACTGCCGATTGAATGAATTGGACAGGACCCCTTGTGATAACCAATCATAACCCTAAAACGAAATACTTCAATAGTTTAAGAATACTCCTGTATTTCCACCAATTATTTCTAAATTTGTGTCTGTTGATCAATTATGTCCGGCATAAACAAAACCTCCGTATTTGATAAATCATTTTATTTTACAGCACAACATTAATTGGTTGATATTTTTTCGGGAAAGAAAATATAATATTTACTTACGTCAAATACTGTTAGTATGCGCGGATTTTCATTTTCATGGAAACGATTCCTCGGAATTACCCAGGTCAAGCAAGAAATTGCCAGGGAAACTGGTATCCCGACCACCCGAAGCGGCCTGGAGAAAAAAATCGGGAGTGCCATTCTCAAAGCGCTTTTTGGAAAGAAATAAATTTTATACCCATGAAATGTGCCAGTTGTCAGGGTGAATGGACACCACCGGAAAACCTATCGTTAAGCAAATGCCCATTCTGCCAAACCGATATATTACAAAAGATGAGTAATCAAGCCGAAGTGGATAGCACTGAGGCTATCCTAGGCAAAATGCTGCAGTTGTATGGCTTTGAACTACTAAAACAAGATCAGCGACTCTCTGCAATGATTTCCGACCTTTTTTCGCACGACAAGCGAATAAAAAAAATGCTATTACTCTCGGTAAAAGAGAAAGTGCCAGAACAAATATTTGCCCTGGAAAATTATAAAGAACGTGAAACCAGACTAAACGCTATCCAATTAAACCTGAAGGAAGAAGCATTTTTGAACAATGATACTGCTCATCAAATAATTTCGGTTTGGCGTAACGCAATTGATTTGGGAGACCCAGATGAATCCTTTGAAATCATTCAGCATAATTATCTTTATGGTTTTAGAAATATAAAGAATAAAATTATTATACCTTGTAAATATAGTAATGCTGAAAAATTCAGTGAAGGTTTGGCTTTGGTTGTATTTGATCGAAAACATGGTTTTATAGACAAACACGGGAAGGAAATCATACCGTTTAAATACGACGATGCAAGGCCGTTCGAAGGATGCCTTGCAAAAGTGAATCTAAATGGTAAATGGGTATTTATTGATAAATACGGCGATGAAATTATTCCCATTATCTATGATTCTGTTTACCCAATTGATCAATATTTAGTTGTAAAAACTTTTGACATTTTTGGGCTATATGACAGATTTGGCAATATCGTGATAGATATTGATAGGCAATATAGAAGTATTCTTCCGGTTGAGGGAAACCATTTTATTGTTTGGTCAGGCAGTATTGGACACCATTTGATTAATAGTGAAGGGGCTATTATAATCAAACCAATAGAGTGTTACAGTATGAGACCATATGCAAGTGGGTTATTTGAAATTGATTCGCGATGTGACGGTTCATGGCCCGCATGTATTGATTATGTAAATATTGAAAACCATTTTTTTAAGAATATTAAGGAAATTTCGGAAGGTTTGCGCTTAGTTAGGAAGGTATCCTATAGACGTGACTACGATGAAGGAAATAGGAAATATGGGTATCTAAGTACAAATGGGAAAATATTAATAGCGTGTACTTATGACTATGCAACTAGTTTTAATAATGGAAAAGCATTGGTACAAAAAGATGGTGAAACTTATTTTATTGATAAAATTGGGAATATAGTACTACACCTAAAGAACTACAATAGTATCCATGATTTTATTGAAGGCTTTTCTATAGTTCGATTTAATGATTTAGAGGGCTTTATTGATGAAAATGGGGAGGAGATTTGTGAAATAAAGTATAGTAAAGTTGACAATTTTCATAATGGAATTGCGAAAGTAAAAAATAGCGAACATTTTGGTTTTATCAATAAAAATGGACGCGAAATATTAGATATTAAATATAATCACATTTCTGCGTTTAAAAAAAGGTTTGCAGTAACAACTATTTATGTACAGGGAAAAGGTGACTATTTTGGGTTGATAAATGATGATGGAATTGAAATTTTGCCCGTTGAGTATAACAGGATATCAATTCTTGACAATGGATGGGTTTCAATCTGGAATAATGAAGGTAAAGGCGGATTTGTGAATCCACAAGGGATTAGGATAATTCCAGATATATATGAAAATCTCGGGCGATTTGAAAAAGGCAAGGTAGCAGTTTGTATAAATGATGATTGGATTTGGCTTTTTGAAAATGGCGAGAAATGCAATGACGAATGTTATCCCGAACGTTATGCCGAAGATTATGATGAGGGCCCTAGTCACAAAGAATTATTGGATGACCAATGGGAGGAAAATGATAACGAATGGTTGTATTCGAGAGAAAATAATGATGAATGAAATGGTTGAATGATTTATGAAATAAGGAAACAACTTCAAATTGTAATTATAAAATGAAAAAACTCTCCCCCTCCGATAACATCGAGCTAAAAGTAGGCGGAACCGTCACCATCAAAAAGAAACTGGGCGAAGGTGGCCAGGGCGTTGTTTATTTGGTAGAACTCAATGGGAAAGACTATGCCATGAAATGGTACACCCACCCCTGCAAACAGGAATTTTACGCCAATCTTGACAATAACATCCGAAATGGGGCGCCAACCCCTGCATTCCTATGGCCTCAGTTTCTTACCGTTTGGAAAGCCGATCGCTTTGGGTATTTAATGAGCCTCCGCACGGATGACTATAAAGATTTCTCACATTTCCTGTTGGCTAAAGTGCGTTTTGCCAGCCTGTCGGCCATGATCAATGCGGCATTGCAAATCAACAATGCCTTTCGTGAACTGCACCGCAAAGGGTATAGTTATCAGGATTTGAACGATGGGAACTTTTTCATCAATCCACAAACCGGTGATGTTTTAATTTGCGATAACGACAATGTTGCACCTTATGGAACCAATCTGGGCATTGCCGGCAAATGCCGTTATATGGCGCCGGAAGTTGTATTGGCCAAGTCCAGACCCAATGCCAATACCGATAGGTTTTCGTTGGCCGTCTTGCTTTTTATGCTGCTCTTTAACAACCACCCACTGGAGGGGAAACTCATTGCCGGGGTTCCCTGCATGACTGATGAAAACGAACGGCGGTTCTACGGCAGCAACCCGATTTTTATTTTCGACCCGAAAAATGATGCAAACAGGCCCATGACTGGAATTCATACCAATGCCATGCGTCGTTGGCCACTTTTCCCGAAGTTCATACACGATGAATTCATCCATGCCTTTGGCACCGAAGGTATCCATGAACCAAACAAACGCAAACCTGAAAACGAATGGCAAAAACTCTTCGTACGTTTGCGTGACGAGACGGTAAAATGCAGTTGTGGCGGCGAAACTTTTATTGATCCCGGTGCGGTACAATCAACCTGTATTAATTGCAGGAAAAAACTCGACAAGCCATTGATGTTGAATATAGGGAGGATCAATTTAGTCATGTATCCGGGGCAAAAAAGCTATGTTTGTCACACCAAATCTGACGGTGATGATTTTACAACAGCAACCGGTGAGGTAATTCAGAATAAAAACAACCCGAATTTATGGGGATTGCGCAATTTAAGCCAGGATGTGTGGCTTTGCACCTTGCCGGACGGAACTACAAAGAATGTGAAAAACAATGAAGTAGTTCCAATTTTTAAAGATGTAAAGATTACATTTGCTGGAGGAGTAAAAGGGGAAATAGCATGATATAATTGTTATTCAAATTTTGAAATATGGAGTTTGGAAAATTACAAATTGTTGATAATAAAAGCAATATAGAATTGTTCCATATACATGTAGTTCGTCAGAATCAAAAACGATGGGATGTTGGAGAAGAGATTTCTACTTTTAATTTTCCTGAAAGAGAATATGATATTGAGCGCCAATTTTTGAAATTTGATAAAGAAAGGAGATTTGAAATAATTCGTAAAGCAAAATATCAAGACTATCCTTCTCGTAATAAGTGCTTATTTGCCGTTGCTCATGAAGATTTGGATTATTGGAAAAATAAATTTCAAAACAGACGTGGCTATTTAATTCAAATAGCAAAAACACAGTTAATTGATGGTAAGTGGATTCAATTAGATGATACCTATTTTGATGAAAATGATGAAATTTCAAATGAAGAACTCGCCGAAGATTTTTGGTCAGGTAATGATTTTATGACGGATGCGAAACCAGTAGTTTTGTTTGAAGGTAAATTTAAAATTCTAGAAATTCAAACGTGATTTCAAATAACGATAAATTTAAACCAATAAATATGAGCGACTTATTATCAGCAGTAGCGATTCCGCGCCGAACTATGGTGCTATTTTTTCTGGTTGACACTTCTGGCAGTATGACCGGAGATAAAATCGGAGCCGTAAACGAAGCCATTCGGGAGGTAATTCCCGAGATCAAAGAGATATCGGCAGAGAATGCCGATGCCCAGATAAAAATCGCAGTTCTCGATTTTTCTTCCGGGGCAAGGTGGCTATACGAAAAACCTATTGAATCCGATCAGTTTGTCTGGAACAACCTGGAAGCAGGTGGATTAACAGATATGGGGTTAGGGTTTAAAATGCTGAATGACAAATTGTCTCGCACCCAATTTATGGCCGATGCGATTGGCTCCTATGCGCCTGCAATCTTTATGATGTCGGACGGCGGCCCAACCGATGACTATAAAAAAGAGCTGGCAGAACTGCGCAAAAACAAATGGTTCAAAGTTGCGATTAAGGTAGCAGTGGCTATTGGTACTGATGCAAACGTTGAAATTTTAAAAGAGTTTACCGGAAACGATGAGTGCGTTTTAACCGTTCGTTCCCCGGAAGCTTTGCGCAAAATGATTCGTTTTGCCAGTGTAACTGCGTCTCAGATTGGGAGTAAAAGTTCAGGCGTTGGAGGCGACAATTCTGCTGATTCCAACCAGAAAGCGGCTGATTTCACTAAGCAAATCAAAGAATTTGAGAAAGAAAACATAGATACGGCCGATGTTACGGATGGTTGGTAAACATTCATTCAAGCTGATAAGATGTCGAAATTATCTACGTTTCACGTTACTACCATTGGTGCTTCCCATATCAAAGATGGAAAGCTGTGTCAGGACTATGCTTTAAATGGCGAAGGCAGTGATTATGCTGTTGTCATTGTGTGCGATGGACATGGAGGGAACAAATATTTTCGAAGCAACCGTGGATCGCGCATAGCAGCACAAGAGGCTCAATATGCCATTCGGGAGTTTATGAAGAGCCGCTTTGCCAGGTCAAAACAGGGTGGTAAAATGGAAGATACTCTTTTGAGCAATCCAGATGTTTATCTCAACCAATTGTCTGCAAATATTATTTATCGCTGGCGCGAAGCCATCGCTGCAGATGCTGCGAATGAACCGTTCACAGAAGCCGAGAAAGCAATTTTAACACCCAAAGAATTAGCTGCTTTTCTTTCAGAAGAAGGCTGGGTATCAGCTTATGGAACAACACTGATAGCAACAGTCCGGGCAGAAAAATATTGGTTCGGTCTGCACATTGGTGATGGGAAATGCGTAACGTTAAACGCTGCCGGCGAATTTTCTCAACCCATTCCCTGGGATGAAAAATGCTTTTTGAATCAAACAACGTCTTTGTGCGACGAGCATGCGCTAACCCGTTTTCGATATTATTTCAGTAAAGAAAATCTGCCAATTGCTATTTTCATTGCCTCCGATGGGGTGGACGATACTTTCGGAACCGATGAGGCTTTGCATGGCTTTTACAAAACCATTCTGCAACTTTTTTCCGAAAAAGGTATGTCAGACGGAGTTAATGAACTGCAAACGTATTTGCCACAACTATCGGCAAAAGGAAGTCAGGATGATATTTCTATTGCCGGAATTTTAGTTCGAGAAGAGTTAATGAAAGTTGATTTTACAAAGCAGCTTAGTGACAAGATATCCAAAGTAGAGTAAAAAAACTTCAGAGAAAAAAATCGATTGCATTGAAGAATATGTAGGAGGATTCAATAGCATGGAAATAAGACCGAAATAATAATTACACATCAGTTTATGTCAATCCCAAGATCCTCTTTTTTCTTGAATGGTTTATCTGGTGAGTTTTTTGGCAACTAAACAATTAATTTCCAAAGAGTAAATCAAGTAAAAAAGCTTATATTTGCAATTCGCGAATCGCAAATTTTACATTAATATGAAAACACATAACGGAATGCGCCCACAGGATGTAGTTATTTTGTTAAAAATTTGCACATTGCAAGGCGATGACTGGCGCTTTCAGGATATTGCGGAGAGTCTTAAGATCAGCCCATCCGAAGTTAGTGAGAGTCTGGAGCGCAGCAGGCTGGCCGGATTGGTTTCTGAGAGCAAGCGCACTGTTTACACTTCTTCATTTCTCGATTTCCTGGTTTCGGGCCTGAAATATGTTTTTCCGGCACTACCGGGCGCTGTGGTGCGGGGCTTTCCAACAGCACATTCTGCGCCACCCATCAACACAAGCATTGTTGCATTGGCAGATGTGATCAGGATCGGGCGCGCGCGGGAAGTAAATTTGGCAACTGCAGAATTCAAAAAACGACTTAAAGTAGAGGAAGTATGTCAAATCTGATTATGTTGCATACTGTTGCACAGGGGCTGGATTATTTGTTACCCGGTGTCGTGTTTGTCGGTGGGTCAGTAACCGAAATATATGCCACCGACGCAGCTGCTACCGATGTGCGTCCAACCAATGATGTAGATTGTGTGGTCGAACTGATTACCTATTCGGAATTCAGCCAACTGGAAGAGCAGTTGCGGAAACTTAAATTCATGAATGACACTGAAGATGGCGTAATTTGCAGATGGAGATATGCAGGGATAAAAGTAGACATAATGCCTGTTGATGCCTCCGTTTTAGGATTCACCAATGTTTGGTATGAAAAAGGCATGGCGCACACTTTTGATTACAAATTTGAAGATGGGATGATTGTTCGCCTGTTTAAAGCGGTCTATTTTTTGGCTTCAAAATTTGTGGCATTAAAAAATAGGGGAGGCAATGACCTGAGAACCAGTTCCGATTTTGAGGATATTATTTATGTATTGGATAACCGGACTTATTTATTGACAGAAATAAAAGATACTGAGATGGACGTTGTAGTTTTTTTACAACAAGAATGTAAACAACTACTTGCCAGAAACGGACTTCAGGAAGCGGTGTTTTGTGCATTGCCACCCTTTTCAGGTGAAGCACGCATTAATTCAGTTTTACAAACAATACAAATGATAAGTGAAATTGCGTGAAATGAAGCAATTGTCAATACAGATATAGGTTTTATGTAGTACAATACACCTCCAGATCAAATTTTCGGTCTAAGAATCTGGTTTTTTCAATTCTAACTTGTATAAGAAGCCTCATTCAAAAGCCTTATCCAAATTCTGAGTCAGATCCGTTGTGGCAATCAAAATTCCGGGAAATTGATCCAGGCTATCCAATAGCAAATTTTGAATTTAATTTTCAGTTTGAAATTGTGGCATAAGATTCAAGACAAGTCTCAATGAGGTATTATAAAACGCATATATTACATATTCTTGTTGGAAAAAAGATACTTGATGACAGGTTAATTTTTCTTTTTTCAGAGGATACTATGGCAATAAAATCTTTTCTTTTGTCGATTTATTCTAATAAAGACATTGAACCCTGGGATAAGATTAAAAATGTCATTCCTGTGCTTTTAAAATATGGATTTATTTCTAAACTTGATCAATCAGGTATTAATAGTAAATGTTCATTAATGTTTACTAACGTGATTAATTTTGAATTAACTTATAGCTGTAATCATCAATGTCCTCATTGTTTACAGGCAAACATAATAAAAAATCAAAATACACAAATTTCTTTAGAACGAGTTAAAGAATCTATCTTACAGGCATATATTAGTGGCATATGCAGCTATGGAATTAATTATACTGGCGGCGAAGTTTTAGGCAATAGAGGAGATTTTTTTGAAATATTGGAATTTACCCAATCTTTGAAAATACCCTATAGGATAAATACCAATAGTTGGTGGGCAAGAAAAAGTAATTTTCTTGTTTGCGGAATTTTCTTTTCGAATGCCCTTGCATTTGTAGAATTCTTAAAGTCCAAGGGGTTGTTTATGTTTGCATTTAGTTTTGATGAAAGATATCATAATGACATTGGCCTTGCGGATGATTTGATTGAGACAATAAATTTGTGCGAAATAGTGGGATTACACTATCAAATAATCTTTACAGGTATAGAATCAAAAAAAGTCAGTAATTACCTTTCAAAATTGAGAAAAATAGTTGCAAAAAATTTAAATTACCTGATTCCTGTCTCCATGGAAATGGTTGATATCGGAAACGCCACTGATTTGAGGCGTGAAATATTTAATTGGCAATCAAATATGAGTGTATGTGAAAGTAAAGGGTTTTATCGCCCTCAATTCTTACATATAAGCCCTTATGGAGAAGTTAGAACTTGCATATATGCAAATGGTTTGTGTAATGTTGGAAACTTAACAACTAGTTCATTTACGGATTTAATCAATGAGTTTCCGAAATCAGATTATAACTCAATATTTTCAGATACAACCAAGCAACACGAAATATTCAACACATTGGTAACGCCCTATTTAGCTATATATAAGCCAATAATTCATGAATGTACCCGTAACATAATTCTTGCTAAAACCTTGATGAGATACGCTGAAATTAGCAATTCAGGATTGCAAAACATTCATGAAACAATTGCAACTGAGATGAATTTGCTTGCGTAAATTGAAGATCCCGGCACCAAGAAGAAGCAGGTCAACAAGAATTTGAGAGTATGAACTAGCCTTAAACCTGCTAAAATTGCGCCCATTTCCTGATAGATTTTGACCACGGCCTGCGGCTGTTTTAATATATTCGAAGGATGAAGGGGTGAGGCTAAACCTTTCCCAGCATTTCTTTTAAATATAGCGCCGTAAAACTGGTTTTATGTTTTGCAACCTGCTCCGGGGTTCCCTGGGCAAGAACAAGCCCGCCGCGCTCGCCTCCTTCGGGCCCCAGATCGATGATGTAGTCGGCAACCTTGATCACCTCCATGTTGTGTTCAATCACGAGGACTGTGTTACCTTTAGCGACCAGTTTGTTCAGCACACACAAAAGCACCTTCACATCTTCGAAATGCAGCCCAGTGGTGGGTTCATCCATGATGTAAATCGTGTTTCCGGTGTCAGTTTTTGAAAGTTCAGTTGCCAGTTTTACGCGTTGGGCCTCTCCGCCTGAGAGGGTGGTTGACTGCTGGCCGAGCGTGATATATCCTAGCCCGACTTCGTTCAGGGTGCTTATTTTATGTACGATAAACGAAATGTTCTCAAAGAAATCCACGGCCTGTTCGATGGTCATGTTGAGCACATCGTTGATGGATTTGCCTTTGTATCTCACTTCAAGGGTCTCCCGGTTGTAACGGTGACCGTGGCAGGTTTCGCATGGGACATACACATCGGGTAAAAAATTCATCTCGATCACACGAAGTCCTGCGCCTCTGCAGGTCTCACATCTGCCACCTTTGACGTTGAAGGAGAACCGTCCGGGAAGGTAGCCGCGGATTTTCGACTCCGGAAGTTCGGCGAATAATTTGCGGATATCATCGAATACCTTGGTGTAAGTGGCCGGATTCGAGCGCGGTGTGCGTCCGATGGGCGATTGGTCGATCTCGATGACCTTATCAACATGGATAATTCCATCAATGGATTTATAAGGCAGCGGTTTTTGGTCCGATTTGTAGAAGTACTGGCTTAGAATCGGGTAAAGGGTTTCGTTGATGAGGGAGGATTTTCCGCTTCCCGACAAGCCGGTAATACAGGTAAGTGTGCCAAGCGGAAGTTTCAGATCAACATTCCGGAGATTGTTGCCCGAGGCGCCTGTTAACGTCAGAAATTTTCCATTGCCTTTGCGCCGTTCCTTCGGGATGTTTATTTTCCGCTTACCACTGAGATAGAGCCCGGTAAGGTGTCCGTTCTGCATCACTTCCTGCGGGGTGCCCTGGGCCACAATTCGTCCCCCGTGAACACCCGCACCGGGTCCGATGTCGATCACATAATCAGCCGCCATGATGGTCTCCTGATCATGTTCAACCACAATGACCGAATTTCCTGCATCACGCAGGCTTTTCAACGCATGAATCAAACGAAGATTGTCGTGCTGATGAAGCCCGATACTGGGTTCATCCAGGATATAGAGTACGCCAACCAGTTGCGAACCGATCTGGGTAGCCAGTCGGATCCGTTGGCTTTCGCCGCCGGATAAGCTGCGCGCCGTGCGGTTCAGTGTGAGATAGCCGATGCCGACATCGAGCAGAAACCTGATCCGGGCCTTGATCTCACGGATGATTTCATAAGCGATCGTTTTCTTTCGATCATCCAGCTGTGTATTGAGCTGATCGAACCACGAGTAAAGGTTCACCAGATCGGTATTGGCCAGCTCTGATATGTTTTTGCCGCCCAGCCTGAAGAAGAGAGATTCCTTTCTAATCCTTGCGCCATTGCATTCGGGACAAGGCATTTTATTCATGAAACTGCTCACCCATTTCATGATGCCGGCAGGCGCAGCATCGGCATGCTGCGAATTGATGAAGCTGACGATTCCTGCAAAGTTTAAAGAATAGCTTGATGAGACACCAAGATATTCGTTCTTCACCCTGAAAACCTCATCTGATCCGTTCAGAATGACATTGATTGCATTTTCGGGTATCTCTGCGATAGGAGTATTTAGTTCGAATCCGTATTTTTCGCCAATCGCCTCAATTTGCTTGAATATCCAGGAATTCTTGTATTCGCCGATGGGTACAATGCCTCCTTTTTTTATGCTTTTCGACCGGTCGGGGATGATCTTGTTGATGTCTATCTCTGAGATGGTACCCAGTCCATTGCATTTCGGACAGGCTCCGTACGGTGAATTGAATGAAAATGAATTGGGTTCGGGTTCGTCGTAGGATATTCCGGAAGTGGGGCACATCAGCAGACGGCTGAAGTGCCGGGCTGCATTGGTTTCCTGATCCAGAATCATCAGCACATCCTTCCCATGACGCATGGCCAGGTTCACGGACCCCGACAATCTTGTTTTGGATTCAGAACTGACGCTGACCTGGTCGATCACGATTTCCACATCATGAATTTTGTATCGGTCCAGCTGAAGGCCGTGCGAAATTTCCACCACCTCTCCATCGATGCGAACCTTGAGAAATCCTTGTTTTCTGACCTGCTCAAAGAGTTCGCGATAATGTCCTTTTCGTCCTTTCACCACCGGGGCAAGTACAAGGATCTCCTTGTCCGGATAATTGGCCAGGATAAGTTCTACGATTTGCTGCTCGCTGTACCTGACCATTTGTTCACCGGTAACATACGAATATGCATCAGCAGCCCTGGCAAAAAGCAGACGCAGAAAATCATAGATTTCGGTGATGGTACCTACTGTTGACCGGGGATTGCGGTTGGTGGATTTCTGCTCGATCGAAATGACCGGGCTGAGGCCATTTATTTTATCCACATCCGGTCTTTCCAGGTTGCCGATAAACTGGCGGGCATAAGCCGAAAAGGTTTCCATGTAACGGCGCTGTCCTTCGGCATAGATCGTGTCGAAAGCAAGTGACGACTTCCCGCTTCCGCTCAGCCCCGTGAAAACCACCAGTTTGTGGCGGGGAATGGTCAGGTCGATGTTTTTCAGGTTGTGAACCCTTGCGCCGAATACTTCAAGATTTTCTTCCACTGTAATTTTGAAATGCAGACTTATTAGTGAATTTCGTTGATTTTCAGCGTGTCGTGAAAGAAAGTTTCGCTCATAGGCGCTTCCTTCATCAACAGTTCATAACTGAGGGCGCCATCTTTCGGAATCCTGAATGTGTATGATTTTTTTAAAACATTCGGCAAACTGTAATTTTTAATCCAGGGATTCATCTCCCGGAGGATCCTGTAATTGACCGACATTGCTCTGGCAAAGGCAGGCAGGTTGCTGATGCTGCTGTCGATGGTAACCAGGTGTGCCGGTATCTGCGGATAGAAATCCGATTCCAGCAGGTAAAAACCATACCGTGCAGGATGATTATATACTTCACGGATAGCCATGATGCGGAAGACATACCTGGAAGTTTCGTCATTCAGGTACAAGTCGTAGTAGTTGCTGACCTTTTGGTTGTCAATCGCTTTTCGGAGGCCCTCAAGACCACGGTTATAGGAGGCCGCTACCAGGGTCCAGCTGTTGAACATCTGATACCCCTCTTTAAGCTCCGGCCGGAGAAACGGCGTTGACCAGGTAACTCTCTGCTACTGCCAGGAATTTAAAATCGTCGGGGATGCCATTTTTCCTGAGAATGGGTTCAATCACCGGGAACCATCGGTTGGCCCGTTTGAAGATCATGATGGTGGTTGAATGCATGAAAGTACTGGCAAGTATCTCACGTTCGAAAGCCTCCCGCACATAATAAGTGTCCAGGGGCGCCTCTTCACCTGCAAAGCTTGCCTTATCGGGAAGGTCGGGGGCCATGATTTTCATGTGCCGGTTGAAGAGGTCACGGTATTCTGTTTTCCGGTTCTTCACCGCAATAAAAGCACAAACGGAAATGACGCAGACCAGCAAAAGAAATGCGCTTCCAAGGAAATAGTAGTTTTTTTTTACCATTGGTATCTTTGCTAACCCGGTCGCTAAATAATAAACGGGCTGACCATCTCCTTAAATCCGGGAGAAACCCTGTCTTTATCAGAAATCAGCGGATCATCGATTCCCCAGTTGATGTTGAGGTCGGGATCGTTCCAGAGAATGCTGCCTTCTGAAACTTTGCTGTAGACATTGGTACACTTATAAAAGAAGATGGTATCATCCTCGAGTGTGACAAATCCGTGTGCAAATCCGGCCGGAATCCAGTACATCCATTTGTTCTGACCCGAAAGAACGATGGATTCCCATTTTCCGTATGTCGGAGAATTTTTGCGGATATCCACTGCCACATCCAGCACAGAGCCACGCATGACCCGAACCAGTTTGCCTTGTGCAAATGGCGGCGCCTGAAAATGAAGGCCCCGCAACACCCCTTTTTTCGATTTGGATTCATTGTCCTGCAGGAACTTAATATCGAGTCCCGCTTTGAGAAATTTTTCGTGGCTGTACGATTCAAAAAAATACCCACGGTCATCTTCAAACACATCTGGTTTGATGATCAGTAAACCGGCGAGCGGAGTTTCTATTATTTCCATATTTGTGAGTTTATAAGTGAACACATTCTCCGTAAGCAACCGCCACCGCCTCCATAATCGCTTCGCTCATGGTCGGGTGGGGGTGAACTGCCTCCATGATCTCTTTTCCTGTGGTTTCCAGTTTGCGGGCAACAACCACTTCAGCGATCATCTCGGTTACATTTTCCCCAATCATATGAGCGCCAAGCCATTCCCCATATTTTGCGTCAAAGATCACCTTGACAAACCCATCCCGTGCTCCGGCCGCGGTGGCTTTTCCTGATGCAGTAAACGGGAATTTACCCACCAATATTTCATAACCTGCTTCCCTGGCAGCATTTTCGGTCATTCCAACCGATGCGATTTCAGGATGGGTGTAGGTACATCCCGGGATGTTGCCATAATCAAGTGGCTCAATATGTTTTCCGGCGATTTTTTCTACACAGATGATTCCTTCGTGAGAGGCGACATGTGCGAGCGCCGGACCCCTGACGATGTCACCAATGGCATAATAGCCATCAACGTTGGTCTTGTAGTAATCGTCGGTGATAACCTTACCGCGTTCTGTCGCAATGCCGACCTCTTCCAGTCCGATTCCTTCCAGGTTTGTGGCAATCCCGACTGCTGACAGTACGATATCGCAGGCAATGATCTCTTCCCCCTTCTTCGTTTTGACAGTCACCTTGCAGCCATCGCCCGAAGTATCCACAGACTCGACCGAAACACCTGACAATACTTTCATTCCTGCCTTTTTAAAGGAGCGTTCCAACGCTTTTGAAACGTCTTCATCTTCGATCGGGACAATGTTGGGGAGAACTTCGATGAGGGTGACATTTGTGCCGATGGACTGATAAAAATATGCAAATTCTGATCCGATGGCGCCGGAACCGACCACGACCATTGATTTGGGCTGAACCGGCAATGTCATGGCCTCACGGTAACCGATGATCTTTTTGCCATCCTGTTTGAGGTTTGGCAACTCGCGCGATCGGCTACCGGTGGCGAGGATGATGTGACTGGCCGGGTATTCGGTTTTCACGCCCGCGTTGTCGGTCACTTCCACAATTTTTCCCGGTTTTACCTTCCCGAAACCCTGAAGATGATCAACTTTATTTTTCTTTAACAGGAATTGAATTCCTTTGCTCATCTGGTCGGCCACATCACGGCTTCGTTTGACCATGGCAGGAAAGTCGGCCTTCGCTTCCCCGGCAATAATTCCATAATCGGCAGCATGTTTCAGATACTGGAAAACACTGGCGCTTTTTAACAGCGCCTTGGTTGGAATACAACCCCAGTTAAGACAAATCCCGCCCAATTCGGCCCGTTCGACAACGGCTACCCTGAAACCCAGTTGGGCAGCGCGTATGGCGGCAACATATCCTCCCGGACCGCTGCCTATTACAATGATATCGTAGTTCATGATTTTCGGTTTTTTGCAATCGACAAAGATACTAAAATCTTAAAGTTCTTTATCTCCGCTACTTTCTCATCCAGCGATAATCGTCCGTCGATCCAGTGGATTTTGATCCCCTGGCGTTCCATGCGGCGAAACCAGGTCATCTGGCGTTTGGCAAACTGACGGATGGCAATGTTCAACTCAAAAAAGAGGTCGGAACGGGATATTTTACCCAGGAGAAAAAGGGTGATGAATTTGTACTCAAGGCCGTATTTCATCAGGCGCTCAGGAGCGATTCCGCCTGCAAGCAACTGCTCAACCTCGGCAATCATGCCATGGGCGAGACGATGCTCCAGTCGCTTGACAATGCGCGCCTTTACCAATCCACGCGGATAGTTTATCCCGTAAATCGCAGATTCAATCCGGGGGAATTCCTGATCTCCGGGTGCTGGTACATCCTTGCCTGCTGATTGCGATTTGTCCGATGCATGAGCAACCATAATGGCTTTGAGCAACCTCGCCCGGTCTTCGAAGTCGGTAATGTTGTGCAGGGTTTTGTACGATTTCAGGATTTCTATCAGTTGTTCTTCAGGTTTATCCTGCAGGGAAGCAAGATATTCATCATCCTTCCCGGATGATGCCAGCCGGTAGCCTTTCAGCACTGCTTCAAGATACATTCCCGAACCTCCGCAAAGGATCGGAAGTTTTTTTCTGGCAAGGATGTCAAGGTAAGCATTTAAAAAATCTTTCTGGTACTCAAAGATGTTGTATTCGTAGCCAGGGTCAACAATGTCGATGAGATGAAAAGGAACCTGAACGCCATTGACCCGATAGTCATCATAATCTTTACCCGTTCCGATGTTCATGCCCCTGTAAACCTGCCGCGAATCGGCGCTGATCACCTCCCCGTTGAGTTCAAAAGCCAGCCGGGCCGCAAGAGCAGTCTTCCCGGTAGCGGTGGGGCCAAGAATTGTCAGCAAAGCAATTTAAAATTAAAAACCTGCATCGCCTGCATTGTTTGCATTGTTTCCATTATTTATCCAGCTCCTCGTACACCGAATTCTGGCTGATATATTCGGGAACCATCTGCTTCATCTTCCGTATGATATCGAAATTGGAATGGGTTGGCACCATGGCGGTCAGCTCTTCGATGTCGTCTCTTATTTCGGCAAGGCTAAATTCCCTGACTTTGGCAGTCAGGATCAGCGGGTGATGCGTTGGAATGGCGTTTTCTTCTACGTTAAGCAACTCTTCATACAATTTTTCGCCGGGTCGTAATCCGGTGAATTTGATCTGAATATCTTTACCCAGGATAAGACCGGAGAGTTGGATCATCTTTTTTGCCAGGTCGATAATTTTAACGGATTTGCCCATGTCGAAGATGAAAATCTCTCCCCCTTTGCCACAGGCGCCGGCTTCGAGCACCAGCTGGCATGCTTCGGGGATGGTCATGAAAAAACGGGTTACCTCCGGATGGGTAATGGTTACAGGTCCTCCTTTTTCGATCTGACTTTTGAAAAGCGGAATTACCGAGCCATTGGAACCCAATACATTGCCAAATCTGGTGGTGATGAACCGGGTTGCACCTGCCTTGTCCATTGCCTGGGTATATATCTCCGCGATGCGTTTGGAGGCCCCCATTACGTTGGTGGGGTTCACCGCTTTGTCGGTGGAGACCATGATGAATTTTTTCACCTCAAATTCGACCGCCAGATCCGCAATGATCCTTGTACCCCTCACATTGGTGAGTACAGCTTCGGCAGGGTTGCTCTCCATCATGGGAACATGTTTGTAGGCCGCGGCATGGTAAACCAGATCAGGACGAAAAGTTTTAAAGATTTTCCGCATCCGGGCTTCATTGGCGATGTCGCACAAAATGAACTCAACGCCTGAACCGTGGGTGTATTCTGAGGTTTCGAGTTCCAGGTAATGAAGGGGTGTTTCCGCCTGGTCAATCAGAATGAGCTGGCGGGGCGAAAAACGTGCAATCTGGCGTACGATTTCACTGCCAATTGAACCGGCTGCGCCGCTTACAAGGATTGCCTTACCTGTAATTTCCTGTGCGATCCGTTTTTCATCCAGCCTGATTTCCTCCCGCTCCAGCAAATCTTCGATGTTGATCTTTTTAAATTGATTGAAACTCAGCTCCCCGTTTATCCAGCGGATCATGGGGGGGACGGTGAGCACTTTGGTATTGTATGCGAGGCATTGATCAACCAGTTTCTGTTTTTTCACAGGGTCAAAATGCATGATGGCCAGGATGATTTGCGCAACAGCATTGGTAGCCAATAGGTTATCCAGTTTGTCCGGGCTCAGGATATCCACTCCTTCGAGTTTTTTCCCTTGTTTGCTGTGATGATCATCGATAAAAGCGAGCACTTTATATTTGGTTCCGGCATCCCGGTCGAGGGTTCGTTTTGCCGTAATTCCAGCCTCTCCGGCGCCATAGATCACCACATTCACCTTCTCACGTTCAGGTTGATGCAGCTCCAGAAAAGCCATTTTTACAACCAGCCTGAAAGTAATCATCCCGAAGGAGGTTGCCAGCAGGTCGATGATGATTACGGAAAAGGGGATGAAAAAATAATGGGAAGGCAGGAGGTAAGTTACGAGGTTGGTCAGCCCAAATACCACACTCCCTGCGAGGATCGTTCCAAAAACACGCAATGCATCGCCGGTACTGGTGTATCGGATGATGCCTGCATAGGTTCTGGCTACGATGAAACTGGCAGCCCTGATCAGGGCCATGTAAAGAAGCACACGCGGCAGCGGCTGAAGGTCTTTCGGAGGGATGGAAAAATTGAACCGAAGCAGATATGCGAGGATGACTGCTGAAATGGCAATCGTCATGTCGATTAAAAAAATCAGCCACCTTGGCGTATTTTCCCTGGTTATTAGCACGTGCCAAATTTAGAAAAAATTTACCTGAACATATGAACAATTGCCGTTAAATATGAACATTCGGTGATTCCCGATGCAATTTTTTCTACTTTTGTGTCGTTTACAACCATTGTGCACGAAAGCTTCGCATGCAACCGGAAGGAGTAAAAGTGATCACTTTGAGGATGAAATGACCAACAATAACAATATAAATATCCATGAAAAATACAGCATTCACTAAATTTCACGAAGCGATGGGGGCCAAAATGGTTCCTTTTGCGGGCTACAACATGCCGGTTCAGTATGAAGGAGTTAACGCAGAGCACGAAACAGTTCGGAAGGCACTGGGTGTATTCGATGTTTCACATATGGGGGAGTTTTGGGTAAAGGGGCCGAAAGCCCTTGATTTTATTCAGTGGGTAACTTCAAACGATGCATCAAAACTTGTTCCCGGGAAGGTTCAGTATTCCTGTTTTCCGAATGAAACCGGCGGTATCGTTGATGATTTACTGGTTTACAAAGTTGACGACCTTACCTATCTGCTGGTGGTGAATGCCTCTAACATTGAGAAGGATTGGGCTTGGTGCAACAGGCAGAATAAGATGGGAGCCATACTATACAATGCATCAGATGAAATTGCCCAATTGGCGATTCAGGGTCCGCTGGCGCTGAAGGCGATGCAAAAGCTCACTTCCACGACGGTTACGGACATGGAGTATTATACTTTCAAAAAATTGACCTTTGCCGGCGTTCCGGATGTTATTTTTGCCACTACCGGATATACCGGCTCCGGTGGATGTGAAATTTATATGGCCAATGAAGACGCCCCGAAAATCTGGGAGGCTGTATTCAAGGCGGGAGCTGAATTTGGCATCAAGCCGATTGGTCTTGCCGCACGGGATACGCTGCGTCTTGAAATGGGGTACTGTCTTTATGGCAACGATATCAACGACACAACATCGCCCATCGAGGCAGGACTCGGCTGGATCACCAAATTTACCGATGCAAAAGAGTTTATCAACAAGCCGGCCTTGCTGAAACAGAAGCAGGAGGGAACAAAACACAGACTTGTTGGTTTTGAAATGATTGACAAGGGAATTCCCCGTCATGAATATGAAATTACCGATGCGGAGGGCAATAAAATCGGCGAAGTTACGTCTGGTACCATGGGCCCTTCGGTCAAAATACCCATCGGGATGGGATACGTGCCATCAGCCCTTTCCAGGGAAGGAAGTGAAATTCACATTAAAATACGCGAGAAGATCCTGAGAGCAAAGGTTGTGAAGTGCCCGTTTTATAAAGCGTGACACGTGACACGTGACGCGTGACAGATCTTAAATAACCAGATAACCCTTAACCCTTAACACTTAACACTTAACACTTAATCCGAATCACATGTCCGAAATAGCAAGTAAAATCAAATCAATCCGCTGGCAGCGCATGATGTTCATCCTGCTGATGGCGCTTATGGTTGCCGGTGCCGACAGTTGCAAATCGACCGGCAAGTTATCCAAAAAGGAGAGAAAAGCGCAGATTGAGCAAGCCAAGAATCAGTTGAAGCCCATCATCAGCGGCACATCAACGCTCTCCTACGATGAACAGAAACGCATTGTGGGCGAAATTATGGACAAGAATCTCAATGATCCCATTCTCAATGATATGATCATCCAGGCACAGCAGAAACTGAAAACCCTGCTGGCGGAGCAAAACCAGGCAAAGGCGCAGAAAGTTGACGTGGCAAGGGCGGCGCTCTACGACATGCTGATGAACAAGGACAATAAAACAGCAGATGAACTGGAGCAGGAGCTGAATGCCATCAAAAGGCAGAACCTCAACGATACGGAAATTGATGAGCTCGTTGCGAGGGTGGAGAAAAAAATAGCGGATATGCGTTCGGGCGGCAGTTCGTTACCTGTAAAAGCACAATTGGAGAATGCGTTTACCACCATTGCCAACGCTTCAAAAACAGGCAACCTGACCCAGGCAAATGCGACCATTCAGAAAACCCTGCAACTCTTTACCTCAGATGACGCCCCCGTATTGATCATTATCAGCCGCGAGGGTTCTACTGTTGACTATGACAAACCCACCACCATCAAACGCTACTTGAATTTCCTGATGGATATGAAGGCGAGCAAAAACGAGATTGATGCCATCATGACTGATTCCAATGGAAAAATTAAAGAACTTGACCTAATTAATAAATAGCAACCATGAGAAAGACACTTTCATTAATGATATTGGTCGCCCTTTTCGCAGGATCGTACAGGGCAACCGCACAGGATATTCTCTCTCCCCAGCGTAAACAGGCCATCGACAGCCTTGCCCTTGAGAAAGTCAGAGACCTTAGCAAATACATCAGCATTATCGGCGACAAACAGACCCCGTGGTCTGATGCACAGCGGGTGATTGAGCGCGCAGCTGAACTGTTTATGGAAAACAGTGAAATAGGCGTATCATCCCTGGGCAAACAAGATGTAAATTACTACAAAGTACGTGAGTATTTCGACCGGCTCATGCAACTGAATTACGACAAGGTATCCATCGACTGGTATAAGATCCAGTATGTGAGTGACCTCGTTCGGCAGCCTGATGGCACATATGTTGGTGTGATAACGGTTTACCAGCGTTTTCAGGCATATGATAAGGAAAAAGGGCTTGTGTATGAAGATACCACGAAAAAGGACATCACGGTATATGTCAAGCGCAAAGAGACCCAGATCGGAGGGCGTCTTATCGGTTTCTGGGATGTGATGCTGGGAGATATTCGGGTTAAAGAAACATCCAAATAAAACAATTATGAATTAGAAATTAAAAATTACGGGCCACTCCCGTAATTTTTAATTTCTAATTTTTAATTCTGATCTATGAGAAGATTCACATGGATGATGGCGTTATGGCTGCCAATAGCCTGCTTTTCCCAGGGCTCTATAGGTTCACTGACCGGTGATGAGTCGGTGTTTTACGCCCAGACCAAACAGGTAAACCAGTTCTTTCTCAGGTTCAACGGAGAAGAGGATGTACAAGGAAAGCGGATGTATCCGGGCAATCCGGCTTATCACGACCTGAAAACACGCAAGAAATACCTGAACATGCTTTTTGACAATTCCAGCCCGGTCATCAGCTCTGATGCAAAGTTTGTTTTTATCGATGATGCGTTGAATAAAAAGAATCCGGCGTTTCTTGACTTTTATTCAAAAGGGTGGTTTGCTGAAGTTGCAACCTCCTTTTTGTATAAGAAGGAGAAAGTTGACATCATCCTTTACCTCAAAATTGAAAAGCAGCATGATGGATACAAGTGGGTGATCTCCAATGTTTTTTTTGACAGGTTTAACTCCTGGTTCGTTCATCTCAACGATACAGCCAACCTGAAATACTTCATACATCCGATGAGCCATGAGCTTGATTTTATGAATCTTCACAAGGCTTTCAGGGAGCCGGAAAACCTGGATTATTATTTTGAAAAGGAATATCAGCCGGATATGACGGCCATGTTCGTGATGGAAATGAAGACCGGAAATCTCAGTTTCGTGGCTGTAAACAATGTGAAATTCCACATTTTCCAGGTCCCAAACTGGTACTTTGAACTCTCCTGGTTCAACCGGAACAATGTGAATTCCGGCTGGCTTATCTCCAATGTGATCCGTGTTAACGACAAGGAAAAGAGGGATTTGATGCGGAATTATACACACTTTAATTAACCCTGTATGCGGAAATTTTTCATCCTCTTATTTCTTGCGGCCTTCGCCGGTCACATTTTTGTATCTGCTCAGAAAACGAACACAACCAAGAAACCTGCCACTGCAACGGCAAAACCGCCCCAGAAGAAAACTTCAACCGGAAGTCAGAAAAAGACCGGAACCACTTCGCAAAAGAAAACCGGCACAAACAGTAAGAGTTCAGATTTGAAACCGAAGGCCGGGATGATCGCCGCCAATAAGATCGACACGTTTAAGCTTCAGGTTATTCCGCTGGTGAAATTCTTTGAGAGCTCGGTTAATTTTCTGGCCGATCCCCGCAATCCGGTGAATGAAAAACAGACCATTATATCCCAGAGTTATCTCAAATGGTGCTGGGATGAAAAGGCTCAGGTTGAGGACGATCTTGATGTGAACCGCCTGGTTCCGCTGTATAAGGACATGCCTGCTTACCTGAGTGATGTAAGTTTCTTTTTTAAAAGTGCGAAATTCAGTTATACGGTCCAGGATGTCAGCGTGGAGACCGGACAAGATGGACTGCTTTACTTTAAAGCAACAGCCAACCGCAGTCTCCGCGGCCTGAACCTGAATGGGGACTCTGTAAATTCCAACATGGTGCGGTACCTTGAAATGAATTTTGATTCGGTGAAGCAGCAACTGAAAATCGTGAGTGTTTATACCACCAAACTCAATGAAAAGGACGATTTGCGTAACTGGTGGAACGCGCTTTCACACGACTGGAAGGTAGTCCTCTCTGCCGGGATGAACCTGGAAGGCAGTATGCCCATGGCTCAGATAGACAGCTTCAACGATTCAGTAGCCATGGTAGGCGGAAAGCCGACACCAATTATGGGATCGGAGTTCTATCAGTTCCTGGGTCAGATCGTTCATTCCGGCCGGATTGATCTTTCGGGAAATAAAGCTATTCTCAACCTGGAGCCTCTGAATAAACTATCAGACCTTAAAGAGGTGAATATTGCCGGTACCGGCGTCACCGATCTTATGCCGCTCAGGAACCTGAATAAACTTGAGATCCTTGACATTTCAAATACGGCTGTTACCAACCTGGAACCTTTGCATTATTGTATTCTTATCAACCAGTTGAGAATCAAGGGAACCCCGATCAGCGATTTGTCGGTAGTTCCTGTATTCCAGTCACTTGCCACGCTCGACATCAGCGGGACAAAGGTGGTTTCACTGGATGCCATCAAGGATATGACCACCATGAAAGATTTGCGGATCAACCATACAAAAATTACCGACTTAGCGCCAATAGCCAGCCTCGTCAATACAGCACCGGGATCAAGAGCCTTGGAGCGCTTGACTCGCTCTCTGGGATCCAGCGTGTATATTGCAACAACACCGGTGTGGGGCAAAAGGAGGCGCTCCGGTTTTTAAAGCTGCATCCGGGTGCATCTCTGATTTATGCTTCAAAAGAACTCGCTGCCTGGTGGAATAGTCTGACCCCGGAATGGCAGAATATTTTTAATTTTTATGTCAAGCTCGATGCCACACCAAGCACTATCCAACTCCACCAGCTTGCCCTGGTTGACAGTATTAACATCACCGGCCGCATGACGGTGACCTCTCTGACGCCTTTGAGCCATTTGATCCTGTTGCGGAACCTTCAATGCCAGAGTACCGGGATCACATCACTGGATCCGCTGAAAGATCTCACAGAGATAAAGAGCCTGAACGCATCGAACACGAAAGTTGCCAGTTTGCAGCCCCTGTCAGGAATTGCCGGTTTGGAAAACCTGAATGTTGACAATACCCAGGTTGCAGATTTGAGCCCGCTCTATGGATTGAAGAAACTGCTGCTGGTTTATGCTGACAATACCCCCGTTGATGTGCCTGAAGCAGATAAGTTCGCCAAAAAAAATCCGGATTGTTTACTCTTGTTTCAAACCTATGAAAACACCGAGTGGTGGTCAGCGCTGATCCAGCCATGGAAAGATGTATTTCTCGAGCAGATAAACCTGAAAGGAGCTCCTGATAAAAATCAGTTGCAGCTGATTGCAGGACTTACCAAGGTGACCATTGCAGAAAACTTCCAGATTTCGGACCTGACCCCCCTGCAACATTTAAGCCGATTGACCGAACTCTACTTTTCAGGAACTTCCGTGGCCAAACTTGACCCTGTAACAAGGATGCCCGGGTTAAAAGCCTTACGCTGCCCGAAGAATCCGATTCTTGATCTAACACCTTTGACGGGATTGCCCAACCTGACTGAACTTGATTTTTCAAACACGCAGGTCGAAGATATTGAAGCCCTGCAGAACATGATGCAACTGGAGATCCTCAAGTTCAGCGGCACGCAGGTGAAGAATCTGAAATATCTTCAAAAGCTGGTGAACATGAGAGTCCTTGAGTTTTATAACACGCGGGTGGGCAATGTGGATGTGCTCGATGGCATGAACAAGCTTGAATCGGTGAAGATGTTCAATACAAAAGTCTCGGCGAAACGTGTGGAAAAACTGAAGCTGCTTCATTCAAAGTGTGAAATCGTGTTTTATTAATGGAAATGGAAAAGCAGGCTGAAAATTTACATTGGATCGAAGTGTGCCTGACCCCGAAACTCTTCTCCGAGATCCAGACCAAAGAGCATTATATCGTGGTTTTGGTTGACATCCTGCGTGCCACAACCTCCATTTGTGCTGCCTTTGAGAATGGCGTGAAAAGCATCCTGCCGGTAGCCACACTGGAGGAGGCTAAGGAACTTAAAAACCAGGGGTTTCTTGTTGCTTCTGAGCAAGATGGGAAAAAACTTGACTTTGCCGACTTCGGTAATTCTGCCTTCAATTTTTCCAGAGAGTCTATTGGCGGTCAGACATTGGTTTATTGCACCACAAATGGAACCCGTGCCCTTGAAATTGCAAAAAAAGCGGAAAAGATCGCCATCGGGGCTTTTATCAACCTTTCCGCCCTTACCGCATGGTTGATCAGTCAGGATAACAATGTAGTCGTTCTGTGCTCCGGTTGGAAAAATAAATTTTGCCTGGAAGATACCATCTTTGCAGGTGCGCTCACAGAACAACTCCTCAACAGCGGAAATTTCGTAATCAATTGTGACTCAGCTGTTGCTGCCGTAGATCTGTGGCGACTTGCTCAACCCGACATCCTGGGATATATTGAAAAGGCGGCACACCGGCATCGTTTGAAAAAGCTTGAGTTGGACGATGTGATCCCCTATTCCTTTACCCTCGATTCAACAAAAGTGGTCCCGGTTTACACGGGAGGGGAGATAACCAACGAACAAATTATTAAATCAACAGGGACAAACAGTTAACAGATGTCATTTATGAGAACAATTAGCACATTGATAATCATGTTTATAGCAACTACAGTTTTTTCTTCGCCTCAAACAGGTAAGGATACAAAAAAGGATGGAAATGGCGATTTCAGGTATTTAACCGAGCAATTTGCCGATGCAAAAATTTTGCGATATCAGGTCCCCGGCTTTGAGGATCTTTCGCTCAGTCAGAAAAAGCTGATTTATTATCTGAGCCGGGCGGCGCTGTGTGGCAGGGACATTACCTATGACCAGAATTACAAGATGAACCTGCTTATACGTCGGACGCTGGAAGTCATTTACCGGGATTTTAGCGGAGACAGAAGCAGTGAGGATTATAAAAAGTTCGTGGTTTATCTCAAGCGCGTGTGGTTTTGCAATGGGATTCATCATCACTATTCCACGGATAAATTCCTGCCCGAATTTTCGCAGGCATATTTTGCCAATCTGATAAAAAAAACACCGACCGAGTCGCTGCCCCTGTCGAAGGATCAGACCAAGAACCAGTTTGTTCTTGAGATGACCCCGTTGATCTTTGATCCGGCGATCGCACCAAAACGAGTGAACCTCGATCCTGACAGTGATTTGGTGCTCAGTTCTGCTTCCAATTTTTATGACGGGGTGAATCAGCAGGAGGCCGAGGATTTCTATGCAAAAATGAAGAGCGACGCTAAAAGGAACAAACAGGATACATTAGTCTCATTCGGCCTTAACTCGAAACTGGTCAGGGAAAACGGAAAGATTGTTGAGAAAACATATAAAGTCGGCGGATTATATACGCAGGCCATTGAGCAGATTGTGGTTTGGCTGGAAAGCGCATTGGCTGTAACGGAAACTCCCGAACAACGCGATGCGGTGAAGAAACTCATCACCTATTACAGGTCGGGAAACCTGAAAACCTGGGATGAATATAACATTGCCTGGGTCAAAGACCTGAATTCACTCGTTGACTTTGTCAACGGTTTTATTGAAGTTTATGGCGATCCAATGGCCATGAAAGGTTCCTGGGAATCGATTGTAAACTTCAAGGATGTCGAGGCAACCAAACGTACTGAAATCCTGAGCAAAAATGCGCAGTTTTTTGAGGATAACTCTCCTGTAGCACCTGAATTTAAAAAGAAAAAGGTCAAAGGTGTCACCGCAAAAGTAATAACCGCAGCACAACTCGGCGGCGAATGTCACCCGACTACACCGATTGGCATCAATCTTCCGAATGCACCCTGGATCAGAAAAGAGTATGGATCAAAATCGGTGACCATAGATAATATTACCATGGCTTACGATCAGGCAGCCAAAGGAAACGGGTTTTTGGATGAATTTGCTTTTTCGAAAGAGGAGATCGCACGTGCTGGCGAATACGGACATCTGGCCGGCAACCTCACCACCGATCTGCATGAATGCCTTGGACATGGCTCAGGGCAGCTTAATAAAGGAGTAGGGACCGATGCGCTTAAAAATTATCATTCAACCATTGAGGAGTCACGGGCTGACCTCTTTGCATTGTATTATATCAAAGACCAGGCGTTGGTAAATTTTGGACTTGTTCCCAACGATGAAGTAGCCAAAGCAGAGTATGACAGTTATATACGCAATGGATTGATGACACAACTTGTTCGCATTCAGCCCGGTAAAACCATTGAGGAGTCGCACATGCGCGACCGTGCTCTCATTGCTCGCTGGGTCTATGAAAAGGGAAATGCTGCAAAGGTTATTGAAAAGGTTACCCGCGATGGGAAAACTTATTTTAAAATCAACGATTACGATGCCCTGAGAATTCAGTTCGGCGAATTGCTGAAAATTGTCCAGCGCATTACTTCCGAGGGTGATTACAACGCAGCCAGGGAGTTGGTGGAGAATTACGCGGTGCAGGTTGACCCTGCCTTGCATAAAGAGGTTCTGGCACGTTATGAGAAGCTGAAAATCGCACCATATACAGGATTTATCAATCCTGAATATTCACTGGTCAGGGATGGCGATACCATAACCGATGTGAAGATTACCTACCCGGATGATTTTGCTGCACAGATGATGCTTTATTCAAAGAAATATTCATTTTTACCGGTGCGATAATTCATGCGGAGAATCTGTCTGAAAATTGTTTTTTATCTCCTGATGACGCCTGCGATCATCACCATGGCGCAACAACCATATCCTAAAAACTATTTCCGCTCGCCGGTCGGTTTTCCTGTTTCGCTGGCCG
>JAPLDG010000044.1 GCA_026391845.1 Bacteroidota bacterium | reverse complement strand
CTTCGTCATTGAGTTTTAACAAATCATCAAAGCTTTTACCAATCAGGCTCAATTGCTTCGCATAGCCATTGACCGTATCACGAGACTTGCGAAGTTCAATGGCAATCTCCCGGTTTGATTTACCTTGTAATTTAAGTTGTAAAATCCGTCGAAGTTGCAACATGTTTATGGGTTTATTTGACATCGTATAAAGGTTTTCCCTTTATACGAACCCATGTTGCCTTTGATACAGGTGGCCTACTTTATGCCGGAATGTCAGTCGTTCCCTTTTCGATTGCTGAGAAAAAAACACATTCGCTGGCCTGGTTTGCTCCGGAATAGGTGGCCTACTTTGCTCCGGAATCACTGGCCTACTTTACTCCGGAATGAGTGGCCGACTTTAGTCCAGAATCACTGGCAGACTTTAGTCCAGAATAGTCACACAGTCACCATTCACACTATAGATGGTACGGTCAAACTTAAAACAGTTCATAAACTGGAGATCACCAATAAAGCTGTCAGCATACATACAGAAGGGACGTCAAAAATCGCTTATACCAAAAAGTCTGATAATGACACCCTGGAACCTTTCTCTGTTTTTGGACTGAATAATGTCGTGCTGGACCACGAAAAGCCCCTGGTCAGGATCATGCAGGAGAATTCAGACAACCTGCCGACATTCAGGGAGATCACTGTTCAACTAAAAAAACATATCGGCCGGAAGATAACCAGGAAGAAAGTAAAAAAAGCGGCTAACATCCTTCTAAAAAGTGATTACATTGATATGATCAATATCGAAAATCTGAAATCTGAAATGGCATTCATTTCCGGTTTAACCCACTTGCAACTTATGGATGAGAGTGAGAATAAAAGAAAAGGGGCTTCGCACTAACCAGCATATGATTCAGGATAAATTTCCTAATGGTTGTCAAATTTTACCAGTGCTCCCGCGATCACAAACCATATGACAGTCTCAACCTTTCTCCCAGGCCAAACCCGTTCCAGCATCTCCTGGTACAAAGCCATCTGTCCGCTATAGGTCCTTGCACGCCATTCACAGCTTTCATGGTTCTTGTCTGGATCATAATGGCCCGGGAATGTTTTGTAATCGATTAGCAGGATTTCTTCCGTGGTTTCTATCACCAGGTCGGCAATGCCACTAAAAATCTGGTTGCCTTTCTCGACCATCATGGGGTATTCTTTGTAATACGCAGCTGATTTGTACCTGCGCCCAATCCATTCAGTGAATAGACGGATCGATGTAACCAGGTCAGCAGGGGAAATGATGCCTGTAAAACCAAAATTTTTCAACAACCGTTCAATCAGTTGCAATTGTTCAGGTTCCTTCATCTCCGGGTGATACGCACATAAAATGGCATGGATGCAGGTTCCGAAAGCTCCATCGTCTCCCGTCAGACCAAGTTCAGCTTGCATACGCGGATATAGCGTTATGTATTCACTTATGTGCGCATGGGGGCTCTCTTCGACAGACGAGGGGGTGATAAAGTAGTCTTGAACGGGAATTGTTCTCTTTTGTGGCGTATAGATGATCGGTGCGGCAGCCTCAACGACAATCCCCTGCATCAGGTCGGCCTGCACGAATCGCCGGAACCTGAACTTCGATGGGTAATGCTTGTGCAGCGTGCTTATCGTCACATCGTTTGGTACAGGCTCATCCCCGCAAATCTCCGAAAGTCCGCCGGGGATGGCTTTTTCAAGCCAGGCCATTTTGTTGTATTCCTTGCAGGGAATGATCAGATAATCCCGGGCCCGGGTCATACCCACGTAAAGCAGTCGAAGGGCCTCCTCAAAACTTTGGTGATCTGCAGTCGCTTGTTCAGGAAGAGATGTAAAAAGCGTTGTAAATTCAGCGTAACCT
>JAPLDG010000052.1 GCA_026391845.1 Bacteroidota bacterium | reverse complement strand
TGCGCAACGGGATCAAGGCGCAGGCCATTCACGGCAATAAATCGCAGAGTGCACGCGACAAAGCCCTGAAAGATTTCAAAAGCCGGAGTATCCGTGTGCTGGTCGCCACTGATGTCGCTTCGAGGGGCATAGATGTTGACAAACTAAGCCACGTGATCAATTATGAGATTCCGGAACAGGCAGAAACCTATGTTCAGCGCATCGGAAGGACAGGCCGAGCAGGTGAGACCGGCGCTGCTTTATCGTTTTGTTCCACGGATGAAAAACCATACCTGAAGAATATTCATAAACTGATTCACAGGAATATAGATGTGGTCACATCCCATCCGTTTGCAATCAACTAACCCCTTGGATCACCCTTCAGCGGCATCTTGGCCATTTTTTCCACATTCATGCTGGGAAAACCAAATTCTTCAACGATCTTTCCCTTGATCAGGTAAATGCCATCGCCGCGGAAAGGGTATGATATCACGGTCCCGGGGAAGTGAACGGTGTCAAAGAAAAGTCCGTTGACATCGATAAAAGTGCCGAAGTGCATCCACTCTTTTTTGATGGTGCGAACATATTTAATGGTAACCAGCAGTCCCAGCATGCGAATGGTCTTTCCCACCTGAGAGGCCATTTCGTGTGCGAGGATATCGCCCCGGAATTTTGTCTCAAGCAGGTCAAAATAGGTATGTGTAACCGGAAATCCCAGCAGTTCGATCTCGTCATAAACATCGGAGATAAGATTCTGCTCCAGAACGGGAAGCTCAAATTTCTGCACAGGTGTCTGGAATAGCGATTGATTTCCGATTGGACGATTTTCGATTTCGCTATTCCGCCTTTTCGCTATTTCGCTGTTTTTCCCCAGCAGCATGTGCGCTTCCCATAACAAAGATGCCTTTGGCTTGCCGGTAAACCGGAATGCACCCACCCTTATCAGTATGATCAACTGGTCGAGTGTGACCGGAACGCGCTGAATGAAATCTGCCAGGTCGTCATATGGCTTCTCTCCGGTTCGTAATTCGTAATTCGTAATTCGTAATTCACTTATTTCTTTCCCCAATCCTGCCTCCAATCCCGTCACATGGATAAATCCAAGGAAAATATCCTTTCCCCGGATGCAGGTCTTATACTCGCTCCGGTTAACGCAGGGTACATGAAGATTCGCTCCTGAAACTTTCGCTTCATTGAAATAGACCCAGGATGCGTAAAAACCCCCGAAATTATTGATCACCCCGGTGATGAACTCCAGCGGGAAATGAGCTTTGAGATAGAGGCTTTGATAACTCTCTACTGCGTAGGATGCAGAATGGGCCTTGGAAAAAGAGTAGCCGGCAAAGGATTCTATCTGCCTCCACACCTCTTTTGTAACCTCTTCAGGATAGCCGGATTTTCTGCAATTCTCGAAGAACTTGTCGATGATGCGCTGCAACTCCTTTTTCGACCGGTATTTACCACTCATCGCACGGCGGATTACATCGGCATCGGCCAGGTCGAGACCGGCAAAGTGGTGGCAGATTTTCAGCACATCCTCCTGATATACCATCACGCCGTAGGTTTCCTTTAATTGCTCCTCCATCACCGGGTGCAGGTATTTGAACTTATCGGGATGATGAAACCGGAAAATATACTCCTTCATCATCCCCGACCGTGCCACGCCGGGGCGGATAATTGAGCTGGCAGCCACCAGGGTTCGGTAGTTGTCGCAATGTAATTTCTTCAGTAATCCTCTCATAGCAGGGCTTTCCACATAGAAACAGCCAATTGTACGGGCGTTGCGCAGTTGCTCCTTCACCTGTTCATCCTCCTTAAAGGCACGAACCTGATGTACGTCCACACTGATACCCTGATTCCTTTTCACAAGTTCAGCAGCTTCGTATATGTGTCCGATTCCCCGCTGGCTGAGGATATCGAGCTTTTCGAAACCAATATCTTCGGCCACATACATGTCGAACTGTGTGGTCGGGAATCCTTTGGGAGGCAGATCAAGCGCGGTATAGCAGGTAATCGGCTCCTCGGAGATCAGCACACCTCCTGCATGGATGCTGCGCAGGTTGGGAAAATCGGCCATCATCTCCCCCAGTTCATTGATCTTCCGGATGATGTGATTCTTATGAATTGCCTCCTCGGGATACTTCAAAAAAGCATCGATCTCACCTTTCGGCAGCCCGTGAACCTTACCCAGTTCCCGGTAAATGGATTTATCCCTGAAGGTTGACATGGCGCCGAGCAAAGCGGTGTGTTCGCGACCGTAACGTTTGAAGATATAGTCGAGCACTTCATCGCGTTCTTTCCAGGAGTAGTCGATGTCGAAGTCGGGCGGAGAGGTGCGTTTCGGGTTGATGAACCGCTCAAAGTAAAGGTCAAGTTCAATGGGATCTACGTCGGTGATGCGCAGGCAGTAAGCCACGATGCTGTTGGCGCCGCTCCCCCGTCCCACATGATAGAAACCGCGCGACATCGAGTACCGGATGATGTCCCAGGTGATGAGAAAATAGGCGGCAAAACCCATTTTGTCGATGATCCCCAGTTCATGCCGGATCCGGCGCCTAGCTTCGCTATTTCCCGGGTTATAACGGTACTGAAGCCCATCCATGGCCAGTTTCTCGAGCAATACACGGTCATCGTAGCGATCGCCGGTAAAAGTTTTCCTGTTTTTACAGGCCTTGAAATCAAAATCGATGGAACACGCCTCCATCATCGCTTTCGTGTTGAGAATAATTTCCGGAAAGTCACGACAAACATCGAGCAGGTCATCTACCGGTCGCATCATCTCATCGGGGGCGGCTACCTGATGAGATTCCAGCCGGCTCAGCAACACGTTATGATCGACTGCCCTGAAATTACGGTGCAACTCATACTCCTTCTCATTTCTGAAGGTAACCGGCGCCATCAGCACCATCCGGGGAATGAGGCCGCGGTGACGGGAGAGCATGAGGGGATTGAGGTCGGATGGACGGATACCGATAAATTCGTGACGCGTGACACGTGACGAATTTCGCCATTTCGCCATTTCGCTACTTCGCCATTTCGCTATTTCGCTATTTTGAAAAGGGTAAATAATAATAACATGCTCAAACTCCGGAGCCTGCTCAGGCAACGGCAGGTTTCCAAGGTTGTGGTGGCTCAGAAATTCGTTCAGCTCACGGAAGCCTTCATTGTTCCTGGCGAGGCCGGTGTAAAGCAGCTGATCTTCCCGCCGGAATTCGATCCCGGCGATGGGTTTGATGCCCTTCTCTTTGCATACAGCCACAAATTCCATCATGCCGGTGGAGTTATTGATGTCGGTGAGGGCCATCACCGGGCTGATTTCACTACATTGCCTGCCATCTCCCGTCCCATAGGCAAGAACAGCCTCCGCAACAAGGTTTTCCATGGAGATGGTCCCATAACGAAGGGAATAATATGAGTGGCAGTTGAGGTACATAGCGAAATGGCGAAATAGTGAAATGTGCCTATGTAAATGGCTTCGCGATACACGTTCCTTTCCGCACGCTTTTCTGCCCGTACTTCCGCCTGATCCGATCCAGGGCCTGGTAAAGGTTGACCATCTCCACGTTATCATCGAACATATTGAGTTGCGGGTTTCCCGAGATAAGACTGCTGAATCGCACGCCGATGAGGCGGATCAGCATGCGGCGCTGATAGATGCGGTCAAACAGTTCCTTCACCACCGGGATAAGCTGGTGGTCGAAGGCCGTATAAGGAATCTGTTTCTGCAGGGTATGGGTATCGAAGTTCGAGTAGCGGATCTTTACGGTCACACAGGCCGTGAGCTTCTGCTTGTCGCGCAGTTCAAACGATATCTTCTCCACCATCTTCACCAATACCTCTTTCATCCGGATGATGTCGATGCTGTCCTGCTCAAACGTATTTTCAGTGCT
>JAPLDG010000170.1 GCA_026391845.1 Bacteroidota bacterium | reverse complement strand
TGAACCGGTTGCAGAAGTTAAGCCGGAGCCAGTTGTCGAAGTTAAGCCGGAGCCGGTCGCAGTTGTGAAACCAGAATTGACCCTGATGGAGAAGATCCTGAAGGTTGAAAATCTCCAGCTCATCATTGAAAAAAGAGCCAAGTTGGTGCAAACCCGCTCTGAATTGGAGCGCTTCCAGATTTCATCCAACGACTTCAACTGCTCCATGCGGCTGAATGACTCAGACGGGAATGTCTTCACTACCAGCTTCACCCCTGGAGTTAAGAAGGTGATTGATTTCCTCAAGTCATCATTTGATGCAAGCATTTCAGAAGCTGAAGACAAGATCAACTTCTGAATTTTCGGGAGTTCCACCCTTGGGGGCGGAACTCCCGTTTTTTATGGTCGTAAATGCAAGAGTATCCGATGATGGTAAAATCGCTAGGAAAAACTTAGATGGAATTGTATTTGATGTTGAAATATTGATTTACTTTTACCAGTTGAGTGCACTATCTAAGACGATTTTATAATACCTATATATTATATGAGTATGGAAGAAATAAACAAATCCAATCTTTTCGGCAATCTGGACTTTCGAACAATTGCTGATAATCCAGATTTCAAAGAAGATAGCGTCAGGGAAGTAATAATTCTTCCTATCCTAAAAGCACTCGGTTATACACAAGAAAACATAATACGGAGCAAGACTTTACAGCATCCATTTCTTAAAATTGGAAGCAAAAAACGTCCAATAAATCTTGTTCCGGATTATGCCTTAAAAGTTGAAAACAATTTCGCCTGGGTACTGGATGCCAAAGCCCCTGATCAAAAAATAATAAATGATGATAACGTTGAACAAGTTTATAGTTATGCAACACATCCTGAGATCAGGAGTATTTACTTTGCACTTTGCAATGGCTTAGAATTTTCTTTATATCGAACTGCCCATACAGATATGCCTATCTTGTTTTTTTCAGTTGATGAAATTGATCAGCACTGGGGCGATTTAAAACTGTATTTATCGCCAGATAGTTTTCATATTGGGAAGAGTGTGGTTTATGATCAAACTGAAACCTATATAAAAGCAAAGGGTGGGTTTGATTATGCAACTCGTCCACTTTTAGAAGAAATCCCAGTTAAAAAAAGAGCAGCAAGAAGACATTTCGGGGTTCACGGGTACTTTACAAAACAAACTTGGAATGTTGTTGCTGACTACGTTAAAAATTACAGCAAGCCAGGTGATTTAATCCTTGATCCTTTTGGAGGTAGTGGTGTTACTGCAATTGAGGCACTAATGAATAATAGAAGTGCTATTAGCATTGATATTAATCCTATGGCCGTTTTCATTGTACAAGCATTAATTGCCCCAATTAACAAAACGGAATTTGCAGAGGCTTTCAATCAAGTGAAAAATGAATACATAGAGCATGAACCAAAAACAGAAAAAGAAATTAGCAGAGCTCTTACCAAATACCCGCACCCTACAGGATTTGCGCTACCCAAAGGTTCGGATGTTGAAACCGTCGATCAACTTTTTAGCGATAAACAAAAAGCGCAACTTGGTTTTTTAAAATCTATCATTGTCAAACAACCTAACGAAAATATCAGAAAAACAATGTTGCTAATGTTCTCAGGTTTAGTAACAAAAGTTAATTTAACCTATCACACATCTAAAATTGCTACCCAAGATGGACAAGGTGACGCAGCAGCGTTTCGATATTACCGTTATAGGATTGCTCCCAACCCAATGGACATTGATGTAATGAAGTATTATTCACTTCGGTATCGAAAAATTCTTGATGCTAAAAAGGAAATGGAGTTTTTTATCAACAACAAAACCATTTCAAATATTCAAATTTTAAAAGGTACAGCAACAAACTTGAAGTTTATACAAAAGGAAACTGTTGATTACATATACACTGATCCTCCATATGGGAAAAAAATTCCGTATTTAGATTTATCCGTTATGTGGAATGCTTGGCTCGATTTAGAAGTAACTGAGCAGGATTTTGAACAAGAAGCCATTGAAGGGGGTGAGCAACAAAAAAGCAAGATTCAATACAACGAATTAATCGCACAGAGCATTAAAGAAATGTATCGTGTTTTGAAATTTGACCGTTGGATGAGTTTCGTATTTGCACACAAAGACCCTGAGTTTTGGCATTTGATAATTGAAACAGCGGAAGCCTGCGGCTTTGAATACATTGGTGCAGTCCCTCAAAAAAACGGACAAACAAGTTTTAAAAAAAGGCAAAATCCATTTACAGTTTTATCCGGACAATTAATCATTAATTTCCGCAAGGTTCGTAATCCAAGATCAATCATGAAAGCAAATCTTGGAATGGACATTGCAACAATAGTTATACAAACCATTGAAGGTATTATTGCTAAAAATAGTGGGGCGACTCTCGAACAAATCAATGATGAGCTAATTATTAAAGGTTTAGAGCTGGGGTTTCTTGATTTATTAAAAAAAGAATACTCCGACCTGACTCCCATATTAATGAGCAGTTTTGACTACAATGAAGAGACTGAAGAGTTTACTATTCAAAAAAATTCAAAATTCAAATCACATATTGATGTTAAATTGAGAATAAGGTATTATCTCATTAGTTATTTGCGAAGGATGGAACGCGAAAATAAAAGTCCGCATTTTGACGAAATTGTACTAAATCTGTTACCTCTTCTGAAAAATGGTTTAACACCTGAACGACAAACAATTTTAAATGTGTTAGAGGATATTGGGGAACATATGGGGCAGGATAGTTGGAGACTTAAAAAAGAAGGGCAAACAAGATTATTCGAATAAATGTAAGATTTAGGTTTTCAGCATTATATTCAGATAGGATGTGGGAATAATAAACTGGAATAAAGAATTTTAGAAATATGAACACCAAGGAAGATTGTAATGTATGAACCCTGAGACACAGCAAACCGTTAAATCAACGATCGAGCAGTTGCGGGAAATCCGTGAAAAAATAAGCATTGAAACCCAGGATATGACTTTTGAGCAATTTAAAAAATATGCTGAAGACCGGATGACAGAAACAATCCACCCCAATGCAACATGGCAAATTAAAGGTGGTATGTGAGAGCTGTAATATTTTCGTGATCCTTTAACAGTCAATGAGTATTATTCTGCTTGCTGAATTTTAAACCATGCTATCAGAGAAATATAACGGCAAAGAAAAAATATTATAAAAGTATTGCAGGATCCCGAATATGTTGTATATTTGCACCAACAGTACCCGTTTTGCATACCATAAGAACTGCAGGCGGGTCATTTTTTTATATCCCTATGGCAAATAAGCCCGCTTACACAATTGCTGATCAAATTCAACTACTCAAATCACGGGGATTGCTATTCCGGGATGAAACACAAGCTATTCATTGGCTCAAAAACATAAGCTACTACCGGCTTAAAGGCTACTGGTGGGATATGCAGGCCGACAGAGTAAACCACCAGTTCAACCCTAATTCATATTTCGAAGATGTTATTGATCGCTATAATTTTGACCGTCATTTGCGGCTCATACTTTTTGATGCAATTGAACGAATTGAAATTGCCTTACGGGCAAAAATGATTTACCACCTATCATTGGTGCATGGTGGTTTGTGGTATTTAAATCCGTCACTGTTTACCGATACAGTAAAACATAGTCAGCACCTCGTTGACCTAAAAACCGAGTTTAATAGAAGTCAGGAAATATTTATCAAAGATCAAAGAACACGCTACCCTGGTACCGATGCCGATGCTTGGAAAATAATTGAAGTAGCTTCATTTGGTACAATATCAAAATTTTACAAGAACTTACATCATCAGTTACCAGAGAAATCAATCATTTCAAAAGAAATGGGTCTGAATTTGCATAGTGAATTATCAAGTTGGTTGGAGTCGATTGCGTACCTGCGCAACATCATCGCACATCATTCCCGCCTGTGGAGCCGAAATATGGTCAAAACACCTATTGTACATCTGAATAATCCATCAGGCTTATGGTTCTCGCAAAGCCTTCAGCCAGTGCAACTAAAAAAACCGTTTCTAATTATTTCCTGTCTGATTTACTTATGCAATGCCATTACCCCCAGCCATCAAATAAAAGTAAAACTTGTCGAACTGTTTAACAGCAATCCCAATATTCCTATCTATAAACTAGGTTTCTTGAACAATTGGCAGGAAGAACCTATTTGGAAATAATTGGGACAGCGGGACAATAAAACGCAAAATATTTTCGATCTTTATTCCAAATTCTCTCCCCCACTGCTTAACGCAATTAAAAGCCATCAAAAGCTTCCCATACTTTTATTAATCTGCTCTTCCAGCTATGTTCATGGCGTAGTGAAAAATAGTGTCCTTTATTTTCCATGCCCGCTATCGTACTCTTGCCGGCATGAATTCAAATTTTATCCAATTAAGCAAAGCGCTTGACTTGATGGACCAGCTTGACGATGATGGCAAGCCGGTGAGATTTCATGTCAAATTCGTTACTGCAGACCGGATCAGGCGTACCGGTGGAGAAATCATTGAAATTCCAAGTGTAAGAAAATGTGTCGGTAATCGAAACGGAAAGACCGTTTTCGATATACGCCAAAAGGCAGATGAGAATCCATCCATTTCCCGGCAGCCGAACCACTGGATGAATTCAACCCGAAACATCCTTCTTCCAAATGGCGGTATCCGCAAAGTTCATATCCGCCTGATTATCGAATTCAACAATCAAAAAGTATTTTTCTGATGGAAAAGATTATCGTTACAGGCGAATATGCAATTCTGCCAGGCGCCAAGGCTTTTGTTTCCTCATCATCTGCAGGTGCGGATTCCGGGAAACCTAAAGTGGTACCTCCTTATGACCTTTCCTCGGCCGAATGGTCTGACTGGGGGCCATCGAATCTCTTTCCCCAGGAAGTACTTGCTGAATTGGATAAAAATTCAGTCGCGCTCAGGGCGCTGGATAAGCGCAAGCGTGTCCATTTCGGTAGAGGAATTGTCTGTTACCGTGAAAAAACCGATGAAACCGGAGCCATTGCCCGGGAAACGGTCACAGATCCTGAGGTTGTGGAATTTTTCCGCATCAATCAAATCAACCTTGTTTGGCCTGATCTGATCATGGGACTTGAAACCTTTGCCAATGGCTGGCTTGAGTTCATCACCAATAAAGGCAGGGATAGAATAAACAGGGTATTTGTCAAGGACCCTGCCTACTGCCGATTGAGCAAAATGGATGCCGGTAACCGAATTCCTGCAATGTATTATTGCGCCCAATGGGAAAACAACCCAAGCTTCGATAATGTCCTGGTCGCAAAACTGCCTCTGTTTAATCCTGATATCTACGATGGTACGAAGTATCGTGATGGCCAGTTTGCCCTTCATGTTTTCTACCGGTCTTTCAATAAATCGTATTACCACCTGCCTCTTTGGAATTCTGTTCGGGCAAATAAATGGATGAATATCGCAAACAGCGTTCCTATCCTGAAGTCAGCCATCATGAAGAACCAAATGACCATCAAGTATCATATCCAGATACCCGATGATTATTTCACAGCCAGGTTCCCTTCTCCGGACTTCACCAAAGAACAGCGCGAGGGAAAACGGTTAGAGGTTCTTACAGATATGAATGCATTCCTGGCCGATGTTGAAAATTCCGGAAAGGCTTTTGTCAGTTACGCTTTTTACTCAAAAGTAAAGCAGGACTACCTCACCGGCTGGAAAATCGAAGTTATACAGAACAGGCTTGACAACTCTGCCTATCTTCCCGATAGCCAGGCTGCGAATTCCGAAATACTTTTCGCAATAGGAGTGGACCCCTGCCTGATCGGTGCCGGCAACCCGGGAGGAAAACTTGGGGCCGGCAGCGGATCAGATAAACGCGAAGCTTACTGGATGCTAAATGCCGACATGGGAACAGACCGCAGCGTTAGCCTGTCCCCATTATACTTTATTCGTGATTTCAACAAATGGGATCCGACAATCCAGTTTGATTATGTCACTGTTGACACTTCTCAAACACAAGATCAACACCCGACAAAGACCGCCAAACGTATTGACCAAACCCAAGCCTGACCATGCTGATATCCACGATTGCACAACTTAGAGCCGCTTCATCCGTCAATGTTTCCAATAACATTGACAACTGGCTCCCTTATCTTTCGGATGCTGAAGAAATGTTCATCATCCCCGTTATAGGGCAGCCATTATATGATTTAATGCTTGCTCATACCTTGTACGACCCAAATCCCAGGAATCCTGAAGTTGATGATGAACTCGGCACCGGTGATCAATCACCCGATGCGCCCACCGCTGATTTAGTAATCTTACTTTATGATGAACTTCTTTTAAAAATCCGCAAATCCATTGCCTTGTACGCCCTCTTTTTGGGTGTAGATGAAATGTCGTTGAGCATTTCCTCTGCCGGGATACAGGTAATTCAAAGTGACACCCATAAAGCTGCCCCGCAATATCAAATAATGAATTTGAAAGAAACTTATCTCACCAGGGCACACCGGCAAATTGATCTTATCCTCAAATTCCTTACGCAAAATACGTCAGCATTCGATCAATATTATCATCCATCAACACCCTGCTTTATCCGCAATGCCGATGAATTTCAGGTTTATTCCGATATTCACTCTTCCCGCAGGGTTTTCCTTTCGCTGCTCCCGGTCATGGGCAGCATCGAACAGAAATATATCAAACCCACGCTCTCACCTGAATTATTCAATTCACTTAAAAGTGAATTTCGAAGCGATGTATTATCTGAGGAAAATAAAATCCTGATTGATTTCATTGTTCCTGCATTGGTTCATCTGACGATGGCCCGCGCCTTACTTGAAATTTCGATTGATACCCTGGACTGGGGAATTTTCAACAGTTCAACCAATACTTTCAATAACATTCAGACTAAAGCCCAGGAAAACAGGAACCGGGTATCGAGCATGCATGAAGCAAATCAGCGTGACGGGGAAGCTGAACTCAAAATGCTGCAAGAATTTCTGGATAACAATGCAAGTGCCGACAAATATGCGCTGTATTTTAACTCCAGCCGATATGCAGGAGCAGAACTTTCGGTAAAAAGAGGGGAGTTTGTCAATGAATCCTCGAAATCAATCTTTGTAGTCTAACTTCAATTTTATGTCTGATATGATTCAAAATTTCGTACTCATCATTGGATTGATCATATCATTCCTCTGTCTGCTTGGAGGAGTGATCACTGTCTGGGTCAATACCAATGTTAAAATTGCCAAAATAGAAACAACCGTAAATATTAAAATCGCGGCAATGGAAATGTCAATTGCAGGCTATATAAAATCAAATACGGAGAATCTTCATGAATCCTTTAAAGAAAACAAGGAAGAACATAAAACAATCGGTTCAGAAGTGAAAGAAATAAGAGCAATCGTTAATGAAATCAATATTTCCATCGCAAAATTCGCAAAATGAAAAATCTCTTCATTATTATTGGCCTGATGCTGGTCATCACAGGCTGCAACGTACAAAAAGATTTAACCTCAAATTCAGTTAAATCAACACGGCAAAGCCAATCCCGCTCTGATGAATCCGCTACCCTGGATAAAAAGATCAAAACAGAAACGCTCAATTCGATTATCACCCATGTTTCTGAAGATTGTGATACCAATGTTCAGACCCCTGGTTCAAATATTACCGGTGAAAAATCATTGCAGGATCTTACCAATGGCCATCCCTTTGAACTGGAAAATCATGCTGTTAAAGGAACGGTTCAATATGATTCTTTAACCGGCAAATTGAATTTTTTATTACAGGAAAAGCCAAAAAGCTTTCCCGTAAAATTCAATCGAATAATTGATAGAAATGAAACTGTAAATTCTCAAACCACTGTAAATGCAAATCTTATATCATCTTCCCGAAGTCGGGAAAATGATAATTCTGCTACAACTTCCAAAAATATCACAAAGCAGGTGAAACGAACTTTTCCCTGGTGGGGAATTGTCTGCTTTGTCTTTCTTTCTGCCTGCTTTGTCTTTGTTCTTGTCCGCTTTGTCCGCAAACGCTTTTTATTAAAATAGTTTTTATGAATCAGGTACAAATCGGACCACTTCACAGATCCCTACCTTCCAGCTGGAATGAATTGTCTTATAGCCAGCTCAAGCAGGTTTGTTCACTTTTCAATCTTAAAATCACTACTCCTTACTTTAAATTGTCTCTTCTCTACAAGTTTTTAAACATCAAAAAGAAACACTGGAATAAAATCAGCCCTGTAGATGCCTACTTCCTTTGCGAGTCACTCAATTTCCTGCTTGAAGATGTAACGCTCACAAAAGCCCTGGTTAAAACCATCCGTTCACCACGTTTCCCTTGGATCCGTTACCACGGCCCCGGTGACGGGATGGCAGAAAGCACATTCGCAGAATATACCAAAGCCCAGGTCAGGTATGAGCAGTACAGCCTCGCAAATGATCCTCAATACCTTGATGAACTGGTTGCGGTTTTATTCCGCAGAAAGAAGTATTTCTGGTTTATAAAACGCCATTTCGTTGAGACTTCTGATTGCAGACAACGGTTCTTTGACCGCACCCTCTCCAAAAGAGCCAAATCAATGTCCCATATTGACCCCACCATTAAAAAAGCGATCCTTTTGTATTTCTCAGGTATTCAAAAATCATTGCCTGAAAAGTTTCCAAATGTTTACAAGGCAAGACCCGATGACAAAAAAGACAAAAAAGGATCCTGGTCAACGCTCATCATTTCACTGGCTGATGGCAAAACAGATGATCAGAGCCTTGGCCGGGTGATGAATTCAAATTTGTATAATGTGTTTCTCGGGCTGGAGCAAAGATCAATCGAGTATTTCGAATTCCTTAAAAAATATCCGCAAAATGACTGACGTAAGAGCATATCTCCACTATTTTCAAGGCCTGGCCATCGAGCACGTTCAAATCAATGATTTTTTTGTCATGGATATCAACGAACCCCTCGCTGCACTGCGGGGTGAAATGAAATTTCCAGCCCTGATCATGAATACCCTTTCAGGGCATTTTGTTGCCCCGAACCGTGATAACATCCTCGATGAAGTCAAAGCAGGGTTCCTTATTATCGACAGGCTCGATAATGTCGATGATTTTTCTTCTGAAATGCTTCTGCTGCAAAACATGAAGCAAATCGGCACTGATATCATTGCCCGAATGAACAGGGACCTTATAAAATGCGAACCTTCTGCTATCAAAGCCTTTCATGGCTTTCATTTCAGTTCTGTTTCATACCAGATGATTGACGGGATTTTTGACAATTGCTTCGGGTTCCTTTTCACATTCAAGGTTTTTTCCAAAATGAATCTTGATTATGACCCGCTTAAATGGGTTCCCGGTATCGTTGGAAAAGATGAATTCACCTATTAATTACTGTCCTTTATTTCACCCAAGCCGATTGTTTTCTTTGCCAAATGGATAAAAAGAAACTT
>JAPLDG010000288.1 GCA_026391845.1 Bacteroidota bacterium | reverse complement strand
TAATAAACACCGCTTGCACCATCGGTCTGGTAAACCATTAATCCGGTAACAGGGTTGCCAATGGCCATGCGAAGAGCGCTTGTCATCCGGGGTATCAGCATCCCCTTTGTTGTGGATTTAATATCCAGCATCGCCGAACTATCTGGTGCACTGTTGTCAGCATTGATGCCTACCTGGGCAATGGATGCGATCGCCATCCAGAGGAAAGCGATGCAAAACACGAATAAGTTTCTCATGACTTTTCAGGCATTAATACAGCAAATATAGGTCAATGATTGTGAAAAAGCAAACAGTAGCAGGAAGTCCTGTAGAGCCTTCTTTTCGCGTTCTGTTACCCTTTTGTTTGATTTGTGTTTTAATAATTACTTTTACTCTTCCATTCTGTTTGGAAACGAACTATCAATCATTTATCAACCAACTAACTCCATTTGACCATGAAACAATCTCTCCTTTTTTTTGCTTTGCTTATGCTGTTTAGCAAGGCATCATTAGCCCAGGTGGCCGTTAATACTGATGGAAGCCAGCCTGATAATTCTGCAATACTTGACGTGAAATCGACAACTAAAGGCATGCTTGTACCACGCATGACTTTGACTGAACGGAATGCCATTGGAAACCCTGCAAACGGATTGATGGTTTATCAAACAGATCAAACACCAGGTTTTTATTATTTTAACGGCACTGCGTGGACAGCATTGGCAGGAAGTAGCGGCTTGACTTCTCATTACATTGGCGAACTCTTTGGCGGTGGTATTGTATTCTGGATTGACAACACCGGGCAGCATGGACTTATTGTGAGTTTGGTTGATCTCAGTTTGGCACAATGGAGCGCTACAGTTTCAATAACAAATGCTGTAAGCACATGGAATGGCGTTGGTAATTCGGCGTTGATTTTAGGAATAAGCCCTGCTGCTCAATGGTGTCATGGTTATTTGAATTCTGTCAATTATAACACAGGTACATACTCCGACTGGTATTTACCGGCAATTGACGAGCTCAGTCTGATCTATCATGTCCGGTACATCTTGAATAAGAATATTGAAAGTGCCCCCGCCCCCAGGAATATGCTTAGTAGTCAAACGGCTTACTGGTCGTCCACGGAGGACTTCGACTACAACTACGCATGGTACTACGACTTATACAGCGGCTACGCCAGCCCCATCTATAAGGACGGCGTCGTTTTGGTGCGTGCTGTCAGGGCTTTTTAGTAATTTTCTGATCAGCTTCGCCTGGGCAGGTAGCCCCCTAAGGATGGTTGTGCCCCAGGATAATGCCCGATGCACTGTGTATAGTATTTCTGCTGTTTTTCTCCGGGATTTTTCTTTACTGTGGAAATGAAAAGCATGATCACTGAAATGCAGACTTTATTATGTAGCCGATTTTTATAATTGCCATTTATTCACAATGTTAATTTTCACTCTATGAAAAAAGTAATGTTAGTTGGTTTGTTTATGGGATTATGCATCATGGCATTTTCTCAGGTGGTCGATACAACGACCTATGTCTATTGCAGGGCAGTAAGTGTATCACAAAATGCCTTTAATATGAATAAGGAGGCTGAGGTCGATATAAAAATAGATTTTGGAGACGGGAAACAATTCAACCATAAGAACCCCATGAAAGATAAGGACGGAAAAGATGCGATATTTGAAAATGTGGTTGATTTACTGAATTGTATGGGTGCACTAAAATGGTCATTGGATAAGGTATACCAGGTATATTCCGGAAGTTCTAATGTCGTACTGATGACTTCTTTTATTTTCAAAAAACCGAAATATAGCGTATTATAGGGGTTCTGCAAAACCCTTGGTATAAATCCGGTGAAGAGACTGCCTTACAAAAGGTGGCCTCTTTCCTTTTTACAGCGGTAAATGGTTACCTTTGCTGTTCAACGTCATCTGTAATGTCAACAAACAAAGTCTCCGGTCTCCTGGTGATCATTGCTTTTGCCACCGTGTATGTGGTGTGGGGCTCCACCTATTTTTTTATCCAGGTGGCTGACCATGACATCCCGCCGATGATGCTCGGTGCCTTCCGGTTTGTCACGGCCGGAGTTCTTTTGATGGGATGGTGCATTTTCAGAGGTGCAGGGATCGGTACGTGGAAACAGATAAAGACCGCCATTATCAGCGGACTGATGTTGTTGCTGGTGGGAACAGGCACGGTGATCTGGACAGAGAAGTGGCTGCCCAGTTCGCTGGTAGCGGTACTGATCTCCTCTTCTCCGTTCTGGTTCGTCCTGCTTGACGTCCCAAAATGGAAGGAAAACCTTACCAACCGCTCCATTATCATCGGGCTTATCTTCGGTTTTATTGGCGTTTCCCTGATGTTCAGTGAAAAAGTGGCCGGAGCGATCTCATCCTCAGGCAGCATGAAGGACATCCTTGGCTTGTTTCTTCTCCTTATTGCTACCATAAGCTGGGCGGGGGGATCACTCTATTCGAAGTACCACGGATCCGGATCAACGATGGTCACTTCGGCATGGCAGATGCTGTCGGCAGGTATTGCTTTTGTCATCGGCAGCCTTCTGTTGCAGGAATGGAAAGGGTTTGAATGGCGGTCAGTCTCAACCGGATCCTGGTTGTCGGTCATCTACCTCGTGATTTTCGGTTCCCTCGCTGCCTATAGCGCATTCGTTTGGCTGATGAAGGTTCGTTCGGCTGCCCAGGTTAGTACCTATGCTTACGTAAATCCTGTGATCGCCGTTCTGCTCGGGGTCTTTTTTGCGGGAGAGCACATGACCCTGATGCAATTAGGGGGACTTGTCGTGATCCTTGTCAGCGTGTTGCTGATCAACCTGGCAAAATACCGGGAGGACAAGAGGCGAATGGCCGCCGAAAAAAAGAGTGGCTTTCGGTGATCACGTAAATACTGTCTTACCTTGTCCTGACCAGTTTTATGGTCTCAACAAAATCATCCGCTATGACCTTTACAACATAAAGTCCGGCCGGCATCCCGGCAACGTTGAATTCGTGGTTCACTCCCGGAATGACAGGTTCACTCACATAGTTATTGTACAGGTGGGTGGTCGAACCTCCTCCGATGAAAACCCCGTAAACGTGTGGATTTGTACTCCATGAACTGAGATCATAGACAGCATTCCCGGATACATAATTGTTGGTGCCGGTAATGATATGAAGTCCAGACACCTCAGGGCGGCATATCCGCTCAACGCAATACCGGTGTTGCAATTTTGTATTGTATTTGAATAGAACCGGTTATTTGAGTTTGCTCCTGCCGCAGAGGCCGGAACCAGAGACGTTGTCTGGGTAGTCACCAGGGAATTGGTGACAAAGATCGCCCTCGATCCCTCCATGGATGGCGCGATGGCTATGGCAATGGATGGATACCCGCCGGGGGCAACATCCGGAATGGTTTTAGATCCGGTCAATGGTTGCCCGGAAAGAACAGACGAAAAATTCAGAACAAGGAAAAGAAGGAACACTTTTTTCATATGGGAAATGGATTCCTTCTTATGATTATTTATCTCAATAAAGCATTGACAAACCGGAAAAAAGAGGAGGAGAGGAAAACGAGAAAGGAGAAACTGGCATGAAGAGTCTTGTCAGCTATATCGGCGGCAAAATTTCGAAGTTGATTTTAAATGGCAAAATAACCGGCAGCCATTAACCCGAACCTGAATTCCATTAGGCTAAACCGCCGTCCGGCTTCCGAACCTCTGTATGTCAGGGAAAGCCACATATTTTGTCAACCATAGGTTGATGGACTTGTTGATAATACGGTCGTAAAAGTTGCAAAAAATCGATTGAATTATTCCTTTCGAATAATTTGTGATGTCGATTTATTCAATAATAAAAAATTTCTATGTCGGATGGAATAATAAACTGCACAGGCCGGCTCAGTTAATCACCTTGAGGCGATGTGGCCGATCACCTTGTTGGCCGCTTATTGTTGTACTGGTAAAGGTTCGTGCAAAATGGCCCGGGATCATTCTTTCGGCTGTCCAGAAAGGCTCTCCCTGATCGTTTCGCTGTCCCACGAATGGTCGTTCCCGGCGAGGTCCTGGTGCAGGTCGCGCGACAGCAGCTCTTCCTGCAACCGGAAGTTTTCGCGGGCCTGAACGATGTACTGTTTCGTGTCGTGTCGCATGGCAGCCATCCCTGCCATTGCCTTCTCATCGTAATGGAGGAATTTTTGGCCCTGCCTCAATGCGGTATATCGCCTGTAACCCAGCCCGGCCAGAACATCGACGCCGAGC
>JAPLDG010000209.1:29992-51857 GCA_026391845.1 Bacteroidota bacterium | reverse complement strand
CTGGCGCCAAATGTTTGGAATGCAGGATATTGTGCTGTGAGAAGGTATGGATCAACTTCGTTGATATCGTTGATATAACGCTTTCCGGTATATTTCCAAAGCAAATTGAAATTGGCCAGCCTGTTTTTAATTGTCAACCCGGCTGAAGCTTTGTGCATCGGGACATCCGTGAGATACTTGTTGTTTAAATCCCTATCCACCATCACGTTAGCAGGCTTGAAACTGCTGATTACAGAATGGTTGAAGGTGTAATTGGCAAATATGGACAACCATACCACCGGTTGAATATCCATATCCAACTCCAATCCCATGATTTCCACCTTGCTGATATTCTGTTTCATAAATACGGGGGTCAGCTTGTAACCCATGTTGACTGAATCGCCTGTGCTGACATAATACATGAAATCTTTGCCGATTGAGTAGTACAACGAGGCAGCAACATGAAGTTTTTGAAACAGGAGCATGTCGCTACCCACTTCAAAGTTGTCTAAAACTTCAGGTTTAAGGGCAGGATTGGCCATTTTAAATCCGTTCTTTATTTTTCCTGTCCTGCACAGATCATCGAGATTTGGCGCACGGAATCCCTGAGCGACAGAAAGATAAATCCTTGAATTGACATTGAAGCGGTACTGTGCCGATATTTTGGGATCCACCTGGACCCATTGATTTCTTTGGAACAAACTGTCTTGATAATCAACCAGATATTGAATGGAATAGGAGGGGTAATCCACCCTGAAGGACCCGTCATGGAAAATGGCCGTATTCAGTCTGAGCCCAAGGTTAAACTGCAATTTATTTTCACATAGTCCTATTTCATCCTGGATATAAGCAGCCCAGGTATCCATTTTCCCGGCATTGGTGATCAGGTCGGTCGAGGTATAATAAATATCCTGACCGTAAACACTGCCATATTGATAGTCGATCCCTGCCGTCAGAACATGTGATTTGCCCACCGGGGTCACTGCGTTGACATTGGCACCGCGGTCTATCCTGGTTGACTGGACAAGATAGAGGCTGTATTCCGTCTCTTTCATGTACTCGTTGAGGCGCTCAAAATTCTCTACCTGATTATAACCCAGGATATTCCATTTTACGCGGCCTTTTCCTCCTTTGTACCGGATGTTTCCCTGCCAGGTATTGTGGCGTTCAAAAGCCCCGTCAATCTCATATATTTCCGTCCCCCGGCCCCGCTTGTCGTTGAAGAAATTGGTGCCGATTTCAACGATATTCAGTGAATTGAACTGGTATCCTGCCTTGGCGCCGATGGATGCCTCCCGCAAAAAATTATTCACATAAAAAGTGTCACTTTTTTCAAGGTACTGGGGTATCTCCGGATTGTATCCATCGCTTCTGCGGTAAAACCCATTGAGATTATAGGAAAACCCCTTGCTTATATTTTCGGGTTTGAGTTTTCCGGCCATTTGATAGCGGAAACCGGCCGTATTAAAGGTTCCATAATCAATCGTGGCATCCCCGGAAATGCGTTTTCCGGGTCTTTTTGATTGAATATTGATCACACCTCCCATGGCGCTGCTCCCGTACATGGCAGAACCCGGGCCTTTGAGAATCTCAATTCTTTCCACATTCTCGCGGTTTACAAGATTCCAGTTTACACTGCCGGCATCAGCTTTATTCAGCGGAACTCCATCAAGCAAAACAAGCGTTCTGGCCTGATCGTTCCCACTCAGACCGCGCAGGGTCACAACCGTATTGTTGGCAAAGATGCCCATGGTAGAAGAGAGGTTAACGCCCGATACGAAATCAAGGACCGAGACAATATTCTGGCCGGGATTGTTTGAGATGGCCTGAGCTGAAATGATTTCCATGCGAACAGGCATATCTTGTGTCGTCCGGTCGGGCTTTACCTCCCTGATTTCAACCTCCGGGGCATTGATGGCATCTGTTTCAAGGCTGAAATCAATCTTCAGATGCTGTCCTTCCCTGATTGTCATTGTTTTCACCTCGGTTTTATACCCGATGAAAGAGACCCTGAGGGTGATTTTGCCGGATACAATATCATCTAACCGGAATAAGCCATGATGGTCAGCATAGGTAACTTTGCCTTGTTGTTCAAGAATTATGTGTGCCCCGGCCAGCGGAATTTTGTCTGGTAACCCTGTTATCTTACCGGAGATGCTTCCACCGGCAGCAACCAGGGAAAAAGGAATAAGGGCAAGCATGCAGGCAATCAATAACAAATTTCTGCCTGATTTGCCTGCCCTTACAACATATAAAGTGTTCTTATTCAACAATAAAACGTGTTGATAACTCCTCATTGCCGGCACTGAACCGAACTTTGAGCAGGTATAGGCCAGGTTTGGCATTTGACATGGTTACCGTTTGTTTTTGACCAGGATTCGTCATGGTGCAGATGGTTTTCCCATTCAAATCGACAACTGACATAAAATCAATTGGCTCTGTTGATGAAATGGTAAAATTGCCGTTGTTGTGAGAAGGATAAACCTTCAAACGATTCGTGTATAGAATTTCATTCTGTCCAAGCGAATTAACACCCGTAACGAGAATGTCATCAATCATTGACTGACCTGAGGAGGCAACCGTACCTCCATTGATATCGGTGTTTGACGCCATGATCCACCGCAGGTAAATCGAACTGGTTCCCTGCCCGGTGATCGGTACAGGAAGGTCAGTTAAAACTCCTGTCGTCCAGTCTGCACCGAGCGTAATTGAACCACCGTCAATGTCAGCGTATGTACCGCTGCTCAACCGCCATTGCAGTTTAAAATCACGGGGCCCAGGGTTGGTTGCATCACTTTTTTGCTTCGAAGAAACCTTGAAGTTCGAGTAGTTATTGGCTTTGAATTTGATGGACCAGAACTTGATATTTGCTCCATTTTCCCAGCCAGTTGTTGCAGCTGCATAGGTGGTAGCCCCTTGAACAAAAGTAACTGTATTCAGGGTCGAATCAGTGGTCGCAGTTAACACCCACTGAAAGCGGAGATCATAGGTTTTGTTCTGCGTCGTGCCAAGATTGGCATTCAGACTGTCGGCTCCTGAATTTGCAGGGAAAGTCCAGCCCGTGAGTGTTTCCTGGGCCGAAAGGGTTCCGGCCATGATAAGCATAATGACAAAAAGTAGCTGTTTTTTCATAATGATTTGGTTTAGGGTTAGTGTTTCATTGATTCATTTAAGTGATATGGTTATGATGTTTATTGTTGAATTTTCATGGCGAAGGTGATGGCGCCTGCCGGATCATTTTCTACGGAAATGACCCTGATCAGGCCTCTTTTTCCCGAAGATGTTAAAAACGGAATCACGATACCCGCTTCAGCCCATTTGAATTTTCGTTTGCCCCACACATCATCATAGGAAACGATCAGCAGACTGTCGTTGTGGCAGGCATCAAAAGCGGAAACCGGAACCGGATCGGTGTCAACACTGATATCCCATTTCGTGTAATTTTTTGTTGTCCACGCGCTGATGGTCGGATAGTACTCGGTAATCCCGCCACCCGTTTCACCGGCGGATGAAAATGTAGGCGAAGGGGTGCCATCCACATAATAATAAGGGATGATGTCGATCAGGCTTTGATTGATCACCGCCGAATCAGCAAAATAAATTTTTCCGCTCGACGGAACAAGAAACTGACCGTGGGTGGCGCTGTTCTGGAAGCCCATTACCACGGCAGGATACTCCAGGATTCCTCCCCATGTTGATGCCGGATCTCTGTACAGGGTGATCGCTGTTGTTGCGAACTGCCTGTTTTTATCCATCAGCTGAAATGTCCAGTGAACGGTATCCTCAACGCCCTGATAGAATGTTTCGTTGACAGTAAAACCGGTTGAGTTCAATCCGGAGTCAAGCACCACTTTAACTGATCCGTCGGGCATCATTTTTTTGATCACAAAGTTGGTGATGTTTGCCCCGGTTGCTGAAGCTGAGATGCCGAACCTGAGTTTTCCGCCGGTTGCAACGATGGCCCCTGATGCAGTATATTCCATACCGGTTAGCAATTGAATGGAAGGAGGGGCAGGGTTTTCATCTTTTTTGCAGGATGCAACCGATACCCATAGGAAAGTAATTCCCAGGAAGATGTTCGTCAATTTTTTTTTCATACGATGGATATTAGCGATATGTTTAGTATTGCATATCGGGAGTGTGTTTCTGATCTTTTTTGTTTTTAATAACATGGACCGATCCGGGCTTATCTTGTAGCGTAAGGTTTCAGCGTCGCTGGCAACTTATCGAAATTCGGGTTTTGCTGTGGAATCATGGAGGGCTGGCCATCTTTTTCAAGAATTTTGATCCCTTGATCTTTTGAAAGCAGAAACTGCAGGAAGGCGATCGCAACAAGTTTGTTTGGAGCAGTTTTCAACATGGTGATCCCATAAACCATGGGTTCGCCCTTCATCATCACTTTTTGGCCGGGTTCTTTCCCATTGATTTCGACAATTGCCGTGTTGTACAGGTCAGTGAATTTTGGATCTTTCAGATTTACTTCAGGCGGAAGAACCAGATATTTCAGGTTATGCTGGATGGCAACAGATTTGTAGAGAAAAATATAATCAACCGACTGTGATTCAAGAACCGCCAGCAGATCTACCTCCTTCGGGCGCATATAATTCTGATCCTTGGATGTCAGAAGATTTGCAAGACCCGGCCTCCTGTAAAATTTTTCAGCCAATTGCATGGTCATGACCGAACGGTAGCCGCAAGGGTCGGCGTTTGGATCGGCGCGACCGTATGCAACATCCTTTTTCAACAGGATTTCATACCAGTTTTTTGAATTGATCTGGCCTGCATACCTCGATTTTTCAGTGAATACGATGCACATCTCATTGGAGCCAAATTTGATGTTCCAATCGGAATATTTAGGGATAAGCATGTTGTCGATCACCTTGTAATCGGCTGCTGCCAGAATATCACACGGTTTGTTCAGATCGGTAACTTTTCGCGCACATTCAACGCTGCCAGCCATTTCCATGAGGATGTTGACCTCCGGATGAATTTTTTTGAACGCCGCCGATATCTCCTTCATGGGCATCGCAAGACTACCCGCGTGAAAAATCACCAGGTCTCCTGAAAGAGGTTGCCGGGGATTTTGCGTAAATCCGGCACAACAAGCAAACAGGATGAAACATAGCGCAAAGAACAGGTTTCTCATAATGAGAGCAGTTTTATGTGATTATTTATTCAATTCCTCCATGAACTTTTCAAAACCCTGCTGAATGCGTGCATCGACGGTACTGTGGAACACATCGAAAGCCCTCACCAGGCGTTTTCCCTCAGCGGTCAATGCGGTGTGTCCCCCATCGGTGCCTCCGCGTTGTTTTTCAAGCAATGGAAATCCGAAAAATTTTTCAATCTTCTTCAAATTTCCCCAGGTGCGGCGGTAGGTATAGCCCAATTCATCACATGCAGCTTTCATGGACCCCAGCTCATCGATCAGCCTGAGCATCTGCCATTTGCCATCACCTAAAATTCCGGATTCGCGCTCATCCGACATCCAGATTTTGTAATGGAGATGGATATCTGCCAACTTGTTGCTGAATTTTGTTTCCATGAATGAGAGTTTTTTACAAAAGTAGGATTTTTTGCGATATGCACGAAGCGACCTATCCGAAAAGTGGTCCAATGCCGGTCAAAGTGATTACTTTTGCAGGCTGATAGCTGATACAAATTTCAATATGATCCGTGATAAGAAAAATACGAGCATCCTGCTGTTGTTGTTTGTCGGTGTGCTCATGGGGGCGCTCGATATTTCCATTGTAGGGCCTGCCATTCCCTCCATCGAAAAGACCATGCATGTCGGCGGGCGTGATTTAAGCTGGATTTATTCGATTTATATTCTTTTCAACCTTGTCGGGATCTCCCTGATGGCAAAGATGTCAGACACTTATGGCCGGCGGTGGATCTATGTGATCGCGGTGGCCATTTTTGGACTGGGTTCGCTGGTTGTTTCCGTTTCCCATGACATCACTTTGCTCCTGATTGGCCGGGCCATCCAGGGATTTGGGTCGAGCGGTATTTTCCCTGTTGCGATTGCCGTGGTCGGCGATATTTTTCCGGTTGAAAAGCGTGGACGGGCGCTGGGTCTGATTGGCGCAGTGTTTGGCATCGCATTTATCCTTGGCCCCTTTATTGCCGGGTTTATGCTGCTCTATTTTGACTGGAATGCCTTATTTCTGATTAACCTGCCCGTGGCAATTCTTCTGATATTTTTCGCGATCCGGATGTTGCCTTCCACCAGGCTTGAAAAAAAGCCAGTCATCGACTGGGCGGGCATCATCCTGATGGCGGTGATTCTCACAAGCTTCACCCTGGCGCTGAACAATATTGATACACATAATATTATTGACAGTTTGGGTTCCTGGACCGTATTGCCATTTATCATGCTGACAGTTATTCTGACGCCCATCCTGGTCATGCTGGAGGGCCACCAGCAGGAACCTGTGCTGAATATAAAACTGTTCAATTCCACTCAGGTCCGCATTGTCGGATTTATCGCCTTTGGTCTTGGTCTTTTTCAATCGACCATTGTTTTTCTGCCCAAACTGGCCGTCGATCTTTTTGGTGTTGAACCGCCGAAAGCCAGTTTCATGCTTTTACCTGTTGTCATGGCAACCGCCTTGGGTTCGCCGGTTGGTGGCCGTCTGGTGGATAAAATCGGGTCAAAAATCATCATTATATCCGGTTTGATCATCGCATCTGTAGCTTTGTTTATCCTGAGCCTGCTTAGTAAAAACCTCGTGCTATACTATACCGCTGAAGCGTTTCTGGGTTTTGGACTGGCCATGAGAGCTTCGCTCAGCTACATCATGCTCAATGAAGTTCCGGTGAAAGAACGGGCATCAACCCAGGGCATTCTCCTGATATTCATTTCGATCGGACAATTGGCCGGCGCTGCCCTTATCGGCGCCATCGCAGCTATCACACCAGGTAAGGTTTCCGGTTTTGGCATTGCATTTCTGGTCATGACCACCCTCTCCGGGGCGCTGGTCGTCCTGGCATTTTTCCTGAAAGACAGGAAACAGGAACTTGCAGGCAGGCAACCAATTTAGAATAGTTCCAAATAAAGTAGTATCTTTGCAACTGATAAAATACCACCGATATGCAAAATAAAACATGTCGGGTTAATTCTTAATTTGCTGTAAAATTTTCAGATATGAATAACGCCATTTTTAACATAGAACGCCCGGAGAATGAACACACACTGAGTTATGCACCGGGATGCAAGGAACGAAAATCATTGAATGCCGAACTGGACCGGCTGAGTTCAGAAGTACAGGATATCCCGCTGATCATCGGCGGAAAGGAGATCCGGACCGGGAAGACCGGGAAGGTGGTAATGCCGCACGATCATCAGCATGTTCTGGCCAATTATCACATGGCCGGTGAGGCCGAAGTTAAAATGGCCATTGATGCCGCCCTGAAGGCACACCGTGAGTGGGAGTCATTTCCATGGGTTGACAGGATTTCTATTACCTTGAAAGCGGCAGAACTGATCTCCAAGAAGTACCGTTCGCTGGTGAATGCCTCCACCATGCTCGGGCAGGGGAAAAGCGCCTATCAGGCTGAAATTGACGCTGCCTGTGAAACAATCGACTTCCTCAATTTTAACGCTTATTTCATCACGGAGATATACAAAGAGCAGCCACATTCTCAACCTGGCATCATCAACCGTGTTGAATATCGTCCGCTCGAGGGGTTTGTGTTCGCAGTGTCGCCCTTCAATTTCACGGCCATTGCCTCTAATCTCAACATGGCGCCGGCGCTTATGGGTAACACCACGGTATGGAAACCGGCCACCACCTCCCTGTTGTCAAATTATTTCCTCATGAAGATATTCCAGGAAGCAGGGTTGCCCGACGGTGTGATTAATTTTATTCCCGGGCCAGGCAGCCTGATCGGAAAGACGGTCATGGGCCATCGCGATCTCACAGGAATCCATTTTACCGGTTCCAACAATACATTTAACAGCTTGTGGCAGATGGCCGCGCAGAATATGGCAAACTACCGTTCTTATCCGCGAATGGTAGGCGAGACGGGGGGCAAGGATTTTATCTTTGTCCATCCCTCCTCCGATCCTCAGGAGGTTTCAGTCGCCGTTGTTCGCGGGGCATTTGAATACCAGGGACAGAAGTGCTCGGCTGCTTCCCGGGCCTATATCCCCGAATCGCTGTGGCCGGAGGTGCAATCCCGCATGGGCGAGATGATCGGACGGATTACGGTGGGCGATGTACGCGAATTCAGCCATTTCATGAATGCTGTGATCGATGAGGCATCGTTCGACAACATCATGGGTTACATTGAATATGCCAGGAAATCAACGGATGCAGAGGTTATCTTTGGTGGAACGGGCGATAAAACCGTTGGATATTTTGTTCAGCCGACCGTGATTAAAACCACGAATCCCCATTTTAAAACCATGGAAGAGGAAATTTTTGGTCCGGTGATGACGATATATGTTTACAAGGATAAGGAATTTGAAGAGACCCTGCATATCTGCGACCAGACTTCGCCTTACGGGCTTACCGGTTCGGTGTTTTCAAAGGACCGCGAAGCGATCAACAAGGCATGTCGCATCCTGCGGTATGCTGCCGGAAACTTCTATTTCAACGACAAACCTTCTGGCGCAGTAGTCGGGCAACAACCCTTTGGCGGGGCCCGCGGATCGGGAACCAATGATAAATCGGGAAGTCACCTGAACCTGTTACGCTGGACCAACCCACGCACCATCAAGGAGACCTTGATGCCTTCGACGGAATTTACGTATCCGTATATGAAAGTTGACAAGTGCCATTAGTCACCCGTCACCCGTCACCCGTCACGCGTCACGTGTCACGCGTCACGTGTCACGCTTTTCAACTCATCCCTTCTCTTCCTGTATAGCACCACCGGATAATCGCCTGGAATAAGGTTTTCACCCATCTTCAACCGGCTTTCCTGTGGCTGATGGGTCTCAACAACCCGCCGGTCCTGGTGGAGGATAATCCGGTTATATCGCTCTGTAATCCACAGAAAGATATTTCTCAGGACAGGGATGGTCACCATTTTTTGATAGGTTCGCAAATAAAGTATCGTATTGGTTTCATCCACGGGGACAAAGGCCACAACCACCCGCAGTTTTTCCATGATATGGTTCTGCCAGAGATTTGGAAAAAGAAAAGTGAGGAAGGTGCTTTTATTTGATGGTTCCTGCATTTGATCATGCCGCAACGGAACCTGGCCATGGTCTTGCTCGTTGGAAGGCCGGTAGCTTAAACCGTTTTCAAAGGTTTTAATATACGGTCCGTTTACGACAGGGCCGATTCCGCGGCCGATGGTTGTACGATGGATAAAAGGAACATGGACAACATCGAGTTGATTTTCGATCACACGGGAATAGTGTGCTTTCCAGTGATCTGTCATCTCAGAGGTGAAAAGAGAAGGACCGAGATCGTCAAACCATGGCAATCGTTCTGTTGACGGAGCATTCTCAGGCCCGGCAGAAAACCACAAATACATGAATCCATTGGCTTCTTTTACGGGGTAAGAGGCGGTTCTGATATGCTCCGGCACGGGACTGGCCTTCCCGTTTGCGGGGATCAATTTACAGGCGCCATCAAGGCTGTATTCAAATCCGTGGAACGGGCACTGAAGATGATCGTCTTTGACTTTTCCCAGGCTGAGTTTTATACCGCGGTGAGGGCATTTATCCCTCGCCGCACCCGGATTTCCCCGGCTGTCGCGCCAAACAACCAGGTTTTCACCCAGCCGTTTGACACCGATCACCTGGTTTTTTTTCACCTCTTTTGAGGCTAAAATCACGTACCATTGATTGTATATCATATTATTCTGTATTATTTATATCAATCAGGTGTTGACCGTTGAAGTCAGAAGGGTTGATATTGTTTAGCATAAGCTACAGAAACAAAGATAGACAATCATACATCGCGGAAGCTATTGAACTTTCAGATTATGTGCAAAATATTCATCATAGGCCCCCATGTCGAGCAAGCCATGACCTGAGAAGTTGAACAGAATCGTCTTTGCAATGCCCTCCTCCTTTGCGATCATTGCCTCTTTGATCACCTGGGCGATGGCATGAGATGTTTCGGGAGCAGGGATCATTCCCTCGGCGCGTGCAAAGGTAACGGCTGCTTCAAAACTTTCAGTTTGGTCAACGGAACGGGCTTCAATCAGTTTGTCTTTCAGCAGCTGGCTGACAATCGCCCCGGCTCCATGATATCGAAGCCCGCCTGCATGAATGGCAGGGGGAATGAATTTATGCCCCAGTGTATACATTGGAATAAGCGGGGTCATCCCTGCCGTATCACCAAAATCATATTCAAATTTGCCTTTGGTCAGTTTTGGGCATGAAGCTGATTCGACCGCGATGCACCTTGTTTTTTTTCCTTCAGTAAAATTATAGCGTAAAAATGGGAAAGAGAGTCCGCCAAAGTTGGAACCTCCGCCGAAAGGCCCGATAATAAGGTCGGGAAAGTCGCCGGTCATTTCCAGTTGCTTTACCGTTTCAAGTCCGATGATCGTTTGATGAAGCAGCACATGGTTCAGAACACTGCCCAGTGAATATTTGGTGTCTTCATTCGTTGCAGCCACCTCAATTGCTTCAGATATCGCAATGCCTAAGCTTCCCGGGCATTCCGGATCTTCGGCGAGGAATGCACGACCGGCATTGGTCTCCATGCTGGGCGAGGGGATCACTGAGCCATTCCACAGATTCATCATGGATTTCCGGTAGGGTTTCTGCTGATAACTTACTTTTACCATAAACACCTTGCATTCGATCCCGAAAAAATTTGTGGCAAAACTAAGGGCGCTTCCCCACTGGCCTGCACCGGTCTCAGTTGTCATTTTTTTAACACCCTCTTTATAACTGTAATAGGCCTGTGGAATGGCGGTATTCGGTTTATGGGAGCCCGGGGGGCTCACACTTTCATTTTTGTAATAGATCTTTGCCGGTGTATCGAGCATTTTCTCCAGGTTATAGGCCCTGTGCACCGGAGTAGGACGGTAGAGCCGGTAAAGGTCGAGCACTTCATCAGGAATATCGATAAACCGTTCGGTCGATACCTCTTGCTGGATTAATGCCATAGGGAACAAGGCTTCGAGGTCGCCGGGCTGAATGGGTTGTTTTGTCCCGGGATGCAGGAGCGGAAGTAACGGGTTGGGCATATCTGCCTGAATATTATACCATTGTTTCGGCATATCGCGCTCGTTCAACTGAATTTTTCTGATTTTTGTCATGATGGTTAAATTTATAAATGGTTAATAATAAAAAACGGCTTGCCTGTTTTGAGCTGGCAAGCCGTTCATCAAGAAAAAAGGCCTGCCGTTTGTAAACAGCAAGCCTTCAGGGTATCTTTCAGATAAGCAAAACTATGGTGTTTACGTTCTTTTTAAGAAAGAGCGCCACCACCAGAAATTAAGATTTGAACTATATCTGCTATTCATTGTAATATGTTATCAATAACTTTTCTAAACAGGCTGCAAACATAAACATTTTTTCATTCACACAAAAAAAATATTTTTTGCAGGTTTACTGCAATGGAGTTACAACCTCGAGCAATTCGGGAAGGTCCATCCCTAATTTCCTGAGATGTTCGATCTTGGGAACACCGTTTTTGGTCCATCCGCGGCGCTCGTAAACAGCATCAAGCAATTGCTCATAGCGGTTTTCACGATAAGTTCGCAGCGCTTTCATCTTCTCATCCGTGGTTTTTCCGGCAGGGTCGAAGTTAACCTGTTCCAGTAATTGCTTATCATAGCGTTCGGCGCGTGATTCGTACTCCTCTTTGGTCACGGGACCACAGGCGCGGTAGGGTTGTGCATCGTGGATTCGTAAACCCTTTCCCCGGCGGATGTTGAAGATACGCTGGAAATTATAGACCCGTTCCGACATGCGGATGATCTCATGCTTGTCGATGCTGGCGCCGGTAACAGCGTTGAATATGGTAACGTAATTGTCAACATGCTGGGGTACCTTTGCCGGTTCGGCGCTCTGGGCATTATCTTCTGGTTCCACATCATTCCATGGCAACTTGCAGAATCCTGCCAGACCGAACCATGTACGGAACATCGGGAAATAGTGGAGCGCTTCGGCCTTTTTTTCAAAAGTGGGGATCTGGTTGTTTACCATATCCATGAAAATGAGCCATGCTTCATCATGCTGCGGCCCCTTGTTGGTCATGGCATAACCTCCCTGTTGTGCCAGTGATTCTTTGGAAACATATTGGGAGTATTCCAGGCCTTTGTTCTCCATGCCGATATCCTGCATGAAGCCAGGGTCACCCCAGCCGTTTTTGGCGAACAACTCTTTCATTTTACGAACACCCAACCCGGCAATAAGGCCGAAACCTTCGCCTCTCGCAAGCTGGTGCAACAGTTCCATGGCAGAATCAGCATTGCCGAAGTTCAACTTTTGTCCACCGGTTCGTTCTTCATTCAGGATGCCGTTTTCGTAACATTCCATCACGAAACCGAGGATGCTGCCCCAGCTGATCGTACAGATGCCATAGGTATCGCAATAAAAATTGGCTTCGATGGTGAAGTCGGGATTGAAAATTCCTGCAATCGAACCCAGGGATGAGGTTGTCTCATATTCAGGCCCGTCAACGATAACTTTATCTCCCTTATACGGACCCGAGCGGAGTTCGTAATTGTCAACTCCTTTTGCACAGGCCATGTTGCAGCCGACCCAGCAACCGTCGGGAACATTCTGGGTGAAAAAGGATTTCCATACGTCGCCACTGATCTTCACGGCATCCGGGTGGCTGCCGAATTTGAAATTGTTGACCGGGAGGAGATCATAATCATTCATGACGAGGGTGAGATGGGCGGTTCCTTTCGAACGCATTTCGCACTGTTTGTCGTCGAGATCACGCATCTCCTTGTTAAAGGTACGGCCACGTTCCTGGATGGCTTCCATGTTAACGACATTGTTGCGGTTTCCGCCAATGGTTTTCACATGGGCAACAATTGCTTTGATTTTTTTATCACGCAGCACGGTTCCGATTCCGCCACGTCCGGCTTGTTTCAGGCGTACCTTCTTGCGTTTGATGTCGAAAAAACTGAAGTTCAGCATCCCGATGAGGGAGTGCTCGGCAGCAGTGCCTGCAGAAACAACAGATACGTTGTACTTGTCCTTTTCATTTCCGGGAATGGCCATCATGTCGTGCAACTCTTCTGCCAGCACATGGCTGTCGGAAGGAAGGTCTCCTGCTTCGTAAATTTCGATGACTTCCCGCTCTTCCTCAAATACGACCAGTATCTCCTGATCCGACTTTCCCTGCAGTTCCAGTGCGTCAAACCCGCAGAATTTGAGAAACGGGCCAAAAAAGCCGCCAACATTCGAGTCAACAACAATGTCTGTCTGAGGACTGATGGAACAGCAAATGGCTTTACCGCTTCCCGAATACTGGGTAATCCCGCAACAGGGACCGCCGGAAATGACAATCTCGTTTTCGTGGTCATTCCACTTTGTGTCTGGTTTTGTGGCATCCCACAGCAAACGTAAATCAAAGCCCTTGCCGCCGATGAATTTTTCCTTCATCTGCTGAGTCACAGGTTTCTCTGTAATCTTGCGATCCCCCACGTTGATATGAACGGTACGGTTGTTATAGCCTTTGTCGATCGGTGCCCAGGTGTACTTATACTGTGCCAGGAGCTTGTGGGTTTTCTTAAAATCGTCGAATGTCATGTTGAAGTGTGTTTTGTGAAATTTTTAACGAAGCAAAAATAATAAAAAAACAGAAGGTAAATACCCGTATATCAAAAAGTTCGATATGTTTTGTGTTGCATATCGGCCTTGTCCGTCACGCGTCACGCGTCACGCGTCACGTTTTTATTCAACCATGAGTATCAATCCCTTCAGGTATTCCCCTTCCGGGTGACAAATATCGACCGGATGGTCGGGGCCTTGCGACAACTGATGCAAAATCCTGACCTGGCGTCCGGTTTCGATGGCAGCCGATTGAATGGCCGACCGGAACATCTCCCGTGAGATGGGCTGGGAGCATGAAAATGTAAACAGGATTCCCCCCGGCTTCATTCGTTTCATCGCTTCAGCATTGATGTGAACATAGGCATGAAGCGCATTGTTGGTAACATGATGGGTTTTGGCAAAGGCAGGAGGATCAAGGATGATCATGTCGTACTTTTCCGGAGTTTCTACCAGGAAACGTTTAACATCGGCAACTTCCGACCGATGCTTTGTTTCATCGCACCCATTGAGTGTTATATTTTGCGCAGTCCACTCAATGGCCTGCTTTGAACTATCAATGGAGTGTACCCTGGTTGCACCGCCTTTCAGTGCATAAACTGAAAATGCTCCTGAATAGCAAAAAGCATTCAACACGGTTCTTCCTTTTGCGTAAAACTGCGCAAACATCCTGTTTCCGCGCTGATCAAGAAAGAAACCTGTCTTTTGCCCATGCTCAAAATCCACCAGAAACCGATGTCCGGTTTCAAGTATTTCAACCGGGCCGGAGGATCCGAAGATAAAATGGTCGGAGACAGGTGCCGTTTGCGGCAAATCGGTTGGTTTCTTCAGGAATAGTTTGGAGTTGCGTGTGATGAGTTTAGACTTTTCCATGGTCTCGGAACTTTTGTCATAGACCGCAGTGAGTTTTTCGCCATACAATTCTTGCATGGCCTCTGTAAAAACAGGCAACAGCCGGTGCATGCCGATTGAATGTGCCTGGATCACCGCCACTCCGTTGTAGTAGTCGATGATGAGACCTGGCAACATATCCCCTTCTGAAAAAACCAACCTGTAGGCATTGGCCACAGTTCCGCCGATGAGTCCCATTCTGTTGCGGAGTTGGTAAGCGGCTTTCAGTTTCGCTTTCCAGAAACTATCATTGACTTCACGCTCCTGAAAGGAAAATATTTTGACTGCGATAGAACCTGGCAAATAGTGCCCCATGGCCAGAAATTCCTTTCTTGCGCTCAAAACTTCGATGATATCGCCTTCACGCGGAGCTCCTTCAATTTTTTCAATGGCGCCGGAAAAAATCCAGGGATGAAAGCGTTTGACGGCAGCTTCCTTACCGGGTTTCAGAATGATCTTGGCAACGTAACTCATTTATTTGATTTTTCGGTAAAGTTAATGCTACTTAGCAGATTATATTCACAACAAACTACGGAAATCCCTATTTTTGTCAGATAATACGAATTAACTTATAACCATCGGGATGAAAAGATCTCTCATATTCCTGGCACTTATGATGGTAAACCTGCCGGTTTTTTCACAGGTTGTATATGAGGATGTTAGCAACACCGGCATCTATGACTTCCTGGATGAACTGGCCAATTTAAAATTGATTACCCTGAATTCTGCTGTGAAGCCTTACTCCAGGACCTATATTGCCGACAAATTGCATGAGGCGGATATCGCCAATGAGAGGATCAGATCAACGGATGACAAACCATCGCATCAACTCAGCAAACGCCAGCAAAAAGAGCTTCACTTCTATATGCAGGATTTTCAACTGGAACAATCGTCACACGTCACGCGTCAAGCATCACGTCTTGCCCATGAGTATGACTACCGGCTTTCATTCATGCTTAAAAAGTAACCCGACATGGTTGTTGCGCTGAATCCGCCTGGCTTTCATTATAAAGATTCGTTGTTCACCTTTTCTGTTCGGCCGATTTTGGGTGTTCAATGGATGGCCAACGAAAACGGATCTGAATATCACCGGTGGTGGGGGGGGAGTATGTTCGGCTATATCGGGAAAAACGTTGGATTTTATGCCAACCTTCGCGACAACAATGCAAGTGTGGCCATGGCCAGGCCGGAGTATTTCACCCTGGAACAGGGCGCCGTATATAAAGGCAAGGACGAAAAAGCTGTGGATTACAGCGAAATGCGCGGCGGGATCGTCGCCTCAGTGGGATGGGGATCCATCGGGATTATCAACGACCGGATGGTGTGGGGAGATAACTATCATGGAGCCAATATCCTGTCGGGAAAGGCGCCTGCTTTTCCATCCATCCAGCTGCACCTGAATCCCGTCAAATGGTTTGATTTTAATTACATGCATGGCTGGCTCAACTCCAACGTCATCGACAGCAGCCATTCATACTATTCCGGAAGTACCTACCGGATCGTTTACAGAAATAAATACATTGCTGCCAATATGTTTACATTCATCCCATGGCGGGGATTAAACCTCTCTTTCGGAAATTCGATCATCTATAGCGACGTCAATGTCAACCCGATATACCTGATCCCGTTTCTCTTCTTCAATTCGGTGGATGCGACCAAAAACAACTATACCAATGATGCCGGATCGAACTCACAGCTTTTCTTTAACTTCTCCTCCCGGCAGATCAGGCATCTCCATCTCTTTGCATCACTCTACATTGATGAGTGGAAGACATCCCGGTTGACGAATCCCGACCTGCATAACTTTACAAGTCTCAAGGCGGGATTTCAGGTTAGCGATTTTCCACTTCAAAATCTCTCCATCATTGCCGAATATACCCGAACCCAGCCGATGACGTACGATCACTACCTCCCGGCAACCACATTTGCCTCGAACGATTTTATCCTCGGAAACTACCTGCGTGAAAATTCCCAGGAGATTTATATTGCCGTTTCATTTCATCCGCTTCGTGGCGTCGTGATCAATACTTCCTACACCATCGCCCAGCATGGCGACGATGTTCCCTACCGGATCAATGCAGGCTATACCGCGGATCAGGTGCCATTTTTAAAAAACATAACCTGGCAGAACAAGGCTTTTGAGCTCTCTGCCAGGTATGAATTTGTAAACAACGGATATTTCTTTATTCAGTATCTCAATTCCGACCGCTCAGGCGATGTTCGCTATCAGCCGGCGGTGATGAATGGAAAAACCAATACGTTTATAACCGGAATTAATGTGGGTTTCTGAAAGGAATTTCTTTCAACTCTTTCGATAGTTTCCATCTGTATAGCATGATCGGTATCGCCGACAATCCGGCGGCAAGGGTCATCAGGATCGTAAGCAACCAGAAAACAGTGAGGTTTCTCAGTAAAATTGAGATGGCGATGAACCCCAAACCGGTTGCAAAGAGGATCGCCGTAGAGGCAACGTGCGAAAATCCGAGATTCAGCAAATAGTGATGTATGTGTGTCTTGTCAGGATAAAACGGCTGTTTGTTCAGAGCGAGCCGGGTGACGAAAACCCGGAGGGTGTCGAAAACAGGGATGATCACAATTCCGACCGAGACAGCAGGGGCGGCATTGGCAGCATAAGTTCCTGTAAGTCCGATGCTTGCTTCGTTGAATCTGATGGCTAAAATAGCGATAAAGAATCCAAGAATGAGCGACCCTGTATCGCCCATGAAGATTTTGTTGGTCCGGCTGAAAAGGTTGAAGTAGAGAAAAGCAACCAACGCACCGATCATGCCGGCTGAAAGGACAGCCCATTCAAAATTCCCGGTCAGGAAAAACCATGCACCGAATGCTGCAGTGGCCAGAATGCCCTGGGTTGCCGACAATCCGTCGATTCCATCGATCAGGTTGTAACAATTTGTCAACCCGATGATCGTAATCAGGGAAAGCACCAGCCCGAAATTGTTTGTGATGCTATAAATTAACAGGAAGCCATGCAGGTTTGTCAGATGGATCTGCCCGAATTCAATCACGATCAAAGCGGCCATAATTTGTCCGAAGAACTTTTTATACGGACTGATACCTACAAGATCGTCCTTGTAACCAATGAAGAAAACGATGATCAGTCCGGCTATAACATATTGACCTCTTGGAATATTGTAGAAATTCAGCAGCATCAGCGAAGAGATGAGGACTCCGATAAAAATGGCGATCCCGCCGAGTGTGGGCGTATGAACGCTATGGGAAGCACGCTCATTTGGTATATCGACAAAGGATTTTGCCTGTGCAATGTTAACAATGGAAGGAATGAGCACGCTGGTTATAAAAAACGCCAGCAAAAAGCAGATGATAACCCTTGCCAAATCAGAAAAAACGATGTAATCCATGATATAAATGTTATATTTTCGGGTGAGCCGGTATTAATATTTCATATAAATCGCAAAATGCCGTTAACAGCAACTATCTGATCTGTTAAGATATGGTTTGACATGAATGAGAAGCGGGTTTCTTTAAAGCTATTCTTTGGATAATCTCTGTCTGTAATTTATCTGAAATTTTGTCCCAGTACAAATTTGATTCACAAAAATCCTTCGCATTTGTTGCATATAACTCATTTAACACTGGATTATTGATTATTTTTATCAATGTTTCAGACAATAGCTCAACGTTATCTGCTTCTGCCAATTCTCCGCAATTGTAATCTAAAACAATGTCTCTTAGTGAAGTTGAAGGGGTTGTAACAATTGCATTGCGAAAGAACATTGCCTCTGAATATACATTTGCAAAACCTTCGAAACGTGATGGTAAACAGAATATTTTTGATTGGTTATACAATTCAAAAAGTTCTTTTCTGCCAAGTGAGCCGTGAAAAAAAACACGACTTTTCAATTCAGGTGTTTTGGTAAAATAATCTGATATATAGAATTCAAAACCCTTCTCAAGAGGTCCTGCTAAGTGAAGATCCCAGGTTGAGTTTTTATGTTTTTTTTATCAGAAAATTGATATACCGGAGCATGATGGTCAATATCTATTGTATGCCCATTTAAAACGGTGATAATTTTCTTATTCAAAAAAGTGTATTTTTTTTCATAATATTCACAACTTGCTGTGTCTTCGATGCTCCATAGGTCAACAAATTTTGTAAGCTTTGGGATGATCGCATTTTTCAACATTGTTTTAATGCCTTTCGGTTCTGAGATGTCGGGCGCAGGAGTAAATTCTTCTCGGCTGAAAAGTTTTTCCCAGGAGTAATTGCCAGAATAGTGACAGTTATCCATTTTCAAATAAACAAAGCCATCCGGGTTAAAAAGCTTATAAACAGAAGCAAAAAGCAATGAAGACCACTGGAGATGAAACACATTTAAAACACCAATCATTTTTGCATTTTGAGACAAATACAGAATATAACCTAAATTGAGCCGTTTTTTTTTTCGAATCAGGTGAACGGGGATGTACTTTGAAGTTTGATCATATGAGATTTCATTTGGAGAACATACTATTTTCGAAGCAATACCTTTCTTGTGAAACCGAAATGGAATTTGACCAGGGTCTTTAAAGAAATGAAAATTCATGAAGCTTGGAAAGATTGTTACAAATGAAATCATTACTCGAACCGCTTTGTGATTATTCTTTGAACATTTTTTGGAAGATATTTTCCAAGGAGCAACATCACATCGTTCAGTGCTTGAATTTTCAAAATGTAAGCAGCTAATAAGTAAGCCATTGATAATATTATCACTTTGACCAGCAGCAATATTCCGCTCCCTTCAATGTTTTTCTGCAAAATAAAATAGTCAATGAAAACGAGGAACAGGGAAATCATCGTCAACTTAAAATATTCAAAAAGCAATGGTCTCATGTTAATATTTATCTTGCTCTGAACTACCAATAGTGAAAAAATAAATATTACAAACGAACTTATAATCTGACCTAAAATCAGGGCTTTAATTCCATATCCTATGGCAATAAATAAGCTTAAAAATGTCAACAGCTTTTTTCCGATATCAACTTTTAATGACAGACCACTTGCCCCTGTCGCATTAAACGTATTTTGATTAAGCATATATAATGAGAAAAAGAATCCCTCAATCAAAAACAATTGCATATACGGCACTGCAGGTAACCATTTTTTTGTAAGGAAGAAATCAACGAATGCCGGTGCGGAAACAATAGATATTACAGAAATGGGAATCATTATGAACGAAAGAAGTTTGAAAACTGTTGAATAAGATCGGTTTAATCTTTCTCTGTCATCTTTTATCGTGACAATTGCCGGGAATAAAACTCTTCCATAAGCAATGGTTGTCTGTTTGACCAGGATTTCTGAGAAACTGGTAGCATTTGTATAATATCCCAATTGGAGTGTGGAAAATGTTTTACCAATCAGGGGGAAATATATCTTCGTAAATACTACATCGGTTGCCCCTTGAAGGAAAATTTTGTAACCATATTTATATAACTGAATAAAACTGCTCCAGCTAAAAACCAGGGAAGGTCTCCATTTTACTGCTAATGTTAGCAAAATCAGTCTTACCGCAGTACCTGATAAAGTTTGAAACACCAACGCCCAAATGGCAAAACCATTATATGCGATAATAACTCCGGTAGTACCTGAAACAACAGTTGAGCAGAGACTGATATAAGTTTGTTTTTTGAAATTTAACTCTTTTGAAAGGATGACCGTTTGAATATTGCTTAATGCACCAATGACAATTGTTAGCGCAGATACACGGATAACATCGGTTAAAACGGGTTCTTTGTAAAAATCAGCGATTGCAGATGCAGCGTAGAACAGAACACCATAAATAACGATCGAAACAATTAAGTTGAAATAGAAGATAGTAGAAAAGTCTGAATTTGTCGTATTCTTTTTTTGGATAAGCGCCATTCCAAAACCACTTTCCGACAGGATATTCCCGATGGCAATAAAAATTATGATCATCCCCATTAAACCATAATCAGATGGAGCAAGTGTTCTGGCTATCGCAACACTAAACCCAAATCGAATAAAATATGCTCCAAATGAATCCAGGAAACTCCAAAAAAGGCCGCGTAACGTTTTTGTTTTTAAAGTGGACATTTTGTTTTAAGAACCTTTATTGACAGTTGTATTTGTACGTTGCTTCCAATATTTCATTAGTCTGTTCGGCACTTCGGTTGCACCATCGAATGGATCATTGCTCATAATCCATTTTTCTGCCAGATAATTATTATTATAGGTGCTATAACCAAAACTCTCCACCCATAGCTGTTTATTTTGGGTCTCTTTTGATTTAGATTCAGCTTGCATTTTATCGTTGTTGTTTCATCGGTATGAATTGAGATGTTATTTATGGCAAGTCTGGCTGCATAGTCATCATCTTCTCCCCCTATTTCGAGAAGCCCTTCATCAAACATGCCTACCTTTTCGAAAATCGATTTTGAAATTATAAAGTGACTCCAGGATTCATTAATTGTTAAGAATTCGTGGTTAGCTTGTAATAATTGTTCTATGTAACTGTCAAAATTAACCTTCACATCTACGTCATCATTTAGCATCAGGATGTTGTTGTTTTTCGAATTCCTGATAATTTGATTCCACATGGCACTTAATCCCTGAGGAAGTTGATGCTTGTAAAGCTTGACATGAGGGAACGATGAACAAAAGTTTGTAAGGTTTTCTAAGTAAACGTCTTGTTCCTTTTTCAGAACATGCCCGTTTGCGATGATAATTATTTCATTATCGGGAAAAAGATAACTCAATTTACGGAGTAATGGAACCAGGCAATTTTCATAGCGATCCATGAAAGTTGTTACTCCAATGCTAATCGGAATTATGGTGTATTGGTTTTTTTTATTTGAACGTATAAAAAGAATATTCCATTTCAATTTATCCATGATCCAGAATATTTTAAATTTTATCCGTGAAGTGAGTGTCACTAAATTCATTCTTTTACTTTATTATGCTGGTATATATTCCTCACTTTTTCCCACAACACCCAGGTTAAAAAAAAGAACCCGTAAAACAACACAATCATAAAATAATCATGGGCCAGCAGAAACAGATCGGGGTAATACAAGGCTACCGGAACGAGTAAGACAAAGTGCAGAATTACAGCTAAAAAGATGATAACGACTGACACCGGAAGTAAAAATGTTTTCAGTTTAATTGAGATGGGATAGCAAATCAGGATGAAAATGATGAGCAGCATCTGCTTTAATCCGCTGCACCCGGGCGCCAGATAGATTATGCCCTGGCCATTGATATTGACAACCCCGCCGGCTGTTGTGTTGACATTTTCGTATAACAATGAAAAA